>JAZDNG010000010.1:0-50283 GCA_043800065.1 Candidatus Omnitrophota bacterium
CCTCAAATGGCATGACATAGACTTCAAAAGAGATACGATCCATTTACATGATACTAAAAGCGGAGAGGGTAGAGATGTGCCTCTTAACGCTGTAGCCAAGAAGACTTTGATAGCGGTCCCAAAGCATCCAGGCTCTCCATACATATTTAATGATAACAATGGTAATAATTACGGTGATATAAGGAAATCTTTCTTGACCGCTATGAAGAATTCTGGTATAATCGGCTTTCACTTTCATGATCTTAGGCATACATTTGCATCGCAGCTTGTTATGGCTGGAGTAGATTTGAACACTGTCAGGGAGTTGTTAGGTCATAAAAGCATCGAAATGACATTAAGGTATTCTCATCTGTCTCCGGATCATAAAAAGCGGGCGGTTGATGCGTTGAGCAGGCGAATTAGCACAAATATAGCACAAACGCCTGCGGTTGACGACATTGAAAAATTAACAGTATCACAACTCATTGAAAATACGGTAGTTATGTAAGTTGCCCGCATAGCTCAGTTGGTAGAGCAGGACACTCTTAATGTCAAGGTCCAAGGTTCGAATCCTTGTGCGGGTACCAGGTTCTTTTGATAGTCAGTACCCGCTTTAAGATTCGAAGTGAGGCCGCGCCGACCTAATGGGAGGAAAAGGCCGTAAGTCCGGAAGGACCGGCCGTAAGCGGCCGAGTGGCCGACCGGAGCCGGAGCTCCTGCGACGGCGGAGGCGCCGAATCCTTGTGCGGGTACCACTAATGTTCCTCTTTCAAAAAAAAGAGGGGGGCGAGGATGCCCAGCAGGTAATAAGTACTGATAGGAAAGATGATGATAGATAAGATTGTTGTTATGAATGAAGCGCGCGCAAGGCATAGAGCTGACCATGATATCGAGGTTAGAAATCAAGCGGAGCTATTATTTGAGAAATATAAAGATGACCCGCTATTTGTCGCAGGAGTAATGTTATATTGGGCAGAAGGAACCCGTATTTCTAAAAGCAGCACCAATCGAAAGTATCAATTAGCACTTACAAATTCCAATCCCGAGTTACTGGAAGTATATTGTAATTTTGTGCGCAAATATTTTGGGGATATCGAATTAGGTCTTAGAATGGCTTTATATATTTATCAAGATATTGATGAGTTAAGCACTAAATCGTTTTGGTCTGCTCGGCTAAGAATACCCTTAGATCAGTTTATAAAAACTCAAATACTTCCGAGTAGAGCCGTATTAACTAAGACTAGATTATCCTATGGAATTTGCTGTCTATATTTAAATGGCAAAGATTATTGCCTTAGAATGGAAACCTGGATAAAAAACATATCGAATTATATGCGAGGGTAATTCAGTGGTAGAATGCTTGCTTGCCAAGCAAGATGTCGCGGGTTCGACCCCCGTCCCTCGCTCCATTCTACTTCGCTCGAATGTTTTCACGTTCGAGCTTCGTAGGAATGAGTTCCTTCGAAGCCGTACCATGCATTAAGTTTGCTTACGGCGAAGAAGAACCAACATTATAGTAACACCTACGTAACAAGGAGGAAAGGTGTTCAGCCTATTCAGCGCAGTTTAAACTTAAAATTTAGCTTATGAAAGGAAGGAGTATACGCCAAAATGAAGATAATGGATTTTCTCAACAAAAAGGCTATCAGCGCTAGCCTGAAAGCAACTGACAAGGAAGGCGTGATAAAAGAGCTTGTAGATTTCCTGGTCAAAGCCGACGGCGTGGCCGGCAAAAAAGACGAGATAGTAAAGATCCTGATGGCCAGAGAGGCGCTGGGATCTACGGGCATAGGCCAGGGTATAGGAATACCACACGGCAAGACAGCAAACGTTAAATCTCTTGTAGCAGCTTTCGGTTTATCCAAAAAAGGCATAGATTTTGAATCTTTGGACGGAGAACCTGCTTATATATTTTTCCTGTTATTGGCTCCCGAAGAGTCAGCAGGTCCGCATCTTAAGGCGCTGGCCAGGATATCGCGGCTTTTAAAGGATAAATACGTGAGGGACATGCTGCGCCAGGCAGAAACAGAAAAAGATATCGTCAAGGTCATCACCGACGAAGACCTCAAAAAGCAGTGAAGCGTTATTCGTGAAGCGTGAAGCGCTAAAACGAGATGCGCTTCACGAGGTACCCTCCTTCGCCAAGGCTTCGGAGGGCAGGCGAGATACGGAATGCGGGGCGAGATGAAAATACTTAAATGGCTTATACCCGGCATGGGTGTAAAAAGATGGGCCGCTCTTGTGATATTGAGCGTGGTCTTGATATCTATGGGAACGGTCATAATGGTTATAAATAGGGACGCTAATAATAAGGCGGCTGTAAGCGTTGTCATCCTTTTTGGGATAATAGGGCTTATGGTAGCCATAAAAAATATCGTAAAGTCCGTAGTGACGGTATTTTTGCCCCAGCGCGAAGAGGAATTGGTAGATATCGTATATCAAAAAAGGTATCTAGAGCGTGGTTCTAACATAGTGACTATAGGCGGAGGGACGGGGCTCTCGGTCCTTCTCCATGGCTTAAAAAGTTACTCAAGCAATATTACAGCCATAGTTACGGTAGCCGATGACGGCGGTTCTTCCGGGAGATTAAGGGAGGAATTTAATATGCTGCCTCCCGGTGATATACGAAGCTGTCTCGTCGCGCTTGCGGACGCGGAACCATTGATGAGGAAGCTCTTTCAATTCCGTTTTGAGGAGGGCGATTATCTTAAAGGCCACAGTTTCGGGAATCTTTTTATAACAGCCATGTCAAAGGTGACGGGCGACTTCGAAGAGGCGATAAAGCAGTCAAGCAAGGTCTTGGCCATAAGGGGCAAGGTAATACCTTCAACTTTGTCCAAAATAAAACTTGTGGCAGAACACAAAAACGGCGAATTGACGGCCGGAGAGAGTAAGATATCCGAAACGAAAAATCCTATAAAGCGGGTATTTTTAGAGCCCGATAACTGCGAGGCGACGGAAGAAGCCCTTATTGCGGTGAAAGAAGCAGACGTTATAATATTGGGCCCGGGGAGTTTATATACCAGCATTATCCCAAATTTACTTATAAGCGGCATATATCAGGAAGTATCAAGGAGTAAAGTTCTGAAAGTATACATATGCAACGTCATGACGCAGCCGGGCGAGACCGATGGTTATAAAGCCAGTGATCACCTGAAGGCCCTTATCCATCATTCTACTCCGGAGATAGTAAATACTTGTATTATAAATACGGGCAGCGTACCCGGAGCCCTTCTAAAAAAATATAAGGAAGAAGGGGCCGGCATAGTGGAGCCCGATAAAGAAACGATACAGAAGATGGGTTATCAAGTTATAGGGGCCAATATAATAAGCGCTACAGATTATGTGCGGCACAATGCAGACAAGCTCTCCCGGCTCATAATGAATCTTATGGGGGAGGGGACGCGAAGAGGCGCGGGAGAAAAATGGTTGTAGAAAGAAAGATAGTAATAAAAAATAAAATGGGCTTGCACGCAAGGCCCGCCGCAATATTTGTGCAGATGGCGAATAAATTTGATTGTGAAATATCGGTCAAACGCGGCAATCAGCGGGTTAACGGTAAATCTATAATGGGTATTCTTATGCTCGCGGCCGGCAGGGGAAGCAAAATACTAATAAAAGCGGAAGGGTTGGACGCAGAGAGTGCTGTCAATGAGCTGGAGAGGTTTCTATCGGGCGAACTCGACGATACTCTCTTCAGGGATATTATGCCAAAGACAAAAAAGGACGTTTCATCAAAAGGCAAGCTGATATCAGCGGAGGAAACAGGCGATAAAGATGTCTGAGACCATTCTAAAAGGCATACCGGCAGCACCCGGAATAACCGTGGGCAAGGCTTATCTTGTAGATAGCGAGGATATTACTGTTTCACGCAGGAGGATAAAAGACGACGATCTTCCGGATGAGATAAACAGGCTTCAGGACGCGCTTGTAAAGACCAGAAGCGAAATACTCAAGATAAAAGAAAAAATATCTAAAGACATGGGCGCCGAACACGGAGAAATATTCAGCGCGCATCTTTTGGTCCTGGAAGATACTATGCTTATAGAAGAAGTAATAGCAAAGATGAAAAAGGAGAAGGTCGGTGTAGAATATGTTTTTCTCGATGTCCTCAGAAAATATATAAATACTTTTTCCAAGATGGACGACGAATATCTTAAAGAGCGCATAAGCGATATCAGTGATGTCGGTAAAAGGATATTGAGGAACCTTCTGGGCGCCAAACAGATATCGCTGGCGAACTTAAAAGAAGAGGTTGTGATAGTGGCGTATGACCTCTCACCCTCAGATACCGCCGTTATGCATAAAAAGAACGTTATAGGTTTTGTAACAGACATAGGCGGCCGCACTTCACACACAGCCATTATGGCAAAGTCCCTGGAGATACCCGCCGTAGTAGGCCTTGAAAAGATAACCAAAATAGTGCAGAACGGCGATATTGTAATTGTGGACGGCCACCGCGGTCTTATAATAGTGAGTCCGCAGAAAAAGACACTGGATAGATATAATGCCGAAAAAAAGAAGCATGGACAGCTGGAAAAAGAACTTTCAACTTTAAAAAACTTGCCGTGCGAGACGCTTGACGGCCGCAAGATAGAGCTTTCGGCCAATATAGAACTGCCGGAGGAGATGCAGTCCGTAATAAAACACGGTGCCGACGGAATAGGGCTTTACAGAAGCGAATACTTCTACATGAACAGGCCCGACCTTCCATCCGAAGACGAACAGTACAAGGCTTACAAAGAAGTGGCCAGGAAACTTTCGCCGAAGCCCGTTATAATAAGGACTATGGATTTAGGCGGAGACAAATTTCTATCGCAGCTTGAAATACCCCGAGAAATGAATCCTTTTATGGGTTGGAGGGCGATAAGATTTTGCCTTGCGAGGCCCGATATATTTAAGGTTCAGCTGCGGGCCATACTCAGAGCATCGGTAAGCGGCAATCTTAAGATAATGTATCCTATGATATCGGGCATTGAGGAATTGAGAGGCGCCAATGCTCTTCTTGATGAAGCCAAGAATGAATTGCGTAAAGAGAAGGCGCCCTTCAATAAAAATATCGAGGTAGGCGCTATGATAGAGATACCTTCTGCCGCGCTTACAAGCGATATTTTGGCTAGGGAAGTGAGCTTTTTCTCTATAGGGACGAATGATCTTATACAATACGCCCTCGCCGTAGACAGGGTAAATGAAAAGATAGCGTATCTCTACGAACCGGCGCATCCGGCAGTACTCCGCCTTATTAAAAATGTCATAAATAACGGCCACAAAGAGAATATATGGGTCGGCATGTGCGGAGAGATGGCCGGCGATCCGGCGCTGACAATAATATTGGTGGGCCTCGGGCTGGACGAATTTAGTACTTCACCCATACTTTTACCCGAGATAAAAAAGGTCATAAGGAGCGTAAAATTTTCAGACGCCAAAAAGATAGCGATAAAAGCGCTTACGCTTGATACCGGCAAAGAAGTGGAAGACTTCGCGAGGCAGAGACTTAAGGAGCTACTGCCGGACCTAGTGACCTATAACGACAAATACTAAAAAGGAACATTATGAAAGCGCTTATATTGGCTGCGGGTTATGCGACAAGGCTCTATCCTTTAACTATCGGCATGCCAAAGCCGCTCTTACCCATAAAAGACAAACCGATAATAAATTATACGATGGAACAATTAGAGAAGATGGCGGAACTTGACGAGATTTATGTGGTGACGAACCACAGGTTCTATAAGAATTTTAAGACATGGGCATCGGATTACGGCGGTAAAAAGAAAATAACAGTCATAAACGACAAGACCCTTACCAACGAAGAGAGGCTGGGAGCGATAGGCGATATAGAACTTGTCATTAAAGAAACAAAAATAGATGATGACCTTGTGATAGTGGCAGGAGATAATCTTTTTGCTTTTAATCTTTTGGATTTCGTAAATTTTTCCAGAAAATATTCGCCAAGCTGCAGCGTTGCTCTTCACAACATAAACTCGCTTGAGGAAGCGAAGAAATTCGGGATAGTTACGATAGACAACGATAATAAAATATTGCACTTTACGGAAAAACCCGCAAAGCCCGAATCTACGCTTGTGGCAATATGCGTCTATTATTTTCCCAAGAATAAATTACACATGGTATCTAAGTACCTGGAGCAGTCAAAACATAGCGATGCGCCCGGTAATTACATAAGCTGGTTAGTCGAAAAAGAGAATGTGTATGGATTTACTTTTAACGAGGAATGGTATGACATAGGAGATAAGCATACCTATGAGAGCATAAAGGACAGTTATAAAGGGAGGCAAATATAATGATACAGTCAAAGAGCAAGTTTTTGTTCACATCGGAAAGTGTGACGGAGGGGCATCCTGATAAAGTTTGCGATCAGATTTCGGATGCTGTTTTAGATAATGTGCTGAGCCAGGACGAGGTGGGGAGAGTTGCCTGCGAAACCTACGTGACCATGGGCCTTATAATCGTGGGCGGCGAAATAACCACAAGCGCCTACGTAGATATACATAACCTGTGCAGAAACCTTTTAAAAGACATAGGTTATACGCACCCAAAATATGGCTTTGATTATCACACCTGCGCGATACTTAACGCCATAAATACTCAGTCACCTGATATAGCAAAAGGGGTGGACAGGGGCGGGGCGGGCGATCAAGGCATGATGATGGGTTACGCCTGCCGCGAGACGAAGGAATTGATGCCGCTTCCTATTATGCTTGCGCATAAGCTTACAAAGCGCCTGGCAGAAGTAAGGAAAAAGGGTATGTTGAAATATCTTGGGCCCGATGGCAAATCTCAAGTTACGGTGGAATATGCCCATGGAAAACCCCAGCGTGTTACGGATGTTATCCTCGCCTGTCAGCACACCGAGGATGTCCTGGATAAGAAAAAAGACATGATGTCTAAGGATGCGATACAAGAAGTAATAGATAAAGTGGCGAAACCGATCCTAAAAGATTACGTGGATAAAAATACAAAGTTTTTTGTGAACGCAACAGGTAAATTTGTGGTAGGCGGCCCTCAGTCAGATACCGGCATGACCGGGAGAAAGATAATAGTCGATACTTACGGCGGCATGATCTCTCACGGCGGGGGTGCCTTTTCGGGAAAAGATCCGACTAAAGTAGACCGCTCGGCCGCTTACATGTGCCGTTATATAGCGAAGAATGTCGTAAAGGCGGGCCTCGCGGACCACTTCCTGATACAACTTGCCTATGCTATAGGCGTGGCAGACCCGGTTTCCATAATGGTGGATACTTTCGGGACTGCGCGGGTTTCGGAAGATAGACTCAAAAAGATAATAAAAGACAATTTTGAGCTGACGCCGCACGGTATCATTGCAGAGCTAAAGCTGCACGAATCGGCAAATAACAGGTACAGACGAACGGCAAGCTATGGCCACTTTGGAAGGGAAGAGGAAGGCTTTACGTGGGAAAACACTGATATCGCAAAGGATTTAGCGAAGCATATAAAATAGCGTCACGAAAGGAAATTATGAAATATGACGTTAAGAATTTAAGTTTAGCCAAGAAAGGCAAACTTCGCATCGAATGGGCAGCGGAATATATGCCCGTTCTGAAATTAATAACGAAACGCTTCCAAAAGGAAAAGCCTCTTAAGGGGACAAAGGTAGCCTGCTGCCTTCACGTTACTACTGAAACCGCCAATCTGATGCTTGCGCTTAAAGGCGGCGGGGCGGATGTATATCTATGCGCGTCAAACCCTTTGAGCACTCAGGATGATGTGGCGGCGTCGCTTGTCAAAGATTTCGGAATCTCTACTTTTGCCATAAAAGGCGAGGACGAAAAGACGTATTACAAGCATATAAATAGCGTTCTGGATAGAGAGCCTCAGATAACAATGGATGACGGGGCTGACCTCGTATCGTGCATACATATGAAAAGAAGAGATCTGGCCCGAAAGGTGATGGGCGGCAGCGAAGAAACGACTACCGGCGTAATAAGATTAAGAAGCATGGAACGCGGCGGTAAGCTTCTTTTTCCCATGATAGCCGTAAACGATGCGGATACAAAACATCTTTTCGATAATAGATACGGCACGGGCCAATCCACAGTGGACGGCATCATAAGAGCCACGAATGTATTATTTGCGGGTTCAAAAATCGTAGTGTGCGGTTACGGATGGTGCGGAAGGGGCGTGGCAATGCGCGCCCGGGGCATGGGAGCAGTAGTTTATATATGCGAAGTGGATCCTTTGAAGGCCCTCGAAGCGGTGATGGACGGCTATGAAGTCTTGCCGATGAAAGAAGTCGCCGAAATAGGCGATGTATTCATAACCCTGACCGGAGATATAAATGTGATAAGAGGGGAGCATTTCAAGATGATGAAAGACGGCGCCATTGTCTGCAATTCGGGCCATTTTAATGTGGAGCTGGATATCCCGGCCCTAGAAAAACTATCCAAGAAAAAAAGACAGGTACGCGAATTTGTGAATGAATACACTCTTGGAAACGGCAGGCGAATAAATCTTCTGGGAGAGGGCAGGCTCATAAACCTGGCCGCGGCGGAAGGCCACCCGGCGAGCGTAATGGACATGAGTTTTGCCGATCAGTCTCTTTGCGCGGAATATGTAAGGAAGAATTACGAAAAACTGGGAAAAAAGGTCTACGTAGTCCCGGAAGATATAGATAAAGAAGTTGCCCGGCTTAAGCTTAAAAGCATGAATATAAGGATCGACGATCTGACGCCGGAGCAGAAAAAGTATCTTGAAAGTTGGGAGATGGGGACTTAGTTAATCGACAGTCGACGGTCCACAGTCGACTCTTGTGCTGTGGACGGTGGACTGCGGACTATGGACCAAATATGAAAAAGATCGCTGTATTGACAAGCGGCGGCGATGCGCCGGGGATGAATGCTGCAATACGCGCTGTAGTGAGAGCGGCCGTGAACAATAAGATGGGCGTTTACGGAGTAATGAGAGGTTACGAAGGCCTCATAAATGGCGATTTTGTGGAAATGAATCACCGCAGCGTCAGTAATATCATAACTCTGGGCGGAACCATGCTGAAGACATCCAGGAGCGAAGAGTTTATGACTCCCGAGGGCCGCAAAAAAGCGGCAGATCAGCTTAAAAAATGCGGCATCGATGGCTTGATAGTAATAGGCGGCAACGGTTCGTTTCAAGGCGCTCATAAGCTGTATAAAGAGTGTGGCATTCCGGTTATAGGTGTGCCCGGAACAATAGACAACGATCTCTCCGGGACCGATTATACGATAGGCGCCGATACCGCTGTAAATACGGCATTAAACTCTATAGATAAGATCAGAGATACCGTTGACAGTATGGAGCGTATCTTTGTCGTAGAAGTAATGGGAAGGGACGACGCGTTTATCGCAATAAGAGTAGGGCTTGCGGGAGGGGCGGAAGACATATTAGTCCCTCATAGTGAATATAATATAGATGACATGTGCGACGAGATACGCGAAGGCCACAAAAAAGGTAAAATAAGCTGGATATTGGTAGTCTCTGAAGGCGTTGGATCCGCAAAAGATGTAGCGGATCTTATTAATGAAAATACAGGGCTTGAGGTAAGGCATATTACGCTTGGGCATGTACAAAGGGGCGGCTCTCCTACGGCAGCGGACAGGATTCTCGGTTTGCGGCTGGGAGAAGCGGCGGTAAAAGCGATTCAAAAAGGCGAAAGCGATAAAATGGTAGGGGCTGTTAGCGACGAAATAGTCCTTACAAATCTAGAGGAGGCCTGCAAGAGGTCTCCGCGAAAACTTGGACTTGATAGGGAGCTCTATAGATTGACGCGGGAACTGTCAAAATGAAGAGTCGTAGCCGACACTTAAGTGTCGGCTACTATGGAGGATGAAAAGCATGGACATCAATAAAGTACTAGCAAAAAGACCGAAAAACACGGCAAAAAAATTGGGCGATAATAAACTCTTACTTTTAAGCAGCCATAGCATATTTGATGTGCTGAGGGATAAGAAGGTAATACTTATGGCCTGTAACATAAGGATAAAGCACGCCGTCCCCGGCATCATGCGCGCCGCGGACGAGCTCGACGCTATAGTCGGATTTGAGCTGGCGCGCTCGGAAGGCAATCTTAAAGGCGGCTATACGGGTTTTACTCCTTATACATTTTTCGATACGATAGTGGGCTATGCAAATCAACTCGGCCACAAAAAGCCCTTTTTTATCCACGCGGATCACACCGCCGTAAGGGACACTTCGGCGGAGGAGTTTCAAATAGCGGAGGAGATAATAAAAGCGGCTATAGAGGCCGGTTACACATCGGTTGCCATAGATGCCTCCCATAACGAAATTCCGGACAATATCAATATAACGGCAAAACTGGGAAAGCTCATACAGGGAGCGGGCCTCGGCCTTGAAGCTGAAATAGGGGAGATAAAACTCGTCAAAGAAGGAGGAGCCCTTTCTACCGTAGAAGAATCACTTGAGTTCATCGGCGGTTTAAAAGATAATGGTGTTATTCCGGATCTTCTTGCGATAAACAACGGTTCAAAACACGGAAATTATGCCCCCGGAGAAGAGGTTCACATAGACCTTAAACGTACGGGAGAGATATTTGATGCCATAAAAAAATACGGCGTTTGCATAGCGCAGCACGGTATCACAGGCACGCCTCTTCGGACAGTGGGCCAGTTTGCTGATTACGGCATAAGAAAAGGAAACGTAGGGACCGAATGGCAGAACGTTGCGCATCACAATCTACCCAAAGACCTTTTTTTGGAAATGAAAAAATGGTGCGAGGAAAACAAAAAAGACATAAAGATGGCGACAAAGCCATTTAAGGAAAAAATAGACAATATTCCGGATAAGTATAAGAAGGCGACCGAAGAAGAGGCATACCTTAGGGCAAAGGAATACATACTGGCTTTCAGAGGCAAGGGCACTGCCAGTTTAGTAGCTGAAGCGCTGGGTAAATAATCTACAGTCCGCAGTCAACAGTCCACAGAAAAATCTGTGGACTATGGACAGTGGACTAATTTATTTGTCTCTGAGTATGAGAATAAGGCCTACTGCGGCAAAGATTATATTGGGGCACCATGCGGAGAGAAAAGGCGGAATAAATCCGGCTTTTCCAAAGGCAAGGCTCACAGACATTATCACATAATAACCGAGCACCATAGCTATGCTTATGCATATCCCCATTATTACGCCGCTTCTTCTGTTTGTTCTGAAGGCGAAGGGAGAGGCGACAAGTATTACAATCAGATTCGCGAAAGGAAGCGCGAATTTTTGATGTAAATCCACTTTCAGGTTTCTTACGGTTGTGCCCCCCACGAAAGAAAGATACCCTATACATTTCTTAAGTTCCGCCGAACTCATAAACTCAGTCTGATTCTGGCGCTGCCTGAAGTCGGCGGGATCCTCCTCTATGTCTATATATGCCTCTTCGTAAAAATCCGGATCGCCTACGATTCTACCCGTTTTGTCGACACTGAAGAACACCACTGTTCTGCCGTACCATTTTTCATTCTGCCAGGTTGCTTCCGCCGCAGTTATTTTTGATGTTACACTTTGTTTTTTATCCTGGTTGAATATTATAAGTCCTACTATCTTTTTCTGAAATACAAAATAACGCCTTGCGTATATTATCCTGTTTTTCTTTCCGTGAAACGCTATATTCTCCAGCTCTATCTCTATCTTTTTATTAAGTTTCTTTGTGTTCTTTACCTTCTCTATCTTTTCGTCTTTTATCCTGGCGGAGGTCATGCTGGATGTCGGAACGACCCCGTCATTTACCAGAAATGCCGCTACGCTTATCAAAAGCCCCATCATAATGAGCGGGGTAAGTATATCAAGGAGGCTTATGCCGCTGGAACGCATGGCGAGTATCTCGTTATTTTTGTTGAATATTCCGAGAGAATACATTATCGCAACTAAAACGGCAATAGGCGCTGTCTGGACAAATATGAAAGGGATAAGGTTCAGGTAATAATAAAAAACAGTCATAATATCCAGGCGGCTCTCCACCATTTCATTGAGGTTATTAAAAAGGTCTATGGCGATATAGATGAATATGAAGCTCAGAAGGCAGAAAATGAAAGGCCCTATGAAATGATTTAAAAGATACCTGTGCAGTATTTTCACGCTATTTCCTTACGGTTACATAAAGCATCGAAATCCCTATTGACATGATAACGATATTGCCGAACCACGTAGCGAACCATACGGGAAGTATGTCCTTGGTGACAAAGACCTGGCCGACGGCCGCAAGCAGCCAATAAATTACTATGAGCGCCAGGCTTATGCCGAATCCTATGGATTTTTCGCTCCTGCGCGTGGTTATGGCGAGAGGGATGCCTATCAGGACAAAGGCGAGAGGCGCGAAAGAATCGGCTATCCTTTTATGTATGCGTCGTTCAACCGGCGTCGCGTCTATACCAGATTTTTTAAGTTCGGCGGCGTTCTGTTTGAGTTCTGCAAAGGTCATCTCTTTTGTCTTTTTGCCGCTCTCCTGCATGGTAGAGTCATCCACAAAAAGCGTGAGATAATATGTTTTGAAATTCAGCTTATAGAGGTTTTTAGGGTTTGTGGGATTGGGCTCTTCTATGGTGCCGTTGGTCAATTTTAACTTAACCGCATTCTTTTCGGGCAGAGGGATCAACTCGCCTCCGTTTGCAATTATAGTTCTTGTAGGCGCGTCTTTTTGTGGCTGATATATCCGGACATTGTTAAATATTGTCCTGTCTTTGGCGTATTTGATTTCGTATATGAATAGAATATAATCTTTGAATCCCCGTATGAATGTGCCGGCTTCCAGATATGCCGCGGGTGAGCGCATGCCGAGTTCCTTTATGAGCATCCGCGTCTTATAATGGGTGCGCGGCACTATTTTGTCGTTAAGCGGCACGGAAAGAAGGCTGAATATTAGTCCCAGCATTATCGCGGGCAAAGCGATCTTATAGAGGTTTATGCCGGTTGAACGCATGGCGACGATCTCATTGTCGCTGGATAACCTGCCAAAGGCAAGCATAGTCGCTGTCAAAAGGGCCATGGGGATGCTAAAGCTCAGGACATTAGGTATTAAAAATAAGAATATCTGGCCCACGTAGCTTAGATCGACACCTTTATTGATGACGAAATCGGCCAGTTTTACAAGATTGCCTACCAGGAATGCAAAAGTAATAATAACAATGGCTATGGCCATCCATGGAAGCATCTCCACCAATATATAGTTTCTTAGTATTCTCATAAAACCTGCCCGCCTATCGAGATCATTACACGCTCCTAGCCAGCGTAAATGCCTCTATATATCCTGCGCCCGCAAGCTTAAGGACTCTTGAACATTCGTTCAAGGTGGCGCCGGTGGTAAAGACATCATCTATAAGTAAAACGGATTTGTCGTTAAATAAAAGCGGCCTTTTCAGTTTGAATGCGTCTTTAATATTTTTCAGACGTTCTCTTTTTGGCAGATCTATCTGCGGCTTTCCCGCTCTTACTCTTATAAGGTTATTGTTGATGCAGGGTATTTTCAATTTACGGGAAACAGAATTCGCCAATATAGCCGCCTGATTAAAAGATCTTTCCCGCAGTTTTGTCCTGTAAAGCGGGACGGGAATAATGAAATCAAAAAGATTTTTATCTATGTATTTTTCGGCATAATCTGTCATCAGTTCCGCAAATAGCCTCTCCACAGAAAGCATGCCGTTATACTTGAACTTATGTATGCATTCGCGCATTACGCCTTCGTAAGCGGCCACAGAATGTACCCGGTCGAAATAATAGCCGGCCCTTCTTGCACTTGCCGTGAAAAGAGGCTTATTATACCTTATCTTTTTGCGGCATGTCTCGCATAAAGAAGCGTTTTCGGACGGTCCGATACTGCGTTTGCATACGTAGCAGGAGCGGGGATATACGAGCTCCAGCGCAGTGTTGAATACAGCCTTAGGCAATGCGCATATGGCGTTTAACATAGTGTATTATAATACCACTTAGCATTTCCTTTGTCAATTGGCTCATGTTGGTATTTCCGCTCGCTCTATTAAGTGTTGCTCAACTTTGAAAATAAGGGGACGTGAAAATAAGGGGACGTTTCCCTTTGATATAACTATTTATAAATAAAAGAATTGCAACAAGCCATTTTCCAAATCAAATTCAATAATTAATAGAAATGAAGTGGAAAACGTGCATTTGCAACTTATTGTATTTGAAGATGTTGCGACAAAGGGAAACGTCCCCTATGGTCAAAGGGAAACGTCCCCTATGGTCAGCAATCGCTATTCAAGTACTTCGGATATCCACGCGCTCCCCATCACCGCATCGCGCTTATAAAAAACCGCTGCCTGGCCGGGGGTAATCGCTTCTTGCGGACTTTTAAACGTTACCCTCAGCTCGCCGTTTTCGGCCTTCTCCACTACTGCCGGCGCCTTTTTATGGCCGTACCGTATTTTCGTAAGAAATTTCGTGGGCCTCTTTATGCCGCCCATAGCCATCCAGCTAGGCTCCGCCACCACAAAAACACGCTTCCTGACCTCTTCCTTAGTCCCGGCTATCACAGCATTTTTCGCCTTATCCATTCTGACGACATAAAGCGGCTTCTTGTGGGCTACCCCCAAACCCTTGCGCTGACCGATGGTATAAAAATGTATGCCTTTATGACGCCCTATCCGCTCGCCTCTTGTATTGAATATATCTCCTTCGCCGCTTGTAATAGCGCCTTTTCTTTTAAGATAATCGACATAATGCTCGTCTACGAAACATATCTCCTGGCTGCTGGCTTTACTATGCACCTTTAGTCCCATCTTCTTTGCGAGAATACGGGCCTTCTCTTTTGTCAGGCCGCCAAGCGGAAAGATCGTTTGCGACAATGCCTCTTGAGATATAAACGCCAGAAAATATGACTGATCTTTAGTTTTATCCCTTCCTTCTTTTACATAATATCGCCCGCTGAGCCTGTTATAGCCGATGTTTGCGTAATGGCCCGTAGCAATATAATCACAACTGAGTTCCCGCGCCTTTTTAAGCAGGACATCAAATTTTAAAATCTGGTTGCATAAAATACAAGGGTTAGGCGTAGCGCCGCGGTTATATTCCCTGCAAAAATAGTCTATTACGTTTTTTTCGAACTCCCGGGAAAAATCAAATACATAATAAGGGATGCCTATTCTAGCGGCGACGGATCGCGCATCACTTATGGCACTCGTAGAACAGCATGCCCTGACATCCTTATCCTTAGCGCATTCTTCCTCGGGCCATAACTTCATAGTCGCGCCTATGACATCAAATCCTTTCTTTTTTAAGATAGCTGCGGCGAAGGATGAGTCCAATCCGCCGCTCATAGCCACCATGACCCGTTTTCTATTTTTCATCTTTTTTCCATATAACATTTCATGCCGCCTGACATGCTTATCCTTGTGCCCGCCAAGTCTTTTGCGACTAAAAATATATCTACGCCCTGTAGTTTCTCAATAAATTCCAGCCCTTTTTTTTCGCCGAGCACAAATATCGCCGTCGCCAATGCATCGGCAGTCATGCAGTCATCTGCCACGACCGTAACGCTCCGTAAATTATTTCTCGCCGCATACCCTGTTCTCGGATTTATGATGTGGGCGTATTGCCTGCCGCCTGAGATATAAAAATTTTCGTAATTACCGGAAGTGGCGACTGCTTTATCTTTTATTACTAGCCGAGCAATGATATTTTTTTGTCATCCGGATCTCTTATGCCGATAGACCATCCTTTTCGCGCCGCACTACTTCCCACGCAATAGACCTCGCCGCCCATATTAATAACGGCAGACTTGACGCCGCGGCGTTTTAATATCTTCGCCACTTCATCGACTGCGTACCCTTTGGCGATTCCTCCAAAATCGATCCGCATGCGCGGATCCTTAAAATATACCGCTCTATCCGCATCATCGAATACCATCTTATCCATTCCGACATACTTCAATATACCCGCTATGGTATCGGGATCACACTTCTTTTTCTCACCCGGGCCGAATCCCCACGCCTCAACAAGCGGCTCTACCGTGACATCGAATGCGCCTTCGGTTAATACATAATATTCATTGCATCGCTTTATCAGTAAATATAAATCCGGATTTAATTTGCGGAGTTTTTTTGAGGCATCATCATTTACAAGGGATATGAGGCTTTTTTTGTCAAAAATAGAGAGCATCTTATTGATGTCTTCTATCCTGGCTTTTGATTCATCTGCGGCGCTTTTTGCGGCGGCGATACCTATGCCGTCAAGGCATATCGTAACCTCTAGCGTAGTTCCCATGGAAAGTGAGGTAAACTTGTATACATCGCTTTTTGCGCAACCCGGCAGGACGAAAAAAAAGAGAAGAAGCGCTATTAACGAATTCTTCCTTATCATGATATCTTTTTAATGAGAAGATCTATGTCGATGTAATCCTCTACCAGCTTTATGGCCATCTCCGCCTTGTCGATATCGTCCGGTTTTATTTTGACTGTAAGGTCATGTATCTCTGACGTCACTTTATATGTATCGTATTTTGATATCAAGACCGGAATACCGCTGCGCGCGATAAGATTGCGTATGCTGTGATGGGGCGTTATGCCGCCCGTGAGGACGATGCCGGCTATCTTCGAATAGGCGGTTTTGGATTGCAAAAGATAGGAGCTCATAGCCATTAGTATCATATCCTCCCGATCGCCCGGGGTTATTATGAGACTGCCGTCTTCTATATAATTCCATGCCTCGTGCGGTTCCATAGCGCCTACAAGGATCTTGTTTACTATATTGTGGGCATTTTCTCTACCGTGCATAAATGTTATACCAAGTTCCTCCGATATCTCTCCGACAGTAGGAGAGGAAAGAAACTTCTGGTATGGCATCACGCCCAATACGTCAATGCCCTTCCGCTTAAGCCCCTTTCTTACGAGTTCATTCACTTTGTGATATTTTTCTCTTAAGACTTTATTGATGATCACGCCAGCTATCTTTACGCCATGCTTTTCAAAAAGAGCGGCATTAAGCAGGATTTCGTCTATCGGCCTTCCGATACCGCCCGAAGATATCAGGACTACTTTTGAGCCCAGCAATTTCGCCACATAGGCGTTGGACATGTCAAAGCATGAACCGACGCCCGCGTGCCCGGTGCCCTCTATTATGACTATATCTTTAGATTTTGCGATATTGGCGAATGCCTTCTTTATTTTATGTACCAGCACAATATGCCTGGCGCGCATTATATATTTTTCTGTAAATCCTCTTTCCACGGCAATGGGGCTCATATCCTGAAGCCGGCTTTTCAAACCGCATAGGATATTTATAAGAAGGGAATCCTCGTCCACCTTGAGCCCGTCTTCCACGACGTAGCGCTGGCCTACCGGCTTTATAAACCCCACATTTCCATAACGCTTTTTAAATGCCGCTATCAACCCCAGCGAAAGTGTGGTCTTGCCGTCATTTTGACGCGTCGCGGCTATAAATATACGTTTCGGTCTTTTTATTATACGCATATTAAAAAGATAACTCCCCTTCTCTGTGGCTTTTTATGTATTCCATGCAAAACTCGTCTTCGCCCAAAAGCGCGGACGAGGCCCGTAAAATCGCATTTATCTTTTTATTGAGAGGGTCCAGTATAGCGGCGTCAAGCCCCGCGGAAAGCATCATTGCTAGGAATACCGCGTTTAGCATACTCCGATCGGGTAAGCCGAAGGAGATATTGCTCAACCCGCAAGTCAATTTAGCGCCCGTAGCGGACTTTATCAATCCAACGCTCTTTATAACTTCAAGCGCCTGATCCGGCTCGCTGCTTATAGGCCGGACTAAGGGATCGATATATAAATCGTCCTTTTCTACGCCATGAGCCGCCAGAAGCGATACGGCATTTTTTGCCATATCTAGTCGGCCGGCGGCGTTGTGCGGCATAGCCTTCCCGTCCATTGCAAGTACTATAACCGATGCCTTATACTTCTTCACGAGTGGAAGAATAGCGTCGGCCCTATCTTTCTCAAGCGTAATAGAGTTGATGAGCGCCTTTCCTTTGTGTTTGCGAAGCCCTGCTTCTATCGCGTCAGGATTAGGGCTGTCTATAGAAAGCGGCAAGCCCGTCTCATCTTGAACGAGCGAAACGAGCCATTCCATATCACTAGGTTCATTCTTTGTATTGAAAGCGCAGTTTACATCCAGCATATGGGCCCCCGCCTCTTTCTGGAGCCTTGCCTCGCGCCTGATAAAGGCTTCGTCCTTTGTCGAAAGCGCCCGCGCTATCGTCTCCCTGGAACTATTTATACGCTCGCCTATTTTAATAAACATTTAATACTCCTTATCCCTTCACTCGCTTGTCGTAA
Organism: Candidatus Omnitrophota bacterium; assembly: GCA_043800065.1. GTDB lineage: Bacteria > Omnitrophota > Gorgyraeia > JAHIPI01 > JAHIPI01 > JAHIPI01. Next base: position 18,243 of record JAZDNG010000010.1, read on the forward strand.
GTTATTTCGATCGCTTTAACGAGCTCAACGAGCATCTCATTCGTAGGTGTTTTTATATTCATGCTTTTGGCCTGCCGCACTATCGCTCCGTTTATCGAGTCTATTTCAGTCATATCGCGATTCAAGGCGTCCTGCAGCATGGACGAGATATTGTCGGCCGTTGCCTTACAAACAGCTTCGGCTTTCTGTATGGGGTCATCGTAGGCAAGTTTTGCCTTTTTCCTCTTCGCAACTTTTGCCGCTTCGGATACGGCGCGCCTCACGATTTCCCTCGTATACTCATTTTCCGTAAGTGTCCCGTTTTTGAGGCGCACTATTGCGCTTATGGCATTTATGCCGGTGTTTATAACGACCTTGCTCCATATGGCTGAATTTATATCTTTGGTTATCTTTACGGGAAATCCCGCTTTGGTCAATATCGCCGCTATGTCCCTTATTTCGCCTAAGACCTTTCCGCTTTCCTGGCCTATAATCGTTTCACCCTTGCAAGTATGTTTTAGCGTTGTCTCGTCAATAAGCGTCGCGCCATGATAAGTGACGCCGCCTATTATCTTAGCGCTATCTACAAATTCGCTTATGAGCTGCAAATTTCCCAAACCGTTCTGCAGGCTCAATACGTACGTCCGCTCGCCTATAAGCGGCTTTGCGTTTTTAAGCGCGCTCTCTGTGTCGTACGATTTTACGCATATAATAACAATGTCGGCCAAGCCGATATCTTTGGCCTCGGAAGAGGCATTCACCTTGACGCGCGAGCCGTTTCCCGAATTCTCCACCTTGATGCCATCTTCTCGTATCTTCTTTGCCCTTCCCGCGTTTTTGTCAAGCACCCAAACATCATTTTTTGTACGCGATAAACTGGCCACAAGCAATAGCCCCAAGGCGCCGGGCCCCACAATAACTATTTTCATATCATCTTCCTCATTTTATCTTTTCCAGTTCTTCTTTTCGCATTGTGAAGCTGTTCTCTTTTTTCGGAAAAATGCCTTTTTCGACTTCCTCTTTATACCGGGAAACCGCCTCTTTTGCTATCGCGCCGACATCGGCGTATTTCTTGGCAAATTTCGGCATGAACCTATCGAACATGCCAAGCAGATCATTAAGCACAAGGACTTGTCCGTCGCATGCCGGGCCCGCGCCTATTCCTATGGTCGGAATAGATATATTTGAAGTTATTATTTCCGCGAGCTCGGACGGGATGCATTCCAGGACTATACTAAAGCATCCCAAGCGCTCCAGCCGTTTTGCCGCGTCCTTTATAGCCTTTGCGGCTTCGGCATTCTTTCCCTGCACCTTAAACTCCGCTGCTGTCTGAGGTGTGAGCCCCAAGTGTCCAAGTACGGGTATGCCGCACTTGATTATTGCGGATACCGCCTCATAAGATTCGCCTTCCAGTTTTACGGCATCGCACCCGGCTTCTTCCGCAAACCTTCTTGCATTCTTTACAGCTGCCTCGACCGTCTCGAATGACTTATAAGGCATATCGCCTATTAGAAGGGACTTCTTGATTCCCCGCCTTGCCGCCTGGGCATGGCGTATCATATCGTCCATGGTGACATTCACGGTAGATTCGTAACCTAATACGACCATCCCCAGCGAATCGCCTACCAATACGGCGTCTATGCCGGATTCGTCGACAACTTTAGCCAGAAAACAGTCGTAAGCGGTAAGCATCGTTATCTTTTTTCCGCTTCTCTTTTTATTCTGTATATCTAAAATTGTGACCTTTTTCTCAACCATTCTCTAAAGGCCCGCCGCGTTAAGTATCAAAGGAACTTTCTTATTCATCCCTATTGACATGATATGAACTCCGCCGGCGATACCCTTTAACTCTTTTATGAGGCGCGCCGCTATTTCTATCGACTTCTTATCCTTATCATCGGACTTTTCTATCTCTTCTATTATCGCATCCGGTACCGATATGCCCGGTACGTGCTTATTCATGAATCTTGCGCTATCCGCGCTTTTAAGCACGACCACGCCGGCTATTACAGGGACTTTTAAATCCTTTATGTTATCCATAAATTTTTCGAACGGCCTCGCGTCAAATATGGCCTGTGTCTGAAAGAACTCCGCTCCGGCCTCTATCTTTTTTGCCGTCTTTATTATTTCCGGTTCAAGCGGATCCACTCCGGGATTTACGGCTGCGCCAAGGCAGAATTTTGGCGAACCTTTCAGTTTTTTGCCTGCCATGTCTTCGCCATTTTCCAAGAGCTTTGCCGCTCGCAAAAGGCCTACGGAATCCAGGTCGTAAACCGGTTTTGCCGCGGGATGGTCACCCAAAGACGGATGATCGCCCGTCAGTATAAGGACGTTGCGTATACCCAAAGTATAGGCGGATAATAGATCCGATTGCAGCGCAAGACGGTTTCTGTCGCGGCATGTCATCTGGTATATGGGCTCGATATTACGCTCTATTAAAAGGCGGCTGAACGCCAACGAACCAAGCCGCATCACAGAGCTCTGCAGGTCCGTCACATTTATCGCGTCTACGCGGCCATTGATCAGCTCCGCGTCCGCGATTCTTTCCGCTACGTCAACACCCTTTGGCGGACCTATTTCGCTTGTGACGATAAATTTTTTCGATTTGAGTTTCTCGCTAAAAGTCATTGTTCTTTCCTCTGGTTTTTATATAACTCCACCAAATTTTTCATAAGCATCGCTGTTGTGACCGGCCCCACGCCCCCCGGTACAGGCGTAATGTAAGCTGCCCTTTTTTTTGCCTTGTCAAATTCTACGTCGCCCGTTATTACGCCGTTTTTCGCATTAATACCCACATCAATTACGATAGCGCCTCTTTTGATCCAGTTGCCCTTTATTAATGCGCTTTTCCCTACGGCTACTACAAGTATCTCCGCGCGTTTTACGTGTTTTTCCAAAAGGCCTCGCCTATAAGTACCTATGTGGCAAACAGTGACAGTAGCCAATTTTGAAAGCAACATAAGCGCGAGCGGCTTACCTACAACGGAAGAATGGCCTACGATAACCACCTCTTTTCCTTCCAACTTTGCGCCGATGGATTCTATAAGATAAAAGCATGCGCTGGCAGTACAAGGCGCCACGCGCCATTTTTCGTAAACGACCTTCCCTGTGGTGGCGGGATTCAGGCCCTCCGCATCTTTTCTGGGATCGATCGCTTGAAATAATTGTTCAGGCTTGAGGGTTTTGGGTAGAGGGGTTTCGACCATTATCCCTGTAACCGAATCATCGCAATTCAGCCGATCCATATCTTTTTCCAGCTCGGCTTGCGTTACAGATGCGGGGTATTTCTTGATATGGTATTCTATGCCGAGCGACGCGGCCAGTTTTCTTTGGGCATTTATATATACCTCGGACGAAGGATTGCCGCTTATTGCCAGCACCACAAGTTTTATCTTGCCGCGGGCCGCCAAGGAAATGATCTCCCGTTTTAGGGAATAAGCTATCTTTTTTGCGATCTTTTTTCCATCCAGTAACCTGCAGGCCATATTATCCTCGCTTTAGGAATGCTGCCGCGCTCGCAAGCGCGGCCTTTTTTGCCTTTATTGCTTTTTTCTCTGCCCGATTAAGAGCACTCTTTACTTTCTTTTTATAAGCTGCGGCTTCTATGCTGCGCAGGTTTACTTCCACGTTCAATTTCGCAGAAAAAAACGCAGATTCCAATAAGACGGCGGCTTCGGCAGCATCAGATATTATGGACGTCTTGGAGTACCCGCTAAGTTCCGCTGCATCCGACGCCGCCCGAGCCGCTATATTGCAAACTTCCATCGGCACCGAAATGGCATCCTTGTACAGCCTTAATAATTTCTTGGGTCGGCGCTTTTTTATCTCCTTTGCAAGTTTCAAATAAGCCTTCCCGTCTTTCTGCATCAGCAATTCCAACCGGCGGAGCGCTTTTTCGCTGAAATCCGATATTTCCCTTATTTTTTTCTTGGCATACTTATCCTTGGCCTTTCCCAGATCATACTTTGCTGTCATAGAAATAAGTGCCGCGCCCAATGCCGCCGCAAGCGCAGCAGCGCTTCCGCCTCCCGGTACCGGAGTCCTGTCAGCCAGTTTACTGAGATATTTCCCAAGCGCCATATTATAGGACATCTTTCAATCCTTCTATTTTAAGCTAAGCCTACAATATTTCCCCTCTTATCAATATCGATCCGCTCGCCTATCGGTTTTGCCGGCAGACCCGGCATCGTATTTATGGCGCCGCACATGACCGTCACAAATCCCGCGCCTGCCGCTAAATAAACATCTTTAACCGGCAGAGTAAAGCCCCGTGGAGCGCCTTTAACGAACGGGTCAGCGCTAAGCGAAAGATGAGTCTTTGCAATGCACACAGGCAATTTACTGTAACCGAGTTTTTCGTAACGTAATATTTTGCGCTCGGCAATACTGGAATAGCTGATTTTATCTGCGCCATACATCACATGCCCTACTTTCGCTATCTTCTCTTTTATGGAAATATTTAACGGATAAAGGAAATTGAATTTCGCACGGGATTCAGACGCCCTTATTACCGCTTCAGCCAATTTAAGGCCGCCTTGCGAACCTTTTTGCCATAAATCGCTCGTTATGGCATCGTTTGCTCCGGCAAAAAGAGCCTTTTTCTTCACAAGGGCTATCTCTCTTTCCGTATCGGTATTAAATCTATTTATGGCGACCACAAGCGGTACATCAAACCTGCGTATATTGCCGATCTGCTTTTCCAGATTGGCCAGACCTTCTCCAAGCGCATCAAGGTCTTCGGTAAACAATCTCTTATGCGCCTCGGAGCCCGCGGCAAATCTGCCGCTATGCATCTTTAATGACCTTACGGTGCAGACTAAAACTGCGGCATTCGGCTTGAGCCCGCTCGCCCGGCATTTTATGTCGAAAAACTTTTCGCCGCCCAAGTCCGCCCCGAATCCGCTTTCCGTGACTACGTAATCCGAAAGCCCGAACGCCATCTTGTCGGCAATTATAGAACTATTGCCATGGGCTATATTTGCGAACGGCCCCGTATGTATAAAACAGGGGGTGCGCTCGATCGTCTGGACCAGATTCGGTTTTAGAGCTTCTTTCAAAAGCGCGGCCATCGCGCCGGACACCTTTAAATCTCCGGCGGTAACGGGCCTGCCGCTTCTCGCAAACGCTACTACGATTTTATCCAGCCGCCTGCGCATGTCCAAAATATCTTCGGAAAGCGCCAGTATAGCCATCAATTCGCTGGCAGCGATTATCTCAAAACCCGTCTCCCGCGAATACCCCTTCTTTTTCTCGTCCAACCCTATCCGGATATCGCGTAATGATCTATCGTTAATATCTATTGCCCTCGGCCATGATATGGTCGCAGGATCTATTCCGAGAGGGTTATCCCTAAAAAGCGAATTATCCATAAATGCGGCTAAGAGATTATGCGCAATGCCCACAGCGTGCGTATCGCCCGTAAAATGCAGATTTATATCGCCTCTCGGCATCACCTGCGAATAACCGCCTCCCGTGCCGCCGCCTTTTCGGCCGAATGTCGGGCCCATGGAAGGCTGCCTAAGCGAGACGATAGACCGCCTGCCGATTCTGTTTAACGCCATCGAAAGGCCGATAGTTGTGACTGTCTTGCCTTCTCCTAACGGGCCTGGCGTAATAGCGGAAACTATTATGTACTTTGTCGCGCGGCCCTTTCTACGTCTTCCGGCATTGTCTTTTAGAAAATCCAGGCTTATCTTCGCCTTATAGGTACCGAGTATCTCCACGTATTTCGCGGGTATGCCGGCCGATCTGGCGATCTTATCGATTCTGGCAAGTTTTGTCTTTCCAGCTATAGCGAGATCTGAAAGCATTTATGATTTCCCTATGAGACTTTTTACCGGTTCGAATGTTACTCTGTGGATCGGCGAAGGGCCGTATCTTCTAATGGCCCTAAAATGGAACGCCGTGCCATAACCCCTGTTGTGTTTGAATCCGTATTGCGGGTAACGGTTGTGAAGGCCGTCCATTATCCTGTCTCTTGTGACTTTGGCAAGGATAGACGCGCAGGCAATAGACAGCGAACGTCCGTCTCCGCGTTTTATACTTTCTCCGTTATATGCAATTGATAATTTTATGGTGCCGTCAATAAGGATGTAGTCGGGCGCCGTCTTAAGATTATTGACCGCTTCCTCCATCGCTTTCCTTGTTGCGTTATAAACATTGAGCCGGTCAATGACATCTTCCGCTATCACGGAAATGCCGTACAGTGATTTTTCTATAATCTCTTCGTATGCTGCAAGACGGCTTTTTGGTGTAAGTTTCTTTGAGTCGTCTATTCTGTTTTTGAACCTGAAGTCACCGATGATGACGGCAGCCGCGACTAAGGGGCCGGCTAAAGGGCCAACGCCCGACTCGTCTACTCCGGCTATGACCTCATGCCCCCTGGCTCTCGCCTTTTTCTCGTAAAGAAGCGTCGGGCGGCGCCGCCTGGAAGACATCTTCGCCTTCAACCTTGCTCTTTTTGCCAATTTTCTCCCTCAAATAGTAAAGTTTTGCGCGTCTTACTTTACCCCGCTTGACCACCTCTATGCGGTCAACTGACGGGGAATTTACGGGAAATGTCTTTTCAACGCCCTCGCCGTAAGTGACTCTTCTTACGGTAAATGCGCGTTTTATTCCCGCGCCTCTTATGCTGATAACGATCCCCTCAAAGGCCTGGAGACGGGTCTTTCCTTCTTCCTGAATCTTTGAAAATACCCTGACCGTATCTCCCGGCCTCAATTCAGGAATATCTTTTTTGATCTGCTTGGATTCTATGTAACTCATCTTGTCCATGATTTCTCCTAGCTTAGTCGCGGGACACTCTGCTTCGCAGGGTGTCCCGCCGTGTGGCTTTATTTGTAACATATCGCTTTTGGTTGCAGCTTCAACGGCTATTTTTACTTCCGTAATAAATCGGGGCGGCGTTTTTTTGTCCTCTTTACGGCTTCTTTCATCCGCCACGCCGCTATTCTTTCGTGATCGCCTGAGAGCAATATATCCGGCACCTTCATACCGCAAAAAGACGAGGGCCTCGTATACTGCGGATATTCAAGAAGATCGTTTTCAAACGATTCCGAAACCGTAGATTCTCCGTCTCCTAAAACGCCGGGGATAAGCCTTACTACGGCGTCAACCAGCACCATTGCCGGGAGCTCTCCGCAGGTAAGGACATAATCGCCTATTGATATCTCATGGTCAACGAGCAATTCTTTCACTCTTTCATCAACGCCTTCGTAGTGGCCGCATATTATCACCAGCCGCTTAAATTTCGCAAGGCGCTTCGCTTGCTTCTGCTCAAGCCTTTTCCCCTGCGGCGACATGAGCACGACTTTAGTATCTCGTATCTCGTATCTCGTATCTCGCCGGAGGATATGCTTCAGCGCATTGTATATGGGCCCGATCTGCAGTACCATACCGGGGCCGCCGCCAAAAGGCCTGTCATCCGCTTTTCTGTGCTTATCGGTACTGTAGCTCCTGATATTGTGGAGCCTTATATCGGCCTTTCCTTTTTCGCGGGCTCTTTTGATTATCGACTCACTCAAAAAATCGCCGAACATGCCGGGAAAGAGCGTGAGAATATCTATCCGCATAGAACTCCGGCTCCCGTGTTATTTTACGCCGCTTTTTTTCAAAAGGCTCTTTACGGTATCGGATGGCTTTGCGCCGACCTTAATCCAATATTCCGCCCTATCCTTTTTTACGGATATAAGAGGCGGATTCTTTCTGGGGTCGTAGCTGCCGATCTCTTCGATGAACCTGCCGTCCCTGGGATTTCTGATATCGGTAACAACTATCCGGTGGCACATCTTTTTGTTTGCCCCCATCCGTTTTAATCTTATTACTACAGCCATTGGTTTCTCCTTTTATTCTTTAACTCTTTTTACATCAGCGCCTATTGCCTGAAGTTTCTCTTCCAGCCTTTCATAGCCCCTGTCCAAATGGTATATACGCGATACTTCGGTAGTTCCGTCAGCTACGAGCCCCGCGAGAACCAACGCCGCGCTCGCCCTAAGGTCCGATGCCATAACAGGTGCGCCGCTCAGGCGCTTTACGCCCTTTACTATCGCGTTGGGGCCCTCCAGCATTATTTCGGCGCCCATCCTGTTAAGTTCGCTTATGTGTATAAACCTCTCAGGATATATCTTCTCGGTGATAACACTGATACCGTCCGTTACGCTCATAAGCGCCATCATCTGGGCCTGCAAATCCGTAGGAAAACCCGGATATGCGAGCGTCGTGACATAAAGGGGTTTAAGCCGTTTTATATACTTGACTCTTATGCCGTCCTTTTCCCGCATTATGCTGACGCCGCTTTCGGTCAGTTTATCTATAGACGCAAGAAGATGATCATATATTGCGCCTTTCAAAAAAAGCTCCCCTTTAGTTGCCGCGCCCGCTATCATATATGTGCCGACTTCAATGCGGTCGGCAATGAGAGAATGGGTGCACCCTTCAAGCCTTGCGACGCCGTTTACAACAATCCTCGGGGACCCTACCCCTTCTATGTTCGCGCCCATGCCTTTGAGAAATTTTACCAGATCGGCGACCTCCGGTTCGCAGGCGCTATTTTCTATAATGGTCGTTCCTCTCGCGAGCACAGCCGCCATCAAGACATTAGCGGTCGCCAAGACGCTCGAGCCGAAATGCCCGCCCAAATATATACGCGCGCTGCGCATCGCTTTGGCGTCGGCCACTATGTATCCGCCTTTGATCTTAATCTCTATGCCAAGATCTCTCAATCCTTTAAGGTGCAGATCTATGGGCCTCGGACCTATAATGCACCCGCCCGGAAAAGATACTTCCGCTCTTTTTCTTTTTCCCAGTAGCGGCCCCAAGACGCATATCGAGCCGCGCATGGTACTGACCAGCTCATAAGGCGCCCTGCACTTAGTCCTTTCGCCGCCTTTTACCGTCACGATGTCGTCTATCATCGAAACGTCCTTCCCTAACTCCCTCAGAAGCGTTATCATCGTATTGATATCGGAAAGATACGGCACATTCTTTATTATGCAGGTATCTTCGGTTAAAAGTGTGGCCGCCAGAATCGGCAATGCCGCATTCTTGGAGCCGCTTATGATAACCGTGCCCTTTAATTTTTTGCCGCCTTTTATGACTAGCTTATCCATGCAATTACTACCCGATCGCAACCATTATAGTCTTTTAATAACTTAAAACCGTTTAATTCCTTATACTGTTTTGTTATTTTAAAAATCGCCTCGCCCTGGTCATGGCCTATTTCGAACAAAAAGACCCCGCCGGCTTTTAGATACCTTCTGCCTTCGTCCAAAATCCGTCCATAAAAATCGAGTCCGTCCCATCCGCCATCCAGCGCCCTTATGTCCTCGTACGATATTTCAGGCTGAAGGCCCGCGATATCCTCGCGCCTTACATATGGGGGATTTGATATAATCATACCAAAATAATTGTAACAAGTGCGAGGAATATCTCCAAATAAGTCGCTTTTTACAAACTTTACCCTATCGCTGACAAGATTGACCACGGCATTTTCCCTTGCCGTTTCAATGGCTGAATCCGAGATGTCGGAAGCAATTATTCTACAATTAGTTACGTTCTTTGTCAACGAAATTGCTATATTACCGCTCCCGGTGCCTATTTCCAGTATATTTACGGTATTTGACGCTATATTGCTTATGACCTCCAGCGCCTTTTCGACAAGGATTTCTGTCTCCGGCCTGGGTATAAAAACGCCGTCCTCCATTTTGAGGCGGGCGTTCATAAAATCCGTTTCTTTTAATATATATTGCAGGGGGTACCGTGAAACACGTTTTTCGATGTGGTTTCTGAACGAATCGGCGTCTTGGGAATAGCGCATAAGGGTATTAGCGTCGTGCAGAGCGCATTCCACGCCGGACTTCAATAGCTCTTTTTCACCCCATTTTATCAGATCCAGCGTTTCGTAAACTTCCATTATCGGCCTCAAGTAGTATTTTTGCCCCGTTAGACTTCCAAACTAAACAATGCACTTTAAGAAGTCTAACGGGGCTTGCCTAAGCGCAATCTTCTTTCCGCATCTTTGAGTCCAGCGATAAGTTCATCTAAATCGCCCTCCATTATCTCGGGCAAGCGGTGCAGAGTAAGGTTGATCCGGTGGTCGGTAACTCGTCTATCGGGAAAATTGTAAGTCCGTATCTTTTCTGACCTGTCGCCCGAGCCGACCTGTTTCTTTCTGTCTTTGGTTATCTTCGCCTCACGTTCCGATTTAATCCTGTCGAAAAGCCGCGTCCTCAATACCCTCATAGCCTTTGTCTTATTCTTGTGCTGTGACCTCTCATCCTGGCAGGTCACCACTAAACCCGACGGAAGATGCGTTATCCTCACAGCCGAGTCTGTAGTATTTACCGATTGGCCGCCGTGGCCTCCGGAACGGTATACATCAATCTTCAAATCCTCCGATTTAATATCGACTTCCACCTCTTCTGCTTCCGGAAATACCGCAACCGTAACGGCGGAGGTGTGGATCCTCCCCGATGCCTCTGTCTCGGGCACTCTTTGAACGCGGTGCGTCCCGCTTTCATACTTCATAAAACCGTAGACACTTCCTCCGGTAACGGAAAATACGACTTCTTTAAAGCCGCTTTTTTCGCTAAGTGAGCTGCTGAGTATCTCTGCTTTCCACCCTCTTTTAGCCGCATATCTGGCATACATCCTGTAAAGTTCCGCGGCAAATAATGACGCTTCTATCCCGCCCGTGCCGGCGCGTATTTCGACGATAATATCCTTATCGCTATCGGGATCCTTTACGTACACTATATCTTCGAGTTCGCGTACGAGAGATTCCTTTTTAGAATCCAGTTCGCTGAGCTCCGCCTCTGCAAGTTCCGTAAAATCCGGGTCATGCTTCACGGAAAGGACATGCTTAACATCCTCTATCTCCTTCGTCAGTTTCTGGAATTCTCTGTACTTAGATACGGCTTCGAATATTTCGGCGTGCTCTTTGGCATATTTTTGGTAAATTTCTGCCTTTCGGATCACCTCGGGATCCGATAAGAGCGCCTCAAGCTCTTTGAGCCGCACCTCTTTTTTATTTATTTCTTCAAACATGTCTTAACCGTTATTTACTCTCTTTTTCGCCGGTTTCGTCCGCTTGTTGATCCTCCCTCGCCCCGGCCGGTTTCGTTACGCGTTTTTTTGCCTCGGTCTTTTCATATCTCTTTTTGAACTTATCCACCATTCCCGCCGAGTCAACGAGCTTCTGCTTCCCGGTAAAGAACGGATGGCACTTGGAGCAGATATCGACCCTTATATTGGGTCTTGTGGAGCGCGTGTGTATGACCTCTCCGCACGCGCAGTTTATGGTGCTTTCTTTGCAATCCGGATGTATTTTCTTTTTCATCTCTTTCCTTTCTTACAATACCTTGTTCATGCTCATTAAAAACTCAGCATTTGTCTTTGTCTTTTTCAACTTTTCTACCAAGAGCTCCATGGCCTCGACGGTATTCAGCTCATTCAGGACCTTCCGCATAAGCCATATCCTCTGAAGCTCATCTGCATTAACAAGCAGTTCTTCCTTCCTCGTATTGGACCTCTTTATGTCTATGGCGGGGTAGACTCTCTTCTGGAAGAGTGTCCTGTCGAGCTGGAGCTCCATATTGCCCGTCCCTTTAAACTCCTCAAATATGACTTCATCCATGCGGCTGCCGGTCTCTATAAGAGCGGTGGCTATAATCGTGAGGCTGCCGCCTTCCTCTATGTTTCGCGCTGTGCCGAGAAATCTCTTTGGCTTATGCAGGGCATTGGAATCCACGCCCCCGGAAAGGATCTTGCCCGAATGAGGAACGACGGTATTATAAGCCCTGGCCAGCCTCGTGATACTGTCGAGCAATATTATAACATCTTTTTTGTATTCCACAAGCCTCTTAGCCTTCTCAAGCACCATCTCCGCTACTTGTACGTGCCTCTCTGCCGGCTCGTCAAAGGTGGAGCTCACGACTTCACCCTTTACGGAACGCTGCATATCCGTCACTTCCTCGGGCCGCTCATCAATCAAGAGCACCATGAGTATGACATCCGGATAATTGATCGTTATGGCATTGGCGAATTTCTGCAAGAGAACCGTCTTTCCACTGTAGGGCGGCGCCACTATCATACCGCGCTGCCCCTTGCCTACCGGCGTCACCATATCCATTACGCGCATAGACATATCTTCTTCTTCTGTTTCCAAAAGGTAGCGTTCATTAGGATAAAGCGGGGTAAGGTTGTCAAATAGTACGCTATCCTTTGATTTCTCCGGGTCCTCGTAATTTACCGCTTCCACCTTAAGCAGCGCAAAATAGCGCTCGCCTTCTTTTGGCGGCCTGATCTGCCCGCTTACGGTGTCGCCCGTTCTGAGATCGAATTTGCGAATCTGCGACGGCGACACGTAAATATCGTCGGGGCACGGCAGGTAATTGTAGTTCGGGCTGCGTAGAAATCCGAAACCGTCCTGCAGTATTTCAAGGACGCCTTCGCCGAAAAGAAGGCCGTTCTTCTCGGCCTGCGCCTGCAGTATTTTGAATATCAGGTCCTGTTTTTTTAGCGCGCTTACGCCGTTGACACTCAGCTGTTTCGCGATTTTGCTCAATTCCGTGATCCTCATCTCTTTGAGCTTCTCTATCTTTATTTCACCTTCGTGGCGGTCAATCGTCGCCTTTTTTTTGCTAGTCTCTTCCACTTTTTATCTCCTTCCATATTTTACTCACTATTTTTCTCATATTTCTTTTGCTCCCTTCGTTATCTATAACATAATCCGCCAAAATAAGTTTCTTCCTTAGCGGAATTTGATTTCTCATACGCCTCTTTATTTCGGCCGGGCTTTGAACCGTCTTTTTGCCCGTCCTCTCTATCTGAGTTCTAACCGACGCTTTGACGACTATCAGCGCATCTAATATGCTATGCATGCCCGCTTCCAAGAGAAGCGGGGCATCAATAATTACAGCCGGAATTCCTGGTTTTTCGGTAGCTTTCTTTATATATTCGTTGACGCGCCTTATGACCACGGGATGCACTATAGCGCAAAGCCTATCGAGGGCAATTCTATCCTTAAATACCACGGCCGCCAATTTCCTCCTTTCTATTTGGCCTGATCTCGAAAGGATATCTTTGCCGAACTCTTTTATTATCCTCCTGTACATATTTTTACCTTTTTCCATATTCTCGTGAGTGATCTTATCCGCATCGAGCACCAACGCGCCAAATTTCTTAAACATGGCCGCAACACTCGTCTTGCCAGTCCCTACGCCGCCGGTTATTCCAATTATAAGCGGCCTTTTAGCTTTTTTAGTTCTCACGCTATTTCTCCGTCTCGAGCCAATTCTTCCCCTCGCCGATTCGAACGATTATAGGAACTTCTAAGTTGAATACCCCTTCCATCTCTTTCTTTATAATCTCTTTCAATTCACCGGCTTCTTCTTTTCTCGCCTCAAATACCAGCTCGTCATGAACCTGGAGCACCATCTTGCTCTTAAAGCGCCTCTTTTCGAACTCCTTCCAAATATTCAGCATCGCCACTTTTATAAGGTCGGCTGCCGAACCTTGTATGGGTGTATTTATGGCGACCCTCTCCGCGAATTGGCGTATATTCATATTCTGGCTATTTATGTCCGGTATATAGCGGCGTCTGTTTAAAATAGTCGTGACATAGCCGGCCTTGCGGGCAGTCTCTATGGTGGCCTCTAAATAGGCCTTGACCCCGGAATAGCGCTCAAAGTAGTTTTCTATAAACTTCTCGGCATCGGCAACACCTATGCCTAAATCGCGGGAGAGGCCGTAAGGACTCATGCCGTAGACTATCCCGAAATTGACTGTTTTTGCCTGAGAGCGCATTTTTTTGGTAACGTCTTTTTCCTTCACTCCGAAGACGAGCGATGCCGTATAGGTGTGTATGTCATGATTCTTCTTAAAAGCGTTTACTAGATCCTTATCACCGGAAAGATGCGCCAGTATACGCAACTCTATCTGCGAATAATCGGCTGAAATCAAGATATCATCCTTGTCGAACGGGATAAAGGCTCGTCGCATTTGGCTGCCGATCTCGGTCTTTATGGGAATATTCTGGAGGTTCGGGGCACTGCTTGAAAGCCTGCCCGTAGCCGTCACCGTCTGGTTGAATGAAGTATGGACTTTGCCCGTTTTTTTATTTATAAGTTCCGGCAGCGAATCTATGTATGTAGACTTAAGCTTCGAGAGGGTCCTGTATTCCAGAATAAGTGCGATTATGGCATGATTCGGGGCGAGCTTCTTCAAAACTGATTCATCCGTGGAAATGCCCGTCTTCGTCCTTTTTATAACCGGTAGTTTGAGCTTCTCAAAAAGAATGCTCGCGAGTTGCTGATGCGAGTTTATATTGAACTCCTCACCCGCCATGGCGTATATCTCCTTCGTAAGGCCTCCGAGTGACCTTTCCACTCTGACAGACATGTCTGACAAAAATTTTGTATCGATGGCCACGCCGGCAATCTCCATCTCGGCCAGAACCGCAACAAGCGGCATTTCGACTTCATTGAACAGGTTGTCAAGTCCTTTTTCCTTTAGTTTCTTCTCGAGTATCATCATCACCCTGAAGGTGACATCCGCGTCCTCCGAGGAATATTCGGAAACCTTTTCTATATCTACAGCTTCAAGCGTGATAGCGCTTTTGCCCTTTCCGATAAGGCTCTCAATCGGAATCGCTTTGTAACTCAGGTATTCCATCGCTATATCGTCGAGATTATGGTTCAGTTTAGAAGGATTCAAAAGATAAGACGCTATCATAGTATCAAAATATATGCCCCGAAGATTTATGCCGCAATTGCGCAGGATAATGTATTCATATTTAATGTTCTGTCCGACCTTTTTTATTTTACCGTTTTCAAAAATCGGCCGCAGCGCTTCCAGCGCCGCGCCTCTATCGATATCGCTTACGGAAGAGTCGCTTATGAGTTTCGGAGTCTCTTTCTTAAATGCCGCATAATAAGCCTCGCCCAGTTTAAACGAAAAAGATATCCCGATCGGGCGCGCGGTCATGGGATCCGTCCCCGTAGTTTCAAAATCGAAAACAAAGAGTTCGGATTTTTCAAGTTTTTTAAGTAGCTCCTCAAAATTCTTTTTATCTTTTACGAGATAGTATTTCGACTCGAGGTCTGTTTTTGGCGCGTATTCCTTGATCAGGTTGCGGAATTCAAGGCGCTTAAATATCTCGAGAAGCTTAAGAGCGTCCGGCTCTTTGACCCTCATATCTTCGAGCTCTATGTCGACAGGGACTTTATCGTCGAGAGTGGCAAGCTCCTTACTGAGCCGGGCCTTGTCGGAATGTTCGACCACAAGGCGGCGCCTTACTTCCGACTTGATCTTCTCCGGTTTCGTCAGGATCTCATCCAGGTTTTCAAATTCTTCCAGAAGCGAAAGCGCGGTCTTCTCGCCGAACCCGGGAATGCCGGTTATGTTGTCCGTGGCATCGCCCATAAGCGAAAGGAGGTCCACTATTCTTTCCGGCCCCACGCCGTATCTCTCCTTTACCTTCTCCGCATCGTAGATAAGCCCTTCCTTATGGGTGGAATATACCTTTACATGCGGGCCTACAAGCTGCAAAGCATCTTTGTCGCCGGTAACGATGTATACATCAAGCGATTTTCCCGCGAGCTTGCGCGTCAAAGTCGCAATGACATCGTCTGCCTCGAAACCTTCTTTCTCAAAGATCGGGACGTTGTAGGCGCGAACCACCTCTTTTATGACCGGCATCTGACTGACAAGCGGATCCGGCATAGGTTTTCGGTGTATCTTGTACTCTTCGTATTTTTTATGGCGGAATGTCGGGCCTTTCAAATCGAACGTTATCGCCAGATAATCGGGCTTCTCATCCTTTATTATTCTGCGGAGCATGGAGATAAAGCCGAAGACGGCGTTTGTCGGCTCGCCCTTGGAGTTGGCAAGCTCCTTTATGGCGTAAAACGCCCTGTAACAAAATGAATTACCGTCTATTAGAAATAATTTCATTGTTAGCCCTATTTAATGGAAATATTGATACTTCTCCTAGCGACTGCGAAATTTAGCCGGAGCGAGGAAAGTATCAATATTTCCTTTTCACAAATTCTTTCCATCGCGTTTCAAGATCGCTGATGCCGTTTTTATACTTCCACTGGTACGCTTTCGCAAGCGCCGATTCTGCCGATTCTCCGTTTTTGAGACAAGTCAAAAATTTGCCGTAGGAGGTCCTTATGTTATCGTTTATAAGGTGATCTACTATGCTCGCGGACTCTGTATAGAAAAGATCCACGCTATCTTCGGGAACTACCCTCATATTAAACAGGTCGACAAGCCGTATATACTTGCCCTCTTTTATATTCCACTTTATAAACCGCTTGCTCCTGTATATCGTCGTCTCGTCCTCTTCCTCAAACTGCGCCATGCCTTCCTCAACCCAAAGCGGCATTCTATTTTTGCCCACAAAAAGGTGGAAAAGTATGTGTGTCAATTCATGGGGAAAGGTGGTTGTTGCGAGATTAGGTGAATCTTCATAAGTCGCGAATCTAGAAGCGCTGAGCTGGGCAATCCCGCCTGACCATTCGGGCGCCCCGGTTGCCTTCATATAATCAGACTTAGTTTTATACAGATATATCTGGCCTTTCTCTTTCCCCTCCCACGGCCTGAATTCCGGAACGCCAAGGTGGCCCACTATTTTTTTATAATAGTACTCGGCCTTCCACGACAACTTATTTGCCATATCTTTATTCTGGTGATAAATTACAAAATGGCCTCTTTCAAGCCGCTCCAAATCAGCGGCATCTAGCCGAAATACGCCGAAAAACTGGCAAAATACCAGAATATTAATAAATAACTTTATATACATTGAAATATCCGTCATTATAGACAAGTTCAAAATGCTTCAGGCGCGGCTTTTTAAAGCCGGCACTGATCGTCCCGGTGAATTTTCGGCCGGCATGATCGAACATGAAGCCCTCTGTATCGTCCGGCAGGGCTTCAAGAATAAAACCGATGTCATTCTTATCGCAGGTGTTATGGGCCGTTATGTACCGCCAGCTCGAACGGCCGCTTGCCATATACGTGCCGTGCGGAAATACTATATATGTAACGCCCCACTCCCTGCATAAATCGAGCAGGGGCTCTTCGCCCTGCGTGAAGAGCGTATTCGCCCATTTCATTGTCTTATCCCTTATCTCCTTTGACTCAAGCTTGGCGTGCAGATTTATAGCGCGGCCGGTATAGGCCAATATCTCCGGAGAATACCTGGGAGGCGCAAGGAAAACATCGCTTTCGGCGGTATTTTGCTTTATCCAGCCCAAAAGAGAGACAATATAAGCAGTATCGCCTATGTAAGCGCGAGCGCGAGATACCATCGCCATCTCGAAAGCTATAACCAGTAGAACGATTATGACGGAAATTACGCGGAGCGCCTTTTTTTTGAATATAACGATTAAGCCGCCGCTCCATACAGCTAAAAGAAAAATTGTAAAGACCATGGTCCTGTTTACAAAAAGATACAAGATACTGAACGCCGTCAATAGATACAAGAGAAATAGCTCTCCGTTATTTTCTTCCTTGTTTCGGAATAAGGCCTTTGCCTTAATAAAGATAAGCGGCAGCGCGAGTAAAAGCGCCGGACCGAAATAATTAATAACCCCCCTTGCCTCGGGCGCGCTATGCGCCACATCCCAAAGCATCCGGCTCGCCGGCGATATTAAATTAGGATCGAAAGGCTTAACGCCCAAAAACCTCAGAGAATCTATCCCCAGCGAATACACATGATAATATGCGCCGAAGTGCCTGGATAGGAATGAAAAAGCGTATATAAGCGCGGCCGCAATGACAGTAAACACCAAAAGCCTGATTACGCGCCTGGCCGCATATTTTTTAACGAAAAATACGGCCAGTACGGCAAATCCAAAGAGCATCGGGCCTGATATTATGAAAGGCATTGCTCTTAAATACGGTATAAATATGCCTGCGCCGAGAGATGCTGCCATAAGATAGGCATACTCTATTTTTATATCAAAGTCGTCAAAAAATATCGCCACTAGTGCCATAAAAGCAAAAATAAATACAAGATAGAATTGCGCAAAATGCCATGAGGCAAGCGCTATAAAGATAGCTATCGCCGAAAATATATTATAAGCGTGCCTTTTTCCGCGCGATGACTTCTCTTTACCGGCAAGATAAAGAAAAAAGATATTTGCAAATATAAAAGGCAGCGCAAACGCTTCTTTTAAGAATCCGAGGCCAAAGGTCCTATTGACCGCCGCTGGCGCCACAGTGTAAAAGAGGCCCGCGCAAAGAGCCGCAGTATTATTTTTGGTCACGCACCTTGCGAGCGCGTAAACTATTACTACGGGTATAAGCCCGAAAATCATCACGAAATAGCGCACGAAGAGCTGGAAATCCACAGGTCCTGGGCATATCCTGTATAAAGAGCCGACAAAACGCTCCATCAGAAACGATTCTTTTTGATATGTATCAAATCCTTCGGGATACTGCACTTCGCGGCAAAGCGCCGGTATCTCTTTTCCGTCGCGAACCAGTTCGGCAAAATAGTAGTGAAAGGCATTTATGTTTGTAAAAGGCGTAAAAGGGCCTATGGAGCTTCTTTCATACAGCTCCATGCGCAAAAGAAAGCCCAATATAAAGATGAGGATAAGTATTGATGTAGTTTTAAGTCCCGCGCTGAGATTCACTGTCTTTTATTTTTTTAGGAATTTTAGCCAGGCATCGTTAAACTGCGATACATCTTTGATCTGAGGATAATATGTAGAAAAAAGAGCTTCGTCGATTTTCTTTCTGTCGGAAACCAGTTTCCGCGAAAATGAGGTAAATTTAGCCCCTCCGTATCCGGTAAGCAAAAACTCCACTATGCTCGCCGATTCGGCATAAAAAAGACGGTTTTTATTTAAATCTGTGGGATAAGCAGTATAACCTACTATTTCAGTCAGGGGCGTAAGCGCGCCAGATTCCAGCGCTTTTTTGACCTCGGCCTTGTATCGCTTGGTACTTTTTTCGTATTCCGCCATGCCCTCGCTAAGCCAAAGTGGCATAGCGGCATTCGTCTTTAATCCAGCTACAATCTCCTTAAATAATAGATGCGTCAGCTCATGAGGAATCACTTCATCCAGCAGATTGTCACTCAAAAAGCTGTAGATCTCGGCAGGTTTTCGTGCGGATCTGGGAATTGCTATTCCACCTGTATTTTTCACATTATAACGGAGCGTCCCGAGCTTGTCAACATAATCCTCATAATTTGCAAAAATATAGACTTGAGGCTTCTTCTTCAGCATGCCGCCGCATTCAAGGTCTTTCAGGAAGCGCCTATAATAGCCATCAAGGCCCGCGGCTACCGTTTCGGCATCTCCTTCGGTGGGCGCCCACACCTCAAAATTCATGGTGCTCTTATGCCCTTTAAGGATACCGAAAGGAACCTCGTCGGCAAAGGCTAATGATACGGAGAGTAGTATAATAATAAAAAATAAGCGGGTGGTCAATTTTTCTTGCCCCGTTAGACCTCTAATGGATTTTGAGTTTTCTTAGGGTTTTTGCCTGGGTTTTACTGAATAGCAACGTCTGCACCGCTAAATAATGCGTTTTACCGCGTTAGCATGAGGTCTAACGGGGCTTGTCTTTTTTGATCAGTTTAACTGCGGTACCGGAACCATATAGATAACCGGCGTTATTGTAATATATGATGCCGATGACGTAATCGGCTCCCATGCTTTCGGCCTGTTTGGTCAGCTCATCGTTTATTTTTTTGGGGCTAAGCTCGCCCGTACGATAAAATACGAGGCCCAGTATTTCGTAATCTTGTTTTAAGTCTGCGGTAGTTAATATCACACCTTTTTTCTCAGCCCCGCACACCAATCCGTGTACAGAGAAAAGTAAAATGAAAAGCACTGATATGGATATTATCACTGCTCTTTTTTTAATCATCAGCGCACTTCTTCTCCCTGCGTATCTATAAGTCTTACGGTTAAGACCACTATGAGGTTCTTTTTTTCTCTGTTTTGGTATTCGTATTTAAAAAACGGGCCTATAAGCGGGAGATCGCCTAAAATAGGGATCTGCCTCTTTACAGTGCTATTATCCGCGTCCTGAATAAGCCCGCCGATAAGAATGCTGTCGCCGCTCCGGACCATCACCGACGTCTGGGCGCTTCGCGTATCGATTATGGGCCAACCCAAATCATCCGGAAAGGTGCCGCGCAGGCCTGTAGTAAGGGCTATTTGCTGAGTTACTTTTGTTACTTCCGGATGTATGTCCAGAGTTATTATGTCACTGCCCTCGAGGACGGTAGGCGTGACTTCAAGAAGAACGCCCACTATCTCTTCCTCGATCGTATATGTCTCTACCGGGTAAAACTGAGTTGTACTAACACCAATCGTAGTGGTCGTCCACTCGACTTGCGTAGTTTCCACGGCTGTGGCGTATGGAAAACTTCTTACTACCTGAATATTGGCCATTTGGCCGGAAAGCGTGGTAACGCGAGGGGCATGAATGAGATTGGCCTTATCTTTCTCCGCTAAGAGTTTGAGATAGGCCATCATCTCCATACCGCGCCAGGCGGTTTTACTTATTAAAAACCCTAACCCTGCCGTATTGGCGGCCTGCGCCCATTCGGCAGCTGCTCCGGCCGCCCCCATAAGCGCCTGTATACTTTCACTCTGGCCCACAACGGCTAAAGCGCTATGCGGGCTATAGATTACCGGTTCGTCATGTTTAAAAAGGTCCCAGTCTACGCCCATCTCATCTATGTCCGTAAAAGTTATCTCTATAAACTTTGCTTCGATCTCCACCTGTTTGGGTCCTACATCCCACTCCCTTATGAGGCGAAGTGCGATCTCCTGGTTGGACGGCGTATCGGTAATGGTGAGAAGGCCCGATAGCTCATCGAGCATTATTTTTCTGCCTTCCTGCGGCGGTAGGTTTGTATCGAGGTACTCTTTAACCGTATATTTTGTGACATCATCGTCTCCGGCATTCTCTTCGGCGGATGAAAGAGGTGACATCATAAAAAACAACGTCAGAAATGCGCATATACTATGTCTTTGCCTTGAGAATGTATTCATTGCGCAGTCTCACCTTCGGCTGTCAATAGAGTCGCTGTTAAAAATATAACGAGGTTCTTCTTTTTTCTGTCAACATATTGATATCTAAAAAGCGGGCCGATCAACGGGATATCGCCTAAAATAGGCACTTTCTTCTCCGTTGTGGAATCATCGTCATTTATAAAGCCTCCCATTATGAGGGTGGAACCGCTTTTTACCATTACGCTCGTCTGCACTGTTCTAGTATCAATAACGGGCCATCCCAAAAGTGCCGGTACCGACATGCCGTATGTTATGGGGTTTGCCGCCGCTGTGGACGCCCCCTCGAAAATCGGCCTTCTTGCTTTAAGATTGCTAACCTCGGGGTGTATATCAAGTGTTATGATATCGCTGTTACTGCCTACGTAAGGAGTGACCTCAAGCGTTATCCCCGTCATCTTCTCTTCAATGGTATAATCAAATTTCCAAATGGGGTGTTCCGCCGTTCCGCTATTTTCAAACTGCACATCTGTCACATACGGAATAGTCTGCGTTACCTGGATGTTTGCCTGTTGGCCGGATAATGTAGTTATCTTCGGAGCGGACAAGAGATTGGCCCTGTTTTGCGACGCAAGGGCATGAAGGTACGCCTCTATGAAATTCTTCTTGGCCCAATCCGCTACAATTGCGATATCGAGGCCGAGTTCGGTTTGCGGAAATGTATCGGTTCCGGAATTATCCCATCTAATATTCTGATATTGGGTATTTGCGCCGCCGGGGTTTATATTGACATCGCCGGCTTCATATAAAAACCATTCAATCCCGAGTTCGTCCAGATCTTCAAATTCGATCTCCACAAATCGCGCTTCTATAAGTATCTGTTTCGGGCCTATATCAAACTGCGTAACGAGCTTCTGTATGAGCTGTTGATTGGAGGGCGTATCCGTAACCGTCAATATGCCTGTTATATCGTTAAAATTGACAATGCGGCCTTCTTGCGGCGGAAGGGCATTGTTTAGATACTCCTCTATGGAAAGCTGAAATTCAGGGGCATCGCTCTGGCTAAGAGCCCAAAAGGGAAGTGCGATTACCAACGCTATTAGAAGTATGGCAGTCTTTATAACGCGCATATTTTTTACCCCGGACTACTGCGAACCGCCGCTCGACGACTTGGTCTCAAATTCTTTAAGCTCGACCTTGCGCACGCGCCTCACGCCGTATTTTAATCTGTAGGTCCTCGTGATCACGTCTTCTTTTGCGAGTTTCTCCGGAGTCGATATCCAGATATAATTCGGCTCGATCCTGTAGCCGAGCTCCGTAGCCTTCAAAGCGATATTCAGCACTTCCAATAAAGGCATCTCATTCACCGTACTGAATGTTATCTTCATGGGGCTTCCTCCGCCGACTTTTGCCAACGCGCCCTCATCTATGACGATCGTAACGTTTGTAATATCCATAAGCTGGCGTATCACGTCGCGTATATCGGCGTCGGTAAGGCTGACTGCCGGAACCATCTTCTTTTTTAATCTATCAAGCAATTCCCGACGGGCCTTTTCCTCCTGCGCCGCCTCCGGCGATATTATTTCTTCTATTTCGACGGGCTTTCGCTCGGGCTTCTTAGGCGGTTGATATGCCTGCTCCACTTCAAGCATCGCTCTTTTTTCCTCGACGCCTTTCTCCTTAGTCGCCACATTGATATCCTTTTCGAGATCAAAGTCTTCGGTTTTTGCCTTGTCTAAACTCATGCGGCGGCGGGTCTTCTTAAGCCATTCTAGTATATCCCTGTTTTCGTAATCTAATATGAGGGCATTTTGAAAATCCTCCATCGCGCCTTCATAATCAGCAGCGCTGTATTTTTCCCGGCCGCTCTTAAAAAGCTTTCTTGACATCCCCGCCGGCGATTCTATGCGCCGGCGCTCGCCCAGCTTTTTCTGTATATTTCTGAGCCCGTTTTTGGCTTCATTGCTGTTAGGATCCACTTCCAGCGCGCGCGTATACTGCTCGGCGGCCCTGTCGTAATCTTCGCCCGCAAAGAGCCTGTTTCCTTCGACTATGAAATATTTTATAAGGGCCCTCTCTTTTTCCTCCTCTATCCTTTTTTCGGAAATCATAAGTTGCGCGGCGCGTTTTGCGTCTTCGGCGGCAATCGCGCTGACTTGCATAAAGAATAAAAGGGCAAGGGCTATGCAGAAAAATCGCACGATACTCTTTGAAAAATTAGTTTTATGCATAAAATTCTCCATATCTTGTGATATTATCCTATTATTGCTCGGTTAATCTTATCTCTGAGCCCCTTAAAAGCAATATAACACAATCGGGCTGAATGTCAATTACTTTATAATCGTCGATCACGCTTGCACTTTCAACCGTGTAAGTTTTTTTGGAAATCTTGTCATACAAAACGGCGTTTAATTTATCGCTTAAGACCGGTTTATTTAGAATAAAATCCCACTTCACCCCCTGTTCGTCTACGGCGCCTACCCTTTCCTTGCTTATCGTCAGGATTTTATAGCCGTTGAGCGATGAGCCCTTTTCTACAAACCTGGTTGAATCCTTCCAGTTGATCTGGCCTATCAGCTTATTGGGCAGTTCTATAAACCCCCTGTAAACAACCGGCAGCGGTACGCGGCCTATCGTCTTAAGCGTGAACTCATGCTCTGTGGGCTGCGTCCCTATCTGGACTGCCTCCTCAACATACTTCGAAAACGGGTCGCGCCTCCGTTTCAGGTCATATTCACTTATAGGCTCCGGATATTGCGACAGTTTGAGCAGCTTCTCATATTTTTTCATCTCCCCCTGATTTACCGAGGGCGATATGGGCACCTTCGTAGCAGCGTCGGAGATCTTCTTTTCTATGTCGTCGCCTTCATATTTGGCAAAGCGAAGCCCAAATGTAGAAACAGTAACTATTATCCAAATCGCTATAAGTATTTTTAAAGCGGTCTTTTCGACATCTTTTTTAGGGAGGGCGTCCGTTATCTTTTTTAGCAAATCCTGTATCTTTGGAAATCTCATAGGATTATCTTATTATCTCCGCCTTTACCAAAAAATTTGCCTGCAGCATGCTCTCTGCCGCTTCGTCCTTATCGAGAGTATCTTTGGCCCTGGTAATATCCAGATCGTCCACGATAAATATAAAAGAAGACGCCCTCATCTTGTATAAAAACTTGATCAAACCGGAATAGGTGCAGTTTATTTTAAATGAGACCTTTACCTCATCGTAAAAATTTTCGCTTTGCGCGGGCTGAGCCGGGCCCTTAGGAAGATCATCGCCTATGAAGCTTATTTCATTAAGCGACGCTACATCCGAAAGCGTCATGAGATATATCAGCTCCTCCAATACCTTAAGGCGCCTCCACAGGGCCGGAATCTCCCCACGCGTCGATAATTCGGTTTCATATTTGGTAAATCCAAGTGAATCCGGCAAAGAAAGAGAAAACTCTTTTGCCTCTTCTCTAAGTTTTTTCTGCGTCTGTACCAAGCGCTCTTTAAACTGCAGCGAATCCATACTCTCCCGAGGCATGTCTTCGGCAAGAGGCGAGGTGAGGGCAAGTTTTAATCTGCTATATGCGCTTTTAAGTTTATTGCGTTCATCCGTAAGGAATGATATGGATTCTTCCGTAAGCGGCATCTTGCTCTTTTTTGCAAAGTTGTCTATTGCGACACTCTTGGCCGCAATCTCTTTCTTGGTTTTTGCTTCTTTGATCATAGCCAGACCAAGTATAATAGTGAGAAGCAATAACGTGCACGCAAGTACCGCGATTATCATTACGGATAACAGGTTCCTTTTTAATACCATTATTCTATTCTGCCTTTCCCGGCTTCTGTGACGGCATAATGATCTTAATCGTAAATACCCTCATGTCTTCGGTGCCCCCTTTGTCCTTAAGGACATTTGCCGATTCGACTTCTACTTCCTTGAAGTATCCCGACTTGATAAGCTTATCTTTGAACGTATTTACATTTTCAAACGTCCCCTCGGTCTTCCCTTTTATTGTCACAACCGGCCCTTCCTCGGTTATTTCGGTAAGCCAGAGATTGTCGGGAATAAGCTTGGTAATCTCGACTAAGACCGTTATCCCCTCTTTTCTTCTGTCTGTAACATTTTCTATAAATTCCAGCCGCGATTTAAGGCCGGATACCGCGCCCTGAAGTTCTTCTATCACCTTATTGAAACTGCCGTACCTCTCTATAAGGGCCGAGGCCTTTATGAGGTTCGCGGCTTTGCGTTTGTCGCGCCATATTACAAAATTGGTTAAGGCCGCCAAAATCAATATGCCTACAAGCAAAGAGCCGAATATGTACCATCTCTTTTTTTCAAACTCCTTCGCTTTTAATACCCCCCGCGGAAGAAGGTTGGTCTTTGTATAAAGCGGCGTCACTGTCTTAAGCGCCAGCCCTATGGCGGCGTCCATCCGACCAAAAAAACTCTCGGTAAGCGAGAAATCTACATCGCTTTTTATCTTTTCTAAGATATTAAAAAACTTCGTGGGTATGTCCAGATTTCCCCTTATAAATCCTTCTATATTCTTGATCTTTGAACCGCCGCCCGTAAGAAAAACTTCCTTTATTACTTTTGTCTCCCCGAACTGCGACTTATAATAACCGATCGACTTTGATATATCGGCTATCATCTCCACCAAAACCGGGTTTATCGCGTCCGAGATCTCCGCGGCGCGCGGCGATCGAGAACGCTCCTCTGCGTTCGGGGCGATGATGCCTTCTTTGCGCTTAATAGCCTCGGCTTCTTTGAAGCTGATCTTCAACTGAGATGCTATCGCCTTGGTCAGGTCATTACCGCCTATAAGAATACTTCTTGTCCAGATTTTGTGCTCTTCTACTATGATTATGTTTGTGTTCTTTGCTCCTA
This sequence comes from Candidatus Omnitrophota bacterium, assembly GCA_043800065.1. GTDB lineage: Bacteria > Omnitrophota > Gorgyraeia > JAHIPI01 > JAHIPI01 > JAHIPI01. The sequence goes on from JAZDNG010000010.1 coordinate 44,073, forward strand.
TATCCAGTATCAGCTTATCCTTGACATCGCCGACAAAATCGATCGCGTTAAAAATGGAAAAAAACGACACTTCCACAAAATCTACCTCAAGGGGCATATCGCGAAGGATGTTCAGCTTTTCTTCGACGATATCCTTCTTGACAGCGACCAACATGACATCGGTTTCAGGGCTGTCGTATGTCTCGAATACACCGTAGCTCCATATGACTTCGTTAATGGGGAAAGGCACCTGCAGCTGCGCCTCGTATTGAATGATCTGCTCTATTTTGCCTTTCGCTATCTTGGGAACGCGTAAAAAACGTATGAAGACGGACTGGCTTGGGATGGAGATCGCGGCTACGCCGGAAGTTATGCCCTCTTTCGCCAAGAGCTCTTTCAATTTCTCTCTTACGACGGCGTTTCGTTTTTCCGCGTCGTCAAACAAAGGATCCAGATCCAGCTCTACAAGCCGGCCTCTCGCTAAACGAAAACCATCCCTTGTCTTTTTTACCTCGATGAGCTTTATGGCGCTTTCGCCTAAGTCCAGCCCAAAATATCTTTTGATTTGAAAATTGAACTTCACAGGTTACCTTGCCCCTATATTAGCTTTTTTTAATGCTTCTAGCACGTTTAGAATTGGACTTACTCTTCCAATTGGGGACGGCGTTTACCGTCTGGGACTTGAGCCACCTGTCAATGGCGCTTCTGTCAAAGCGCCAGACGTGGCCGACCTTTATCCCGCTGATCTTTTTCTCGTGAAGCCAGTTATAGATCGTCTGCTTCTCGAGCTTCAGATAAGTAGCCAGTTCCTCTATGCTCATCAGTTGCGGCATACATACCTCTCTTATAATGAACTGCGTCACACCCCTATAAACTTACTTAATCTTACTTATAACAAAGTATACCTGTGTATTCTTACTTTGTCAATGGGATGAGCCACAAATAATGTAATATTCAGCTCGCTCAAGTAAAAATTTTTTACGCCTTTCGCCCACGGGAAAAATCGGGGGCGCTTGAACTCGGCTGGCACTACCGTGCCGCCTCGTTCCGCCTCCTACGCGTCATTACCAGGTCGGCGGAATCGCCTGCGGCGAACAGCAAGCGCCCTTTTAGAAACCGCTTTTTCCCTTGCTCAAGGCTAAATTTTTAATTCGCTCGCTAGAATATTACATTATTTTGGGAAAAGAGTAGTTTTACTGCGAAAGGGAAAATGACTTGATTGCAACTTTGGGGAGGTAGGTGATGGTAATGTCTTCGAGGATAGGGGTTTTGAAATAATTTGTTGTTCCAAGATCAATTCTATACTTTAATGCTGCAGTTCCACTAGCCGATATAATAGGACCTGCGGGAGTTGCGTTCAATGTTGATAACGAGCAAGACAATCTTACCCAGTTAGATCCTGGATTTTCCGGCGGAACCACCTGGTCAATATTACCCCAATTGTCGACAGTCGTATAGAACCTCCACCGAAATTCGTCAGTAGGGGCCCATGAGGGCTCTTGCGCTGTCATAACTGTGGCAGTTATGGTGCCCCACTCGACGCCGGAACCTACAGAAAGTGCGGGAATAAGCGATGAGCCTATGGACTGAGACATGAAGTAAGTTGGCCACGGTGTATCGCTGGGTTCGCCTGGGATAATTCTTATGTCATCCCATGCAACATTGACGCCGTTACCATATAAAGCAACTCTCCCAGATCCCTGAGTGGTAGCTAATAAAGTTCTGCTAAGCGGAGATGCTAAATGCGTTAATGAATTAGTCCAAACATCTACTGAGCATATTGTTACATCCGTCCAAATATTGAACGTTTTGTCAGTAGAGTATGCCAAATCTTTTTTATATGGCGGATCCGTATCTCGGTTCTCTTGTTCTGGCGTGGCAGGTGGAAGATCACCCGGTCTATAGAATGAGAATATTCTCACTTGGCCACTATATACGTACCGCCCTGCCTCTGCTTCTGCCAAACTCGTAAAATTCCCACTTCCATAACGCCCAGGCTCTGATGTAGCCGAATCAAGTGCCTGCTGCGCCGTCAAAAAAACAATATCCGGCGGTGCCCAATTATCAATGTAGGCAAATCTCCCGGCAGCCGCTATTGGCCATGATAAGACTCCATTTCTCGATTGAAAAACAGTTGGTTCGTTAGCTGTCGGAATAGTTCCTCCTACATTGTGATAGAGAACCCAAGCAACATCGTTCATCTGCGTACCTGCACTGTATTCATTCGCATGAACTCTGATGGCATGATTTCCCCATGTCCATTCTGAAGTTCCGTCTGTGCCATAAAGATCGCACACAGTACCTGATGCAAATAAGGTAATTAATTCATCATCGCCATCGCCATCTTGATCATTAAATATTTCGTTTCGCCAATTTTCCTGCGAATACGTTCTATTATCCGAATTGAAGTCATCCCAAAAACCAAGTTTGATAGAATCGTGAATTTCCTCTCTATTCGCTGGGATTTCATAAGTTCCGAATACCTGGTCAGACCTAACCGGGCAACTGTCAAGCCACGTCACGCGAACCGGCGCACCGAGTTCAAACTGCTCCTTTGTCGTCTCGCAATAAATATCGTAGATCTTGACAATCGCGCTTATGGTGCGGTCGGCTTGAGTAATGTTCAAAAAGTCGGTCACGGTACCGCGGGCCACAACTTCGTAATACCCGCCGGAATTAAAGCAGAATTCGGTCGTAGAGGTTGAAGGCTTTGTCCTATTCGGATTGCAGTTATTCATGATTACATCAGCCTGGTCCTGATCTATCGTAGCTGCTACAACCATGTCATCCAATATATCGCCAAATGCAAGCCAACTTGTGATCGCCGCCGTGGACCTGGTAGCGACGATCGCGTCTCTTACATCTTCAGCAGTCGCGTCTAATAATGCCGGAATGCTTCCGTCAGTTATTCCTTCAACCACCGATTTAAGTACCATCTGGTCGCATGTGTTTATATTTACGGGTGCAAGGCTCGTATTGGAATCCACATAAGAAATAACTGTTACGTTCTCCTTTATCAAATCTACCTCGGCATCGGTTAAATCTCCAAAACACAGGGATTTTAGTTCGCCGAAATTACGATAGCCGTCAGGCGGTTCATTGTCGGTGATATCCGTGATCAAACCGGCTACATCTGCAATACCGAGTTCCGTAAAAAGATTAGTAAGAAGCAGGTTATTGGGATTATGCAGGGCGTTATTAATGTTTACTTTTCGCTGCTCATCCTTAATCGTTGTAGTTAGAGATGTCCCTAACGTGTTTATATAACCCGCGTCTTTACTATCTGTTAAAAAACTAGCATTATCATAGCCGCTAGTACTCCAAGTTTCCGTTAAATCGTCAAAAGCACTCTCCTTTGCCTCTTTCCTCAGTTCCGCTATCGCCCGCTCGAGGGCAGACTCGGCAAAATACCGCGCCTTGACGCCGTTATAGTAATTTACGGCAGCGTGGTACTCAAGGCGCATATTTAGGGCGAAACTTGTGGCTATGACCGCCAAAAGCGCTAGTACGCCGACCGCCATTATTAACGCTATGCCCTTTTTGTCCATCTTTATCACCTACTCTGTTTCGCTATTCGGCAGATATACGATTGTTTCAAAAGGATACTGATTACCGTTCGCATCCCTGAGTGTCAAGACTATTTTGACTGCCTCAGGGAGACTGTCGGCCGCTGGAGCAGTCGCTCCGCTGCCGAGCCATTCGGTTCGCTCAGAACTCCAATCGAGGAACGGAGCTACATCTATTTGCGCCAAATAAGTAAACTTTATGTTATCTACCATCGTGCCTTTTGTGGGAGGCACAAGTTCTATGCTCTCATCGTAATCGGTGTTCGTATAATCCTTGGCCGGAGTATGCGTGACTCCGTAATCAATATAATCGCGTTTTAGGATCTTATTATCAGGATCCGCGTCATCCAGCTCGTATCTTATCTTATAAATAGAATCCGCGAAATCCGTTATAAATACAAGCGTATCCGGATCGTCATTTGAACCGCCGTAGGTCCCGTCAAATTTTGCGCCGGTGGCGCCGCTTGTAACGAACGCGCCTACAAGCTCTCTTGATAACTGGTCGAGCACTGCGCGCGCGTTCTGGTATATCTCGAGCCGCGATTCTGCTTTGGTCCAAGCGTCAATGCCGCTTTTAAAAACGGTGTAAAGTGAGAGCGCCAATACGCTTAAGATCATCACCGCTATAAGCGTCTCTATCAATGTTATACCGCTATTTTTATGTCGCATAGAGATTCCAAAAATTATATTTTAATCTGTGCAATCTTTCTGAAATCTGTATAATCAACTTCACATTTCATATTGAGCCAGATATATGCTTAGTTCGACTAACCTTTGCCCCTCGGATTCGCCGTTTGCGTCCGGGCCGTTAGACGGCCAATATACGCGCGCTACAATTTCTTTAAGTCCGGTGACTACGGTATCATGGGTGAATAAGTCATATTCGTAATTTGCATGAGGATCCGCAAAAATCGCATTTAGCGTCGTTCCTACCGTAAAGCCATTGTACCCGACGCGTTTCGCATCTTCTATAAGCTCCTGCGCCAAAAGTGTAGCTTCTATGATACTGGAAGCGCGGCCGGAGGCGTCAAACCCCACCGGAAAAAGCGCCAATATACCAACAATGCCTATCGCCAGTATCAAAAGCGCTATGGTAATTTCGATTAATGTAAAACCTTTTTTATTCAATCCTTGCCCTTCCGGTTGTTTTTTCTACGCTAATGGTTTTCTGATTTCCATCCGCGTCCTCGATGATAACGGAAGTTTCGCCTGCGTTCTCAAAAAGCTCGCCGGTAGCCCTATAGACTGCCCGGTCACTATCGAAATTGACCGTATCGAATGAAAACCCGGGTGGCAACTTATATATCTTATCTATAACATTCGCCGGAGTTGTCGGGGCCGCCTCATCCGAACTTGATATATAATATGAAGGCTCATCATTTATTGTCACAAAAAATACATAATACAGCGCGTTATTCGTAATCGCATATGTCCGCGCAAGTCGGAGTGTACTTACGATACTACGCGCTGTTGTATCAAGTTTTGCCTTCTCCGTAAATTTAGAAAAGAGCGGGACACTTATCGCGAAAAACATCGTCATTATCGCGAGGACTATTACAGTTTCAAGTAATGTAAAACCATGTTGTTTCATAATTACCAATTTGCTTTGTCATCAACTTTCTCTTGGGCAGTACTTGTTTTTCCATCCGGTCCGTTTGACCACAGATCAAAACTATTTTCATTCTGTCCGACTGCGCCCGGCTCTTGATAATTGTATGGATTTCCCCAAGGATCCTTTATTTCCTCTGGAGTGGTACCCATTAAATCTTCGTTTTTAAACTCCATATAAGGACCAGCCCACCCCGCTAATGCGCCTCCGCCATAAGCGGTTTCATTAGTAAGGTAATCGTATAAAATAGCGCAACCGCTACCGCTATCTGTTGGCGGATATACGCCCCTATCCGCTTTATACATCCCTATCGCCACCTCAAGAGCAGAGACCATAACCTCGGCTTTGCGCTTCTTTGCCGATCGGCTCGCAGGGCCGCTTACGCCCACAAATAGACCCGCCAGTATAAGTATAATAACCATAACAGACAGAAGTTCAATCAGGCTAAACCCCGTTAGAGATAGGTTGCCCTTAGGCAACCGTTTCTCATGTCTATGGGGTATTATCTCTAACGGGGTAAACCCCGTTAGAGATAGGAAACGCTTCATACGATTCTTGAGATAACGTTTACCCATACCTGACTTTAAGTACTTTTCACGCATTCTGGCATCCTCCTCGTTAATACAGGCTTCGTAATATACTAGATCAAAAGGACCCCTTCCCTTTGTGGCGAAAACTTTATTATCGCTATGCTCTTGGAAGCGTTTCCGTAAGTCTTTAGTATATCCGGTGTACCATTTATTGTCTTTTTTTCTTTGCATAACGTAAGTGTAGAACATATTCTATGACGTAATCTCTAACGGGGTAAAGGCTTGCGTCAATTTTCTATTCATAGCTTATTATATCCTCCTATATGAAGTATACATTATGATGCGCCTAACGTCAAGATAGGGATTGCTTCGCCCGCCTCCGGCGGGCTCGCAATGGGTATAATAGTCATTAAATGTTGCTGTTTTTGTTGTTTTTAAAGTAACAATACCATTTTATATAGTGAATTCTGTTCTTTCGCGTTAAGCCTCTATGTCTTTGATAATCTGTCTTTAATCTTGAATGAAAG
>JAZDNG010000025.1:0-2762 GCA_043800065.1 Candidatus Omnitrophota bacterium
CATCTTTTTTACGCATTATAAACACCTCATTCATTCGAACGGTTGAATAAACTACATAATAAATAGCTCTATCATACTAGAAATACAAATAGTTACAACTTTTAACAGCAACACTTTTTGAGTATTATACCCGCAATGACGATTTTTCCGCCCTGATGCTTAGTAACTCCCCATAAAGCTTCTCAGTTTCAGCTACAGTTCTTTTTATATCAAAGTTTTCTTTAATGTAACTTTTAGCGTTTTCACCCAGCCGTTTCCGTAATACCTCATTTTTTATTATCCGCTCTATTGCCTCCGCCAAGGCCCTTCCGTCCTTAGGTTCTACCAAAATACCGTTTTCATTATCGCACACTACTTCGGGTATCCCGCCGACTTTAGTCGTTATAACGGGCAATCCTGCCAACATGGCTTCAAGAAGTGCGTTCGGCATCCCCTCCCATAAAGATGCCATTACGAAAGCATCAGCCATACTTAAAAAATCCGATACATCTTCCCTTTCGCCGGCGAATACCACTTTGTCGGAAATGCCTTTATTCGCAAGATCCGCTTCAAGCGTTTTTTTATAACTTCCGTCGCCGACGATAACCAGTTTTACATCCTCGCCCTTCTTCTGCAACGCCTTAACTGCGTCAAAAATAAACGAATACCCCTTCACGGGCCTAAGATTACCGACCGACATGATAAGAAAATCTCCGGGTACTATACCTGCTTTTTTCCTCAGCTCATCTTTATTATTTCCGGCCTTCCTGTTATCGAACTCAAGGCCGTTATATACGACCTTTATCTTATTTTCTTTTGTCGTCCGCTTCCTTACATGCTCCAGCGCCACTTTTTTGGATACTGCCGTAACGCCGTCTACCAGGCCGTCTGTAATCCTAAGCAGCGCCTCGCGGAAAGCACCTCCCACCTTAACGCTCCTCAAAGAAGAAACTATAGCCGGCACTCCGGCCATCCTTCCGCATATCCTGCCGGCCATTTCGGCATGGAAAAGATAATTATGCACGATATCCGGTTTCTTTTTCTTGAGAACGCCGCATAATCTAAAAAAACATAATGGAGAATTATACCATCGCATATTAAGGCTTATCACACTTATGCCGAGCGATTCTATGCCTTGTGCCACTTTGCCTCTTGATTTAAGCGAGATTACAAGGTGATCGTACAGCTCTTTATCGGAATTGCGCAGGACTTTAAGAAGCATAAGCTCTGCCCCGCCTATATCAAGATCCGTTATTAAGTGTGCTATTTTTATTCTTTTCATATCAGTCAAGTAGTCTTTTATATAATTCGGTATAACGCCCTACTACCGCATTCCAATCGTAGCCCGTGGAAGCCGAAAGCGCATTCTCTCTTAACCGTTTTTCAAGTTCTTTGTCGGAAAATACGTTCATGATCAGCCCGGCCATACCTTCAGCGTTTCTTGTCTTGCTTTTCAAGCCGTTTATGTCATGGTCTATCATTTCGTTGGCTCCCGGAGCATCTGTTGTCACAATCGCAAGACCTGCCGCCATGGCTTCTATCAGGACCTTGGCGAATAATTCTATGTATGTCGGAAAAACGAATATATCCGCTGCCTTGTAATACCCAATCAGCTCCTCACTTGGCACTTCAAGTATGCCGAAAGGCGATATCTTTGCCTTGACCTCTTTAACAATAAAATATCTGCCCAGCCCTTCCTTTTCTGCCGCTTTTTTTATTTCGCTGCAGTTTTTACCGATCAAAAGCCATTTGAAATCCATATGCCTGCGGCTTAGTATCCGGGTTATCGGCAAGATCTGATCAAAACCTTTCTTGGGATGGTTGCGGCCTACTGTCAAAAGTAATTTCTGGACATTATCCACGCCTAATACCTTCCTGACTTCGGCTCTATTTTTGATGTTTTTAAACTGCGAGCAATTTACGCCGTTAGGTATGACGCTTATCTTCTCTGCGGGCACCCCTAGCGATAAAAAGTCCTTTTTCATTGATTCGCTTGCGGCTATCACGGCGCCAAACTTTTTGTATTTCTCTCTCACAATTTTATCCACGCCTTTTTTTAATCTGTAGCCGTATCTAAGCGGCGGATAGACCTGCATATCTTCGCCCACACAGCGCAAAATGCACGGGATATTATTTCTATTAAAAAAATCTACCGCCGCGGCGCCAAGCGGATACCCTATAGTCGCCTGCCAGAGGTCAAAACCGTATTTCTTCTGAAGGTTGGATAGCTTTCTTTCGACATATAGTTTGCCGAGTGAGAAATTGGCCAATAAAAACCTCGCGAGCAGCGGATTCAATCTTTCAACCTTATACTTAAAAAGGTTATCAAATTTTTTGCCGCGCGATGGTGTAATGACTACCACGTAATGGCCCTGTTTTGTAAGCTCCGTAGCCATGTTGTGCGTAAAGGCCTCAGCGCCGCCTATTTTGGGTAGATAACTTGATATTAAGTATCCTATCTTCATCTTTAAGCTCTATTTAAGGATATCCATGACCTTATTACAAAACTCCAGCCTGCCGTCGCCGTATAGATAATATTCGTAAATCCGCTGGGCCTCTTTGCTTATCCTTAGTATCCTGTCCTCATCTTTAAGAAGCGCCTTTAGTTTGTCCTCAAAATCCGAGAGGTCCCAGGAGAAGCTCACGTACGTCTTTTCATCTGCGTATAGAGGCGGCCACGTCTCAAGATGCGACATATTCTGCTTATAAAGAAGCGCTCCGTTTATTATCACCTCGAAATCGCGGCAGCTTATCTCGCCCAACCCGAACGGGCTGACGCCTAT
>JAZDNG010000032.1:0-6268 GCA_043800065.1 Candidatus Omnitrophota bacterium
ATAGGACCTCAAAAGTTTCATCGCGGTCTGCTTTTTTATGCCTATCTCTTTGGCGGTATACGCCTCAAACGTCATATACCCCCATTCCTTATACAGCTTATCCTTCCACACCGAATAAAGCGCCTGGCCCAGCGATATCCATGATATCTTGAAGTTTTTCACTTTCTCAAGGATCTGGTAGCGCAGGGAATTTTCATCCATATCCTGCATCTTTTGCTCTATTTTTTCTATCGATTTAGTTCTTAGCATACATTCCACCTTAAAAGTAAATTTTAATTCAGTTGGGCAAGCGATGGCGGAAGAAATACCGCCTCTTTTACGCTTTTCACGTGGCCGTCCAAAAACACCACATTATAGGAACCTTGGTGCGGCGGTGGTATTTCGGAATCCACCGCTGTCATATCCGTCATAAGCCAGCTGAAACTTTTGTTAGGGATAGAGTCAATAAGTTTGTTGTTGTAGTTGTCATTCCATATATAGGTAAGCGACTTTGATGCAATCTCCAAAGGCATTGAAGGGCAGATAAATACCTTTTTGTCGTCTACATAATTACCGAGGATATTTGTGATACTTTTGGGGTCTTCTTTGGGATATTCCGGATAAAATTTCGCGTCGGGCAGCCTTTCAAAATCCATCTCATACATCTGTGTCGCCATATAAATATTTCTAAGATTGGATATGCAATCGATGGATTTCGCCGACTTCTGCGCTTCTATATAAACCGTTATAGGCACAACGCCGACTAACGATGCCACCATCATAATTTCTATAATCCCGTATCCTAAATTATTAAATAAACGTAGCCTCATCAGTGCGCCTTGCCGAGTTCTTCATTCAACATGATAGCTTCCGCTACTTCGCGCATGCTGCGCCTTTTGTCCATGCTGTATTTTCTTATTTTATTGTACGCCTCTTCTTCGCTAAGGGCCTCTTTCTTCATTAGGATACCCTTCGCCCTCTCCACGACCTTGCGCGATTCCAGCTCTTCCCTTATGACGTTCGATTCGACGATGAGCCTGAAATTCTCTATGACTATAGCGGCCTGATTGGCGATGGATTTTAAGACGTTTATTTCGTTATGACTGAAGCGGTGCGGTTTTGGCGTATAACAATTAAGAACGCCTATTACTTTCTTTTTTGAAAAAAGAGGCACGCATAGTAATGAACATAGGTTTTCGTGAACGGCTATTTCTCTCGACTTATAGCGCTTATCCTTACGCACATCCAGAGCAGTTATAGGCTTTCCTTCCTTAACCACCTTGCCGGCAATGCCTTCGCCCAATTTTATATTCGCCTTCTTATTATACTCTTCGCTCACGGACTGGGTCGCTTTGACGCTAAGTTCCCTGCCGGATTTGTCCAGGAGGAGAATCGAGCAGATATTGGAGCCCATCACTTCGGCCGTCACTGCAACTATAAGCTTCAATATGTCTTCCAGATAAAGATCGGAAGTAATGGCCTCGCTTATCTTCGCCAGTGCCTGTATGACTTTAGCTCCCGAGTTCTCTTTATTCTTAGGCATGATAGCTATTGTAAACCACGCCGGGGCTGTGGTCAAGATTTAATTACGCGTAATAAAGGGGACGTTTCCCTTTGTTGTAACTCATTATTTAATAAAGGATTACAAAATGCTATTTTCCGCTTTTTGCTATTCGAAACTGTGGAAAATGAGTTGTTACAATACATTGCGCCCCAATGCATTAGGACAAAGAGAAACGTCCCCTTTGACGCGCGATGTTTATATGTTATGGCAAAAAGATGCTTCTTGCGTTATAATAGCAGCATGATAAAGATAGGCTCTGCGCGGATCAATACCAATATATTTCTGGCGCCGCTTTCCGGGTGTTCGGACCTGGCGTTCCGGATGATAGCCCGCGAGGAGGGCGCTAAATTCTGCTTTTTTGAGATGGTCGATGCAAACGCACTCATCCGCAATTATGAAAAGACGCTCTGCATGCTTAAGACCACAAAAAAAGACAACCCTATAGCGGGGCAGCTTTTGGGAGCCGACCCTGCCGTTACGCTTGATGCTGCTCAAAAACTTGTAAGCATACGAGATATAGCTTTTCTCGATATAAACAGCGCCTGCCCTGTAAGAAAAGTAGTAAGTAAAGGCGCGGGCGCGCGTCTTTTGGAAAAACCCGACATACTCTTTAAAATATTAAAAAAACTCTCGTCATCGCTTAAAATCCCCGTCACTGTAAAGATCCGTACAGGGTATAATAGAACGGATATGAAAAATATAGCCGAAATCGCTATGGGGTGCGAGCAGCACGGCGCCGGCGCCATATTTGTGCACGGAAGGACCCGCACTCAGGGATATTCCGGAGAAATCGACTATGAAGCCATAAAAAAGATAAAAGAGGCTGTGAAAATACCTGTCTTCGGCTCGGGTAATATCTTTACGCCGGAGCTTGCGAAAAAGATGTTTGATGAAACAAGTTGCGATGGTATTACTGTGGCTAGGGGGAGTTTCGGCAATCCATGGATATTCAAAGGAATAGAGAATTATTTAAAAACAGAGGAAATATTACCCGAACCTCCCCTGTCGATTAAGAAAAAAGTGCTTAAAAAGCACCTTGCCTATCTGGAAAAATACCGCCATTCTATCCCATCGGCCGAGATAGGCTTTATGAGAAAAGTGGCTATATGGTATATGAAAGGCTTTCCTTACGCTGCAAATACACGGAATGAGATAACGAGAACAAAGACTTATCCCAATCTTGTCAAACTAATAGACGAATTATAGCTCTATTCGCACTCTTCGTGGCCTACTATGCCTCTCATGCCAACGCCGGTAGTTTTCCTTTGTATCTTCAACTCTTCAGGGCTAAGAGGCGGTGCCTCCTCTTTTGGTGCTGTGCGTCCTTCCCAGCTTGGCAAGTGAGACGTAAGCCAATTTGCTACGTTATTCAAAGCCGGGCCGCTGCTTTCGGCGCAGGCGCCCTTTGTTTCCCCCTGATCGGCAAGTACAATCCCGGCCGCGAAGAGAAACGCCAAAACCACAACAAACGCTATTACCTTCTTCATGCATACCTCCGAATTTTTGTGTACAAAAATTCGTCCTGAGAACGCGACGAATAGGAGCGTTCGTAAGACTACCTTTTGCACCTGATTATTTATCCTCCTTCGCCAAATACTTCCGCCTACGCCACATTGCTTTCGCGTGTGGCTTCGTCGGACAAGTATCGTGTTTGGCTACGGAAGGTAAATTCGCCCTCACGGGCAAAAATACGAACCGACAACTTAAGTCGCATTTTAGTAAAAATAACAGCTCTCTAAGTTGTGGGTTCATTTAAACACAAATCCCGTCTGGCTGGACCAGAAGAGGAGATCCAGTTCCTCCATCGGAATCTTGACTTTTTTGGAAAAATTTCGCATCGCTTCTTCCATATTTATATAATTGCTTTTTGTCACAGACGCCGGAATTTCTCTTATAGCGCCGTATCTTTTCATATTCTTAAGGATATGCCGGTCTATTATGGCCATATCTTTGCCAAGCCCTATATTTCTCAAAAAATGGCTCGCTTCCTTATAGCCTAGGCCTTTTATATTACACACAAGCCATTCCCGCGTTTTAAAGGCATCCTGCATATCCAGTTTCTTTTTGACGCTTAGCTTCCCGCCGAGCCCTAAAAGTTCTCTCGCGCCTACCAGATACTCAGCTTTCTTATTATGAAATCTGACATTCCCCCTCAATATCTCTTTTATAATATTCTTGCTGCCCCGAAATAAGAGGCCCGAACACTTAAGTTCTTTTACCGCTTTATCGCAATAAACAGCCTTTGATTGCGGAGTCAACAGACAAAAACACAATTCTGAGAATATATCTTCATCCTTTGCGTTTTGAAGGGCGCTGAATTCTTTCAGCCGTTTTTTTATCTCATTCTTCCGTAACTTGTACTCCGATAATAGAGCCTTCACCCCGCCCTTCCTACTTCTTATCGTATCCTTATTATCAGGAAGGGCGGGGTTCATCTACCACCTGTTGCGCGCGAGATATCTGAATGCCGAAAGCGCCGCTTTTGCCCCCTCGCCGGCTGCTATTATTATCTGTTTCTCCGGCACATCCGTTACATCGCCCGCCGCAAAGATTCCCGGAATATTTGTTTCGTTGCGAGAGTTCACCTTTATCTCTCCCAGATCATTCTTTTCTATGTCCTTTGCAAAATCGGAATTAGGAGTAAGCCCTGCCTCTACAAAGACACCTTCGACTGCTATTGTCTTCTCCTCTCCGCCCTTTTGCCTGACTTTTAAGGCTGTGACCATACCTTTTCCTATAATAGCGCTAACGGTTGTACCGCTCATCACGGATACATTTTCGTTTGAAACGGCCTTCTCGCGCATAATAGCATCTCCGCCGAGTGAGGGATTTATATCAATAAGATAAACATGGCTGGCTATTTTGACTAATTGAAGCACCGCGTCAAGGGCGGAATTTCCGCCGCCGATCACCGCGACGTCTATTCCGGAAAATAACGGGCCGTCGCACGTTGCGCAATAAGTGAGGCCTTTATTTTTGAATTCTTTTTCGCCCGGCACTCCAAGCTCTCTGGATCTTTTTCCGGAGGCTATTATCGCTACTTTTGCTTCATAAGAACCTTTATCGGTTTTTACCTTTGTAATATTGCCGGATTTTTCAAGAGCTACTGCGTCCTCTCCCTCCTTGACGCTTATATCATATTTGCGCATATGTTCTTCAAACTTCTCTGCCAGGTCCGGACCGGTGATAAATTGGTAGCCCGTATAATTCTCTATATCTCCGCTCCAGGCTGCCTGCCCGCCAACATCTTTCGTTATAACGAAAACGTTTAATCTTTTGCGCGCGGCATACACGCTGGCGGTAATGCCCGCGGGACCCGCTCCTATGATGACAACGTCAAACATACGCTTTTCCTATATGCTTAACCCAGTTACACCTACGCGGTGTAAAATTACACCGCGTAGGTGTAAACAAGGTTTATATACCTAACAACTCCCTCATTCTGCTTTTATCAAATCCAACTACTATCGCACCGTCTATATCTAAGACCGGCACAGCCATCTGGCCGGATTTATCCATCAACTCCCGAACTTTATCCTGTTTTAAGGATACATCTATATCTTCATATACTATATTGTTATCTTTTAAAAATTGCTTGGCTCTTATGCAAAAAGGACAAGTCGGCGTGCTATATATCTTTACGTTCTTTGCCATAATATCACCCCTCCTGGTTAAATACCGCTCTTTAGCTTCAACAGCTTGAATAAGTGCGCGTTTTCCTGCTCGACCAGTTTTTCCACAATGCCCGCCTGAATTTCCGGTACCGCCTTTTTCATGCCTTCATAGAAGATGATAGACTCTTTTTCAAACTTTATTCCAAGATCTATGGCTTCTTTGTCATTTGTGATTTTTTTGGCCACTTCTTTACCCTTATCAGCCTGGGTAAATACATATTCTCCGGCAAGCATCGTCATATATGCAAAATATTCGCCGACATAGGTTTCCGGAGGCTCGTATTCTTTAACCGATTCTAATATCTTCCGGAATACGGCTATGTGCTTTTCCTCTTCTCTTTCAAGAAATTTAAATACATCTTTCGCCTTAGCATCTTGGGCCTTCGCTGCCAAGGTATTATAGAAATCCCTGCCGTTACGCTCTATCTCGATGCCGAAACCTACTATTTCGCTGCCTGAAAATACATTAGCCATTTTTATCCTCCGCTAACGGTCAGCTCAGTTATATCTTTACCCAATCCATATGCCTTTTTTAAAAGGTCCGGATGCTTTAATATAGCGCCCTTCGCGTCGATCCCCGTAAAATAAAGTTCTTTTTTATATTCAATATTCAAAGTCGCAAAAAGATTTTTGACTATAGCCTTTGCGTTCTCGAAAAAATCCTGCCTCTCAGACGCCGCTACGGCGATAAAAGCGCCTATTCTTTTTTCCGAAAAAGCGTCTTTCTTCAGTATATGCTTCGCTCTCCAGGCGCATTGAAAGCGGTCTATCATCATCTTTGCCTGGCCGCTGATACTGCCGAAAAATATAGGGGAAGCCACTATAACGGCGTCTGCCTCCTTGAATTTCCTATACACTACTCCCATGTCATCTTTGAAATTGCAGTTGCCGTTATTATCCGGCTCTTCGCATTCCTGGCAATACTGCAGCCGCAGGTCGTTTAAGAATATCTTATCAGTGTCCGCGCCGTTATCTTTGGCGGCTTCCAGGATCTTGTCGATAATAATATCGGTATTTCCGCCTATTCGCGGGCTGGCGTTTATCCCCAGCA
>JAZDNG010000021.1:0-2058 GCA_043800065.1 Candidatus Omnitrophota bacterium
GTTGATAAGTTTAAAAAGATGGCTGATAAAACTCCGGTCAACGAGATAAAGAAAGATATATACGTATTGATATGGACTACTACCCCGTGGACGCTCCTCGCCAATGTAGCGATCGCGCTTTCGCCGTCAATGAAGTATGTCCTTATGCAAAGCGGAGATAGTTATCTTATACTCGCGGAAGAATTGCTTGATGCGGTCAGCAAAAAAGCCGGTCTGCGCGATACTAAAGTGCTCGCTTCATTTTACGGAAAAGAGGCGGAGGGGCTCAGTTGCGCCCATCCGTTTATAGATAGAGATTCAAAAATAGTACTGGCAGATTACGTTTCACACGAAGAAGGCTCGGGTTGCGTCCACACCGCTCCCGGACACGGCGCGGATGACTACGCGACAGGGAAAAAATATAACCTGCCTACTATCATGCCGGTAGATTCCAAGGGAAGGTTTGATGATACTGCCGGTGAGTTTGCGAAGATGCACGTCTTTTTAGCAAACGAAAAGATAATAGATAAATTAAAAAAGATAGGCGCACTGCTTTATACCGAGCCGATAAATCATACTTATCCACATTGCTGGAGATGTAAGAACCCCATCATCTTCAGAGCGACTGCGCAATATTTTATCAATGTGGATCACGAAGGGCTGCGCGAAAGATCGGGCGCGGATATTGAGAACAATGTAAAGTGGCTGCCGCCTGCCGGCAAAGAGAGGATATCGGCAATGGTAAAAGCGAGGCCTGATTGGTGCCTTTCGAGGCAAAGATTATGGGGCGTGCCGATTACAGCCTTTTATTGCGCTTCCTGCGAAGAGTTGATTTTAAATGAGTTGCTGATACGCCATGCAGCGGACATATTTGAGAAGGAAGGTTCAAATGCCTGGTTCGCCAGAGACGTCAAAGATCTTCTTCCTGAGGGCGTTTCGTGTAAAAAATGCGGGGGCGCCGCCTTTACAAAAGAGATGGATATATTAGACGTATGGTTTGAATCCGGCGTTAGCCATCAGGCTGTCCTGAAGCCGCGAAACGAATTTCCCTGCGATCTTTACCTTGAGGGAAGCGACCAGCATCGCGGATGGTTTCAATCATCTCTCCTTTCCGCAGTAGCTATAGACGGTGTACCGCCGTATAAAATGGTACTTACTCACGGTTTTGTCGTTGACGGCGAGGGGAAGAAGATGTCAAAGTCCCTCGGCAACGTAATATCCCCCGAAGAGGTGATGAAAAAATACGGTGCCGACATACTGCGTATATGGGTTGCCTCGTGCGATTACAGCGATGATGTCCGCCTGTCCGGCGTAATATTGGAGCGCCTGGCGGAGGCATATAGGAAGATAAGGAATACCTGCAGGTTTATATTGGGAAATCTAAACGATTTTGATCCTGCAAAAGATGCCGTCTCGATAGAAAAATGGTCCGAGTGTGACAAATGGGCGCTCGGGAGGACACTGTGGCTCCTGGAATCGGCCGAATGTAATTTTAGGCAATTTACGTTTCATAAGGCGTTCAGCGCTATTTACAATTTCTGCGTAGTGGACATGTCATCCATATATCTTGATGTTTTGAAAGATACTTTATATACTGCGGGGAAGAATTCAATTAGAAGGCGCAGCTCCCAGAGCTGCCTTTTTGAAATAATAAATATCCTTACGAGGGTCATGGCGCCTATCCTGGCATATACTTCTGATGAGGTCTGGAGATGTATCCCGCGCCATAAAGGGGAGGAAAATATTCATCTTGAAGATTGGCCGGATCTCTTATCTCTAAAGACGGCGCTGAGTCGCCAATTCAGCGAAAAGGATATGAAATTATGGAATGAAAAATTATTGCCGTTAAGAGGAGGTGTTTTAAAAGAGCTTGAGGAAGCAAGGACTAAAGGCCTCATAGGCAGTTCCCTTGAGGCTAAGGTCGTTTTGCATAGCAGTGAAAAAGACTGGCAAGAGCTTTTAGATGCGAAGAAACATATTCTTGCTCCGCTTTTTATAGTTTCTTCAGCTGAGATCTCAAAAGAATCCCCCGAATGCGGAAAGGCCGCCGAGGGTATTCCGGTAGATATTTCGGTTAAA
>JAZDNG010000015.1:0-2554 GCA_043800065.1 Candidatus Omnitrophota bacterium
CGGCGAACTCATCGAAGTCCCGCGGCCGTATCCTCGCTGCCAAAGGCAGTTGTTTTTGGTCTTTTGTATTCATCTTTTCTTCTTTTGCGAATAAATCCATCGTTGATCCCCCGGAATTAAAGGGACAGACACCTGTGTCCCTGTTGGGGACACAGGTGTCTGTCCCTATCTAAAGATGTCCCCGCCGTGCCGTGGAAACGTAAAATCTGTGAACCTGTTAATTACAGGTGGGTGCCCTCCCATATACTTTACGCTTTCCCAATTTACTGATGCTGCAGGGACATGCGCGCCGCATCCGGAGTTAGGCTCCCTTTATAAATTTGTTGGTTCAGATTTTTCGTTGACTCTCACGCACAAAGCAGGGAACTCCGCTTTAAGTATATCACATGTAAAATGCAATTACAAGTCTTTAGTGTCAGACCCTAACCATTACAATGCACTGTCAAGGGTCTGACCCTAATATTTAACGAAGCGTAACTCCCAATTTTTCGACGAGAGAATCGCGTATGGCGAAATGCACTTTATCAATTTCCTCTGACGTAAGAGTCCTCGTCCTGTCCCTGTACTCTATGCGGAATGCGAGCCCCTGGTGGCCGTCGGGTATCTGTTTGCCGGCATATCTGTCTAAAAGTTCTACGCGCTCCACGAACTTTTCGCCCTTTGCGGATACAACAGCCGTTATCCTATCAAAGGTCACGCCTTTAGGCGCTATTAAAGAGATGTCCCTCTTTACGGAAGGGTATTTTGGTATGTCTTTGAATTTCTTTTCAAGATTGACATGCTTCTTTAGAGCGTCGAGATTCACTTCTGCTATGAAGACTTTTTCCGTCAGGTCAAACGCATCTAGAATTTTCTTATCCAACGCCGCGAGATACCCTACATGCTTTTTCTCGTAAAATATCTGCGGCCCTTTCTCTATTTTAATTTCAATCTTATCCGCTGAAAGTCCGAGTCTTGAGAATAACATATCAAGCATGCCTTTTAAGTCAAATAAAGTCAGCTGGCTTTTTTGCCTCTGCCAGTCGTCCGATAAAAGACCGGTTAACGCGATGCACAAATGCATCGTTTCATAACGGTAATCTTTACCGTAGACATTTCCTATTTCGAATATCTTTAAATCCTTTATGCCGCGATTTATATTCCGGCTCAATACTCCCAACGCGCCCGGTACGAGAGACGGCCTCATGATTTCCTGGTCGACGCTCATATAATTCTTTACGGCTATCGCCTCGGGTATGTCGTACCCGAAGGCCTTGTGAAGACTGGCTCTGCTCGTAAGCCCATAAGTAATGACCTCACTCAAACCGAGTGAAATAAGGGTTTGGGCTGCCCTTTCTTTTATCTGCCAGGAAAGCGGCTTCCTTTCGGGATTTGGCACTATATTTGGTATGGTTGCCGCTATCTTCTCATAACCGTAAATCCTCGCTATTTCTTCGACAATATCTATCTCGTCTCTGAGATCCTGCCGGAAACTAGGGACAGATACCCTAATAATACCTTTTTTCTTTGATGTGATTCCGAGCGATAGTTCCGATAATACTTTTTTGACATAGCTTTCCGTGAGTTTTAGATTTAATACCCTATTGAGGTGGTCGATTCTCACTGTGACTGTCCGGTCTTTCACCGGCTTCTCGCCCTTATCGGCCAACTCCGCTATCTCTCCTTCGCAAAGTTTCTGTATCAAAAATGCTGCTCTATCTGAGGCCAGAAGAACCATCCCGGGATCAACGCCTCTTTCAAACCTATAACTCGATTCCGAAATAAGCGCCAATTTATATGATGTCCTTCTTACGGAAATAGGGTTAAAATAAGCGCTTTCGAGCAGTATATTGGTAGTGCTAAAGTTAACTTCCGTATTCAACCCGCCCATTACGCCTGCGATAGCTATAGGCCGCTCCCCGTCGGTGATTGCAAGCATGTCCTTTTCTAATCTGCGCTCTACATTATCTATCGAGATCATTTTCTCGCCTTCGGATGCCCTTCTTATTACCACTTTCTGGCCCTTTATTTTATCATAATCAAAAGCGTGCATCGGCTGCCCCGTTTCGAATAAGACGAGGTTTGTAATATCAACGATATTATTAACGGGCCTAAGCCCCATCGAAACTAATTTTTTCTTTAGCCATTCCGGCGACTCTTTTACGGTGACATTTTTTATTAACCGGGCAGTATAACGCGGGCATAAATCTTTGTCCTTTATTTCTACGGTAAATTCCCTGCTACCTACTACTTTCTCCCTACTACCTATTTTAAGAACCGGCATCTTAATCTTTTTGCCCGTGAGAGCGGAAACTTCGCGCGCTATGCCGAGGTAATTAAGACAATCGCTTCTGTTCGGCGTTATCTCTATATCCATAATAAAATCGCCGCCAGTTCTGTCTATGGCTTTAACCTCGCTGCCGCTATTTGTAAGCATCCCGGCGATCTTTTCCGGAGATTCCTTAATATCTATGTATTCTTTTAGCCAGTTGTAACTTATTTTCATATGCCTTCATGGGGGACAGACACCTGCGTCCCTATAGGGACGCAGGTGTCTGTCCCCCATGAAGGCATA
>JAZDNG010000026.1:0-8261 GCA_043800065.1 Candidatus Omnitrophota bacterium
GATTTGGGCCGCCTACTTCAACCACATTGCCGCCTATCACGGTCATGGTAACTGTTTCAGAGGCCCTTAAACCATATCCGTCATCAACCATAAAGGTAACACTATGGCTGCCTATATCAGCGGCTGTGGGCGCATATGTGAAGGTATGGGTAGCGTAATCGAAGCTCATCCGTTCGGGCAGTGGATATGGGTCGGTAAAGTATAAAATGTCAGTATCTTCGGGGTCAGGATCCGTAGCCGATAGAGTGAATGTAAGGGTTTGGCCCGGGAGTACATTTCTGTTGCCTATATTGGCAAGTGCGGGCGGGTTATTGACATAATATATCGTTATAGATTCAGACGTTGTGACCCCGTCTCTTGTAACCGTCTTCGTATAAGTATTTGCGCCCGGAACAAGGCTTACATCCTCATCGAATTGCCTGCCATAGCTATAGCCTATTACCTTAATAGAGGGGGTTTTTACTGTATCTCCGTCTTGGGGGTATACAATCTCCAGAGGCGGATATCTGTTATATTCTTCTTCCTTATCTATGGCCCGCGCTATATATGGCAAGAAGCCGGTATCGTCATTTACCGATGCCTGCCGTAACAGTGTATTTAACCTGTCCATTAAATCAGCCGGTTTAAGCTCTACCAGCCTGTACAGTGACCATTTGCGGATAGCGAGTTCTGCGTTAGATAGGCCTTGTTCTATTATGACCATAGGGTCCGTTGAGGCGTCAAAGCTATTCTGGAAGTTTATAAGGGCCTTCATGCCGCTTGCCGCTTCCTTAAGTATGATGCCGTAAGGATTAAACTCGGTATCGTCCAATATCGCCTGTAAAGCGGGTAATGCCTCGGCGCATCCCTTCCCGCCCAAAATACCCATAGCCCACACTTTGACGTAGGCCGTTTTTGTAACATCGGCGTCATCGGTAAATATGGAAAGCAGCAGGGCCGCCCAATCGCTTCCTCCCGAAATACACTCCCTGTACCTGATATACCACAGGCTGAGACTGGATACATCCTTTACCCTGTAATCGCTGTCTATTGTCGCCACTTCTTCCAATCGCGTAAGAGAGGCCGATGTGCCTATTTTGCCGAGCCTGTTAGCGGCTGTCATGCGCACAGAAGCAAAATCATTGGATAAATAGGAAATTAACGCGTTTTCGTCGTTGCTTGTCAATAGAACCTCGTTTATATTCCATTCTTCTTCCGTATCGCCGGGAATATAGAAATCCCCTGACAGTGCAAGGCATATCTGCGGAATTAGCAGCACCGCTGATATGATAATAACCGCGGCTATTAATTTAAGAAATATCTTATTCATTGTGTCACCCCGATCCCGAAAGCGGATGCATCGTATTCATAGGGCGCGTCCTCATATAGAATCCCATACCATAGATACAACTCCGTATAACCCTGCTCAATCAATTGCCAAATTTCTTCGAGGTTTGACGGCGGCAAGGGTGTATCGATGTGAAAAGAATATGCACATGCATTATAATAACCGTTAGCGCCATTAATCTGAAAGGGACCGCTATTCAAAATGTTGACACTTTCCACGCCTAGACTTTTTTCACTGTGTGTAGACGGGTTATATAAATATAATTCCTGAGGCACAACAGAAACACGGCCCGCTGGAATATCCTGAGGCATATTCAAGTCAAAGATAATTTCAACCAGGTCTGGATTAAGCAATTGTCCGGAGCCTAGATTTAAAATAAAGTCCCCCAACTGATTTATATGCATATAACTGTCTCCTGACCTCCCTGCCAGCAGCATATCTACAGTTGAAAGGTAGTTTCCTTCGGAGTTAAGCCTTAAAAATCCCCTTGATTTGTCATCATAACTGAAGTGAAGGCGCCCGGAACCGACATATAAGAAGTCATTGTACCGCTCAGGCTCTTCCTCATCGTTAACGCCTGGCCCGGGCAAAAGGTGATAACAATGCAGCGCTTCGTGCAGTATTAGAGCATCTCTATCTTTATAAGAGTAAAAACCATACCCGTCTTTCCCATTCTTATTAAACCTCATAGCATATATATCATACCCCTCAGCAGAAGCAATAAGGTCAACTCTATAAGGAGTAGCGATACTTATAGAGCCGTCAGAGTCAGTTTTGGGGCTAGTACCAATCTCCCAGACACAGTTAAAAACAGGGTGGGGAGCATTATATATATCTGCAGCCGCGACCTGCATCCAGTCAGGGCCATTGTCTTCTATAGGCCACGGGCCATCACCCTTTTCAGCGTCTCTGAGTATGGACACGATTTCGCTATAGGGCCTACCTATTCCCTTAACGACAAACGGCCCAGGATAATCGGTAAAATTAGTTCCGGGGGGAAGAAGAGTCTCTACGTCAGGATGGCTGTTGTATGGTGGGTCCCTTCTTACTAAATCCGCATTATCAAAGCATGTTTTAACCGGCTCATGCTCTGGGTGTAAATCAACCGATAAATCCTGCGGTTTTGACACAAGAACAACATCAAAGTCCACACTGGCTTTCCATGTGCTCCATGAGCAAACCACTACTACTGCCGGATTTAAGTCCTTGTTAAGGGAGAACTGTACGCTTTGCGGGCCCGCTTGCGTGCCGTCATTCGATGAATCTTCTACTTCCCCTCCGCCGGCGTAATAATAGCCTTTCCAGTTTATAAAATTTTCATCATCCACGCCTCCATAGCCTAAGCCCCCGCCAAAAACTAATTCGCTATTAACGCCATCCGCTACTCCTTTCAGGGTCATCTTGAGTTCAATGGGCTCCGTGCCTCGATACAGGCTTAATTTTCCGGTGATAGAATCCTCCCGAAACGCTATAATTGTCACAGGATGCTTTTCGCGGTAGTTAGTCGCATAACGGGGAGGGGTGGTGTCTATGATGCTTTCCCTGTTGTCGTTTTTGACTACTATTCTTATCGGTTTCTCAACAAAAAAATCATAACCCGCCTGGGCGTGAAGTGGCGCCTCAAAACTCGGAAAAACCCAAGCTACAAACAGTCCGTCAGTATACCCCGGAGGAACCGGATAGATCGGATCCGAATTGGGCTCTCGATGAAAAACTACAGCTTTTCCCGCAAAGGCCCCGCCGGGCTGTTCATATGCCTCCACAGAAAAGTTCAGCTCTTCGCCGTCACCAAGTGCGGTATACGACCACCCGCACATCGGGACATCTTGTTCGCCGCAACTTCCCCCTACCTTCATCCTCAGCCAATAGGGTGCCCCTCCCTCAAAAGGATTATCCCTGACTACTCTGATTTTATCACCCTTTGACAATATTACACTTACTGTTTCGCCGGCATTCGCGATGGATGCCCGCTCAAAACATAAAAAAAGTATTAAAAAAAGGGGCAAAAAAATAATCTTTTTTAGGATTGTTTTTGTATTCATTTTGCTTTCCTATTTAAGCTGCTTTAAAAATAATTGAAAAAAAATGCCTCTTTCGAAGGTCACTATAGTATACCATATAATCATCGGACAATCAAGGGCAAATATTTAACTTTTTTAAATACTAACGGAACTTAACCATCTCCAGCCATAACCCCTTTGCCGGAACAGTAGGGCCGGCTAGCCTTCTATCCTTGCTTTTGAGGATACGTTTCGCGCTCCCAGGGCTAAATCTGCCCCTGCCGGCCTCTATGAGCGTCCCCACAATGTTCCTGGCCATATTGTAAAGAAAGCCGTCGGCCTCGATCACTATTTTTATAAGCCCGCTCTTACTTCTTATATCCAGCCGCGTTATAGTTTTTACGCAATTCTGCCGCGGCTCGCCATCGGTATTCTTGGAGGACGACATAAACGCGCGAAAATCGTGTCTTCCTAACAGGGCGGCCGCTTCTTTTTTCATCAGCCGGATATCGAGCGGCCGGCGAAAATGGTATGCATATTTTTTTATAAACGGCGAGATATAATCGTTATTGCATATAAGGTAGCGATAGGTCTTACTTTTGGAATCGTATTGGGAGTTAAAATCAAGGCTGACCTCCTCTGCCTTTTTCACGGATATATCAGCGGGTAAGAATGAATTGAGCGCGCTTTTAATCTGGGCGGGTTTCATCCGAGTAGATGTCTTGAAATTTGCCGCGTGCCCTTCGGCATGAACACCGCTATCCGTTCTGCTCGAGGATATCAGCCTTACTCTTTCGCCCAATAAATTAAAGAGGGCGCCTTCAAGGACGCCCTGTATAGTCTTTACTCTTCCGCTTTTTCGCTTCTGGTCTTTATGCTGTATCTGCCAGCCGTTGTAATTTGTGCCGTCGTACTCGATGGTGAGTTTTATGTTTCTCAAAGTAATTCAGCGATCTGTATCGCGTTCAGCGCGGCGCCTTTTCGCAAGTTATCGGCGACTATCCAAAGATTAAGGCCGTTTGCTATAGATTCGTCCTCGCGTATCCTTCCGACAAAAACTTCGTCTTTACCTTCAGCGTCAAGCGGCATCGGATATAGGCCCTTCTTCGGGTCATCTACTACTATTACGCCGGGAGCGCTTAAAAGAATCTTTCGCGCCTCATTTGCGGTGATTTTCTTTTCGGTCTCTATATTTACGCTTTCCGAATGGGCATAAAACACCGGCACTCTTATGGCAGTGGCGGTAACATTTATCGAATCATCATTCATTATCTTCCTCGCCTCGTGGAGCATCTTCATCTCTTCTTTAGTGTAGGCATTGTCCAAAAATACGTCTATTTGCGGAACGAGATTGAACGCTATCTGGTAAGGAAATTCCCTGATCTTATCCTTCGCCGCATTATGCTTGTTGATCTTATGCGCCGAAGAATCTTTAGTTATTTCTCTTGCCTGCTCAAACATCTCGAGGATCTTCTTTTGGCCGGCACCCGAAACCGATTGATATGTGGAGACGACGATCCTCTTTATTTTCGCGGCCTTGTGTATAGGGAAAAGTACCGCTACCATCTGGATAGTGGAGCAGTTTGGGTTCGCGATTATACCCTTATGCCTCTTTATTGCCTCGGGGTTTACTTCCGGCACGACCAAAGGCACGTCCTTATCCATGCGAAATGCGCTGGAATTGTCCACGCATACGGCACCCGCTTTGACAGCGCTCGGCAAGAACTCAAGGCTCCTTGACGCTCCCGCGCTTGACAATACGAGCTCCACACCTTTGAAAGAATCGTGAGTTAATACTTCAACAGGATATTTTTTGCCCCTAAAAGTAATATCTTTGTCTTTGGAGCGCTCTGAGGCCAGAAACTTTATTTCTTTTACCGGAAAATTACGCTCTTCCAGTATTTCAATAAACTTCTGGCCCACGGCTCCCGTGGCCCCCATTATCGCTAGGTTCCATTTTTTAGACACGTTTATCCTTGCCGCGGGACACTTTCCTTTGAAACAGCCTCGTTATAGAACGGAAAATGTCCCGCCGAGTGGCGTTACAACCAGACTTATCGTTTTTGGTTACGGCTTCTACGGCTTTACAAATTCTTTACTACTAAATCCCCGACCTCCTGCGTCGAATACCCCATCTTGCCGGCGGACATGCTCTTCATCATAGTCGTAACTTTCATAACCGACTTTTCTATCATTTCGGCCGCTTTATCTTCGCCAAGCGTCTCGAGCATCATAGCTCCAGCGCATATCGCCGCAAGCGGGTTTATTACGTTCTTGCCCGTGTACTTCGGCGCCGAACCGCCTATGGGTTCAAACATCGAAACGCCTTCCGGATTCAGGTTGCCGCCGGCGGCAATACCCATACCGCCCTGTATCATAGCTCCGAGATCTGTAATGATATCGCCGAACATATTATCTGTAACGATGACATCAAACCACTCGGGGTTTTTTACCATCCACATACATGTGGCGTCAACGTGCGCGTAATCGATAGTTATATCCGTGTATTCCTTCGCCACTTCGTGAAAGACCCTTTCCCACAGATCAAATGCGTAAGTAAGAACATTCGTCTTGCCGCAAAGGGTAAGCTTCTTTCTCTTGTTCCGCTTTCTCGTATATTCAAAGGCGTATCTGAGGCAGCGTTCCACCCCTCGCCTTGTATTTCTGGAAACCTGAACCGCGACTTCGTCTTTCGTGCCCTTCTTTATAAATTCGCCCTCGCCGACATAAAGGCCTTCGTTATTTTCGCGCACTACGACAAAATCTATATCTTCCGGCTCTTTGTCCTTAAGCGGCGTCCATACGCCGGGATATAATTTTACCGGCCTCAGGTTTATATACTGCTCTAGGCCGAATCTCAGCTTTAGAAGAAGCCCTTTCTCGAGTATGCCCGGTTTTACGTCGGGATGCCCTACCGCCCCAAGATAAATGGCATTAAACTTTTTCAGTTCGCTGATAGCTGAATCCGGAAGGACCTCGCCTGTCTTCTTGTAGCGCTCTCCGCCGAAATCGTACATGACGCTTTCATATTTAAAACCGGATTTTTTGCTGACGGCCTCCAAGACCTTCAATCCCTCTCTGATTACTTCAGGGCCCGTACCGTCTCCGGGTATAACCGCGATCTTATACATCTTGTTTCCTTTCTATTCTATTTTGATGCCATATCCTCTTCGGGAATTAAAAATATTATCTCATTCACATTCATTTCCAAAAATTTCGCTTTGCACACGGGACTTCCGAAGATATCAGTAACTACCGCGTTTGATACGGGTATAAACTGCCTCTGGCCGAGGCTTCCCATAAAGTCGGAAAGCCTGCTCCCCGGCGGCGTATGCATATCGCATTTTATTCGATAATTACAGGTATAGACGATTACTACCTTCACTTCTTTTTCTATTTTCATTGCCGCCTCCTCATTTATGGCGTCTTATCTATATCCAGCGTATTCAAAAGTCCGCCCGCTGCGATCAGCTTCTCCATAAATTCCGGGAATTTCTGCGCTCTGTAAACTTTTCCCGTTGTGATATTCTTTATTTCGCCGCTCTTAAAATCCACTTCTATCTCGTTTCCGTCCTCTATTTCACGCGCGGCATCAGCGCTTTCCAGTATCGGCAATCCTATATTGATGCTGTTACGGTAGAATATCCTCGCAAATGTCTTGGCTATAACGCAGGATACGCCGGCCGATTTTATGGAAAAAGGCGCGTGCTCCCTGCTTGAACCGCATCCGAAATGCTTGCCGGCAATTATGATATCGCCCGGATTGACATCTTTTGCAAAATCAGCGCTTATGCCTTCCATGCAATGCGATGCCAGCTCCTTCGGGTCGGTCGTGTTAAGGAACTTTGCCGGTATTATATCGTCTGTATTGACGTCGTCTCCGAATTTGTGTACTCTGCCTTTTGCTTTCATGCTACCTCGCCAGGATGCGCTATTTTCCCTTTTATGCCGCTTGCGGCCGCTACAGCAGGATTTGAGAGGTATATCTTGCTTTCCAAATCGCCCATCCTGCCCTTAAAATTCCTGTTTGTCGTGGCTATGGCTACTTCACCCGCGCCGAGGATCCCCATGTGCCCGCCAAGGCACGGCCCGCACGTCGGAGTAGAGACAATCGCGCCTGCCTTGAGGAATGTCTCTATGAGCCCTTCTTTCAGCGCGTCCAGATATATATTCTGAGTGGCGGGTATTATGATCACCCTCGTCCGTGAATTTACTTTTTTTCCCTTTAGGACCTTGGCCGCCACGCGCAGATCGCTGATTCTCCCGTTTGTGCAGGAACCGATGACTACCTGATTCACGCTGATATTTTTGAACGCGCTTACCGGCTTAGTGTTGCTCGGCAAATGCGGCGCCGCAACCTGCGGCTCCATCTTGCTTACATTATACTCGCGGATATCAGAATATTTTGCGTCTTTATCGCTTTTGTAAATTTTATATTTTCGCTTATTCTTTTTACTTATACCGAGAGTCCAGCGGCTTTTGATATACTTTTCTGTAATCCCGTCCGGCTCTATGATGCCGTTCTTACCCCCGGCCTCTATGGCCATATTGCACATCGCGAGCCTGTCGTCCATGCACAGATTCTTGATGGTATCACCTGTAAATTCCATAGCCATGTAGCGCGCGCCTTCGACGCCTATGTCGCCGATAGTACGCAATATGAGATCCTTGCCGCCCGCCCACTTATTTAATTTTCCATTGTAAATGAACTTCATCGACTTTGGCACCCTGAACCAGCAGCGGCCCGTTATCATGGCAGCCGTCAAATCCGTTGAGCCGACGCCTGTGGAAAAGGCCCCCAGCGCGCCGTAAGTGCATGTATGGCTGTCAGCGCCTATGACAAGGTCTCCCGGAAGAACGAGACCGAGCTCCGGCAGAAGCGCGTGCTCTATGCCCATCTGGCCCACTTCATAATAATGTTTTATTCTGTGCTT
>JAZDNG010000009.1:0-4620 GCA_043800065.1 Candidatus Omnitrophota bacterium
AGAAAAGAATCTTTTGGCTTCGTTTGCGGGAGAATCGCAGGCAAGAAATCGCTACACGTATTTTGCGAGCGTGGCAAGAAATGCCGGTTACGAACAGATATCGGCGATATTCCTGGAGACGGCGGACAATGAAAAAGAACATGCCAAGAGGTTTTTCAAGCTTCTGGAAGGCGGCGATGCGGAAATCACAGCCGTCTATCCTGCCGGCATAATAGCCGATACTCCTAAGAATTTGGAGGCTGCTGCGGCAGGTGAGCATCTTGAATGGACTAAGCTCTATAAAGAAGGGGAGGACGTGGCACGCCAAGAGGGATTCGAAGAAGTTGCTAAGCAGTTTAAAGAAATCGCCGAAGTAGAAGAAGAGCACGAAAAGAGGTATAGAAAACTGCTAAGCAATATCAAGGGGAGCAGCGTTTTCAAGAAAGATATTGTAGTCAAATGGAAATGCCGAAATTGCGGTTATGTGCACGAGGGAAAAGAAGCGCCGAAAGAATGCCCGGCTTGTGCGCACCCGCAGGCCTATTACGAGTTACTGTGCGAAAATTATTAAAATATGAAATCTTCCGATAGCATAAGAGTGCTGGGGATAAACGGCAGTCCGCGCGCCGGCGGAAATACTGATATTGTCTTAGACAAAGCGCTTGAAGGCGCCAAGAATAACGGCGCAAATACGGAAAAAATTATTCTCAACGAATTGAAATTTATTCCGTGCCAGGAATGCGAGATCCCGAATGACGACGGAACGTGCAACTTCAGGGACGATATGGACGCGGTCTATCAGAAGGTTAAGGGTGCTGATGTCATTATTCTTGGTTCTCCTATATTTTTCGGCAGCATCAGCGGCCAGGCAAAGGCGATGATAGACCGGTTTCAATGTGCGTGGAGGGCAAAGCATATACTGAAGAAAGACGCGTTTCCGGAGAAAAAAATAGGCGCTTTTATCGCCGTAGAGGCATCCGACAAAAAAGATTTCTTTGAAAACGCAAGATCAATAGTCAGGAACCTTTTTGCGACTCTTAATATAGAGTATAAAGAAGAACTCTTTTTCCCCGGTATAGACGAAAAAGGCGGTATACTCAAACACCCGGACTTTCTTGAAAAAGCATATAAGATGGGAGAGAGTATAGCTTGTTTAAGTATCAAAGGAGGACCTAATGGCTAATGTGTTTTCAGGCAGCGAAATAGTATCGTTCAGTATACAGATAGAAAAGAATGGCAGGGATTTTTATAAGGCGCTTACTGAAAAAACGGCGAATAATAAAGCAAAAGATATCTTTAAGTTTCTTGGAGAAGAGGAGGAAAAGCATATACTTGTATTTCGGAAAATACTGGATTCGGTAAAAGAGTATGAGCCCGAGGAGACATATCCGGGCGAATATTTCGCGTATATGAGTATGCTGGCCGGCCAATACGTTTTTACGCAAACTGACAAAGGAAAAGAAGCGGCCCAAAATACCAAAAATGATAAAGACGCTATAGATGCAGGGATAAAATTCGAAAAAGAGTCTATTATTTTTTACGAAAAGATGAAGAAAGCGGTGCCGGAAGACCAGGCAGCGGTAGTTGATAAATTGATAGATCAGGAAAACGGCCATTTGTTTAAACTGCTGAAACTAAGGGAGGGTATTTAGACATGGCGAAAGATATTAAGGTATACAGCACTCCAACTTGTCCTTATTGCGTAAGGGCTAAACAGTTTCTGAAGGATAATAATATTATATTTGAGAATATAGATGTTTCCGCTTCCCCGGAGAGAGCCGAAGAGATGATGAATAAATCCGGCCAGATGGGTGTGCCCGTGTTGGACATAGACGGTGAAATCATAATCGGATTTGATAGGGAAAAGATAAAGGAATCTTTGGGGATATAACGCATGTTCGACATCATTATCATCGGAGCCGGGCCTGCCGGCATAACTGCGAGCGTATATGCTGCCCGCAAGAAGACGAAAGTCCTGGTAATTACCGTGGATATCGGCGGCCAGGCGGCATGGAGCGGCGACATAGAAAATTATACGGGATATCAATTTATTACCGGCCCGGATCTGGCAGAGAAATTTGAAGAGCATTTGCGCCACTATGACGTGGCGGTCAAAGAGAACGAAGCAGTTTTAGCGCTTACAAAAAAAGGCGAAACGATAGAAGTAAAAACAAAAAAGGGCACATACGAATCAAAGACAGCGATAATCGCTTCAGGAAAAAGGTCAAAAGAGCTTAATGTACGGGGTGAGAAAGAGTATAGGAACAGAGGCCTTACATATTGCGCTACCTGCGATGGGCCGTTATTTTCCGGTAAGGATGTGGCTATCATAGGCGGCGGTAATTCAGCCCTTGACGCCGCGCTGCAGATGATCAATATTGCCAGTCGTGTGTACATTGTGGATGTAAACCCTAAACTCGGCGGCGACCCTGTAATGCGGGAAAAAGTTGTAAATAGCGCGAAAGTGACTATCATGAGTAACGCGAGCGTTAGTGAGATTAAAGGCGAAAAGACGGTCCGGTCCATAAAAGTCAAAACAAACAGTACGGAAAAAGAAATCCCGGTACAAGGCGTTTTTGTCGAAATAGGTCTTACGCCGAATAGCGAATTCACCCTGGATATAGAGAAAAATACTCACGGCGAAATAAAAGTAAATTGTTACAACGAGACAAGTATCCCCGGGATTTTTGCAGCAGGCGATGTGACGGATGTTCCGGAGAAGCAAATAATAATAGCGGCAGGAGAAGGATCGAAGGCCGCGCTATCGGCGTTCAGATATTTAAGCAGGCACAGGTTATAGCCACATGAAGAAATTGATATCGGAATACAAAAAAAGAAAAGATTCTATCAAAAAGCGCTTGGAAGAATTCAGAGAAATTCATAAGTCTAAAGACGAGGATATATTTTCCGAATTATGTTTTTGCCTGTTAACTCCGCAGTCAAAGGCTGTTTATTGCGATAAGGCGGTGAAAGAACTCACTTGCTCCGGCCTGCTTTTAAAAGGCAACGAGAATGTTATAAAAAATATATTAAGAGGAAATGTCCGGTTTCACAATAAAAAGGCGGCATATCTCGTAGGGGCGAGAGAATTTTTCAAAGACGGCAAAAGATTGAATTTAAAGGGAAAATTGGATACGACCAATGCTTTTAGCGCGCGTGAATGGCTTGTGCGTAACATAAAAGGGCTTGGTTATAAGGAAGCCAGCCATTTTTTGAGAAATATAGGCCTCGGAAAAGATATAGCCATAATAGACAGGCATATACTAAAGAATTTAAAGAAATACGGCGCCATAAAGCGCATACCGGCCTCTATAAGCAGGAATAATTATATCGGCATGGAAGAAGCGATGCGGAATTTTTCCAAAAAAATAAAAATTCCCATGGAAGAATTAGATCTCCTGTTCTGGTCAGCCCAGACGGGATTCGTATTCAAGTAGGCTGTCTATTAATTCCAGAAGATCATTATAACTTTGGACGCGGGAGATTTGATCGCGTGTTTTGGCGGCATGGGGGAAACCCTTCAGATACCATATTGCTATTTTCCGCATAAATCCTACTTGAGATGCAGTTTTTGAATCCCGGTATTTATCAATATAAGATAGATGTTTTTTCAGGATTTTTTTCTTATCCGGCAAGCCGGGTTCGGGTGATAGCTTGCCGTTTTTGAGATAATTCTCCGTATCCGTAAATATCCACGGCTTACCGAAAGCGCCCCGCGCGATCAAAATCCCGTCGCAGCCTGTTTCATCTAACATCTTCTTAGCTAATTCCGGCGTGAATATATTGCCGCTACCGAATACAGGGACATTAAGCGATTGCTTTATGCTTCTTATCGATTCGTAATCCACCGGGCCTTCGTAGCCTTGCGCCTGCGTTCTGCCATGGACAAATACTGCTCGAGCGCCGTTTTCCTCGCATTTTCTGGCAATATCTACGATGTCTTCCAGGTATCTTTTGTGATAGCCTACGCGCATCTTTACGGTTACCGGTATATTAAGGGAAGAAGACAGTTTTTTAACTATTTTGTACAAAACTGCCGGTGTTTCCAAAAGATATGCCCCTGCGCCTTTTTTTACCACTTTTTTAACCGGACATGCGCTGTTTATGTCAAGAAACGATATGTCTGCCGTAGCGACGAATTTTTGGGCCGCGTCCAACATGAGAGCAGGGTCAGCGCCTAAAAGCTGTCCTGCTATGGGAGAGTCTTTTTTTGTGGTCTTTAATATACCGCCGATAGTGTGTTTATGGTTACGCGTTAGAGCGTTGGCATCCACCATCTCAAAAAAGCAGAATTTTGCGCCGTGCTTGCGGGCTATCAGCCGGAACGCCAGATCCGAACATCCCGAGAGCGGCGCCAGGAATATGTTTGTGTCTATTTTTGCCGAGCCTATCGTTATCACGCTGTTATTATAGTTTAATCCGGCTCGTTGTCAAAGGAATAAGATGATGGCGCGCAGGATTATTTTGCTTGATGGGAGAAGCTATTGTGTTATAATATGTAACGTATTGTTGCAAAGGAAAAACTATGAAAAACCTGATGGAAACCTATACTGTAGACGAAGTCGCGTGGGCATTGAAGCTGCACCCCTATACAATCAGACGTTTAAGCCGGGAAGGAAAGGTTCCGGCTTTTAAGTTTGG
>JAZDNG010000011.1:0-2021 GCA_043800065.1 Candidatus Omnitrophota bacterium
TCCTGATGTTCCAACAGCGCCAGATGCACGGCCTCTTCCGAGCTGGGCTTGTCCGGTATTGTATAAAGACGCAGCCCGTTATTGAATAAGGAATAATCTTCCCCTCTCTTAGCTATTAGAATATTTCCGTATACCGAGTTCCTCGCGTCCAGAACCTCGTAGCCCGGCCACTGCTTCTTCAGAGAATACTTTTCTATCTTTGCAAAACCGCCTAAAAACCAGGCGGCCGCTATAATAATCATGAGACCCACGGTTACCGGCAAAAGACCATAACCGTAGGGCGCGTTTAAACTTGTCTTACGGCTGTCATTATATGAAAATAAGACGAGCGCAAATGCCATCAGAATATTTAATAGCGCAAATATGGCTGCGATATGGAGCGCGTCGAATAATTTGATAAGTATAAAACTTGTGACGGTTCCGCCTATTATTGAGCCTATGGCTTCGAGAATATAGACGCTGCCTATTCCTCGCGCGCCCTCGCTTCGCTCAGAAGCATATATTCTGCAGCCAAGCGAGAACATAAAGCCCATTAATATGCAGATAGGCGCAAGAATGGCAAAGCTCGCAACTATTATGGGGAATAGCCCGATGATTTCGCCGGGATTAACCCTAAGAAAGGTTTTAATGAATTTTACCGCCACGATCCCCGCTATGAGCAGGTAGGCCAAAATGATTTGGCACAAAGAGAAGGCTTGTATATTAGATCTTATCCTGTCCGCGAACCTTCCGAATACGGCGCTGCCTAAGGCTCCGCTGATAAGCCAGCCGGCAAGAATAAAACTTATCGATAGCTCATTTCCGTAAAATACGACCAAAAGCTCCCGCATATAAATTATCTGCGAAGCCATCGCCGTGGCTCCTGTCAGGATCACGGAGAGATTTATTGCTTTTCTCATATTCATTTAAAGTTATCCCCAGTGTAGGGGAGGTTTAAACCTCCCCTACTAATGTGGATAATTTTTTAATACCATTCCAAGCCCCAGCGCTAATAGCAATAACGCGCATATAGTCTTAAATATTATAGCGGCAGTTTTTGATTTAACAAATGCTGCGGGAACGCGCGTCAAAAGTCCCGTGATCACACCGACGACGATCAGTCCCGACAGGAACGTCCCCAAGCCGAAGAAGAACGTATAAAAGAGACCGTCGAGCAACCCCTTGGACATAAGGGTTATATCGAACAAAAGCGCCAAAAGCGGGGCACACGGACTTATGCCTATCAGAAAACCGAAAGCGAATATTCCGCCGAAATTGAGCATCTTGCTGCGGGCAGTCGAACAGGCACAACTATTGCCGCTTTTGCCCATGAATAAGATGACCGCGAAGAGGATGGTCACCGCTCCGGCAAGCGGCTGAAGATATGAGGATAGAGAGGAGCCGATGAATTTTTTTAAAACAGCTCCGGAGAGTCCGGCCAATGCCCCCAATAATACGTAAGCGAGCAGCCTGCCAAAAAGAAATGTGAATATATCTTTAAAGGCCTCCGTTGTGTTTTTTTTACTTCCGGTTATATAAGTGATGAGAACGGGCGTGCAGGTCAAGAAACACGGCCCAGCTATCCCAAAACTGAAACCGACCCCGAAGATCTGCAGATAAGTGACTAAGGTGCTGGTCATACCTTATTTACTTGAGACTCCATACGCCGGATATCGATCTGCCGCAAAATTTGCATTTGCCATCCTTGATATTATTTTCTGTTATGCGGTAACCGATCCTGCCGACTATAAGTTTTTTACATTGGGGGCAATACGTATTTTCACCGGCGTTGCCGGGAACGTTGCCTATGTAAACATAATTAAGCCCGGCGGCTTTGGCTATTTCTTTGGCCTCTTCCAGTTTTGAAACGGGCGTAGGCGGCAGATTCTGCAGCTTAAAAGAAGGCATGAACCTGAATATGCTTGGCCTTAATAACATCGGCTATTTTATTAATATCGCTAACAATCTTCTTTTTATCAGGCTTAGGCTGTTCTTTATCAGAAAAGAAGTCGAAATCAAAAGAAAGAATTGCTCCGTTTTTA
>JAZDNG010000019.1:0-18403 GCA_043800065.1 Candidatus Omnitrophota bacterium
TAAAGGGTCTGTCTGGAGCAGTATGCTTGCGAATGACGCAAGGCCTAAGTCATCTACGCCTTCCGGCCGTTCCGGAGGCGGGAGAACTGCTCCCAATATCTCTATTAGTTTCGCGTAATATACAAGCGCGGCGTCGTCTGTGGTAAAGATTGCGTTGCCTTCTTCGTCTAATATATCTACCGCTGTCTCGTCCGCGTTCAACCTTACTCTCGAGAGGAATTTCTGGTATTCGGCGCTGATTAAGTCTTCGATTGCCTGAAGGTCTTGGGCCTTTTGGGTGATTTCAGTGATGAGGGCCTGGCGCTGGGCTTCTTTTACCCCAAGGTAGTCGTTTATGGCGTCGATCTGCGCTTCCAGCTGGGCAAGGCGCCCGTTCAGGGAATTTATATAGTCGTCTAATCCATTATTAGCTTCATTTATTTCCGGTACGTCCTTAATGACATTATCGGCAATTGCTTCATGATCTTTGCTTGCGATGTTTTCTTCCAGTACGGAGATGGCTTCAGTTGCTTTTTCTATTGCCGTAGTCAAGGGTGTATTGTCAAAACTCAGGGATTCGAAACTAACATGTGTAAAGTTGTGCCCCTCAGGCAAGCTTGAGAATATTGCTTCGTATTCGTTAAGTAAGCCTTCCAGGGCTTCTTCTTTTGAAGCCGCGTCTATTTCTTTATTTTGCAGCTCCTCTATGCTGTTTTTGTAGGACGCTATCTTATCTTGAGCGTCGTCGAGTTCTTCGCTTGTAAGGGCTCCTCCGGTAATTTCGGGCAGCGGTTCCTCTTCCCTGGGCGAAGGCGCTGCATTGTCCGGCGCCGACTCTCTCTCGCGCGTCCGCTTATCCTGTTCGTATAAGGCTTTTTCATATTCACTTTGGGATGTCTTGGTGTCCGCCAGGATCATATCTATTTCATCCACAAGATGGCGCACTAACGAATGCTCAAGATAGTCGAGAATACCGTTTCCGTTCGCGTCCAATGTGTCGTCCAAATCGGAACTGCGCGAGGGCATATCGTTTAATATGCTTCTCCCGGCAGACGGCCTGACGCTCCTTCTCTTCAGCTCCCTGTCGCGTATTGCTTTTTCGGCAAGTATATTTTTTTTGACTTCAGGATCCAGGACGGCCGCGCCGTCCGTCGCCGCGTGATACTCGTACGTCCTGCCGTTATACATAAGGATGATTTTATAGCCTTCTACTCCGCCTTCTGTTGTATTTTCATCGGCCTGCCAGCCCAGCGCGCTGTTGTCCCACCTTACTCTTTCTATGGATCTTACCTCTATGCTATAATAGAGCCCTTCGTCACTGAAGATTGTTTCCCACGAAGGTATATCGAAAAATCCCGCCAATTCATTTTCCGCCGATAATATGACGCTATTTTTTTCGTTGTTTATTTCGCTTGCGGTATCGGGATTTATGACGATCTCAGGTTCGGTAGTCTCGTCCGGTTTAATTGTAGTATGAAATTCGTAGTCTTTACCCTCGTACGTTAAGATTACTTTATAGCCTTCGGTTTCGACGGCGGATGCCTTCTTAGATATGCTTATATCGTCCACCCAGCCGCAATCGTCGCCTTCTGTATATATCGCGTCCTTGGAATATTCCCATCTTAAGGTATGCTCTCCTGCGGCCAAATCATACGTCTGTTCGGCCCAGTCAACATCGCCTGCAATCCCGTCCTGCTCCACTCCGTCTATGTAGAATTTTAAGTAATCATAATTATTTTCCGACGATACCTTCCACAGGAAGCTGATTTGGCCGGCTTCATCCAGAGTAACTGTTTTCTCGGCATAAGTAAGACTGCCCTGGCTGTCATTACCATAAAGCCTCATTGCGTAGCTGCTATAATCATAGGTGGTGTCTGAATCCAGGGATACGTATGCATCTCCGGTGCTTACTATCGTAAAACCACTGTCTTCCAGCAAAGTCCCGGCGTCAAAGTCGAAGGTATATAATATATCTGCTGCCAGTTCCGCGGGCCAGCCTATTGACTGGTCGGCCCATAATACTTTCCTCAAGGACTCCAAAGTTATCCCCTGATACAGTTCACTGTCCAGCGGTATGCCGAGAAGGTTTGCCAGCTCTTCCTTGGTAAGAGAGGTTATATCCGCTTTTTCCTGCTCGGTAGGTTCCTGCATAGCGGCGTTGTATTTTTCGCCGTTTATTTCCATAACCTGCACTTCGAATATCAGGGTTTGGCCCGCCAATGAATTGGTGCTTTCACCTGCAAGGCCATAAGCTTTTTCGGGAGGTATAATAAGAAGTCTTCTGGAGCCGAGTGACATATCCACAACGCCTTCGTCAAATCCTTCGATTGCCTGACCGGAGCCCACCGTGAATTCGAAGAGTGCCCCTGAGTCGACATTTGAGTCGAATACTGTGCCGTCTGTGAGGTAGCCTGTATATATTACGCCTATTGTGGAGCCTTCTGAGGCTTTTATCAGGTCTTCATCGACGGGCAGTGTCACTTCTCCGGCTATAAGGGCTGCTGCGGCAGGATCCAAGGCAGCTACCGCATCTATTCCCGTATGATATTCGTAACTTGTGCCGTTGTACGTGAGTATAATACTATAGCCTGCCACATCTCCTACTATTGTGTTCTCATCTGCCTGCCAGCCCAGTGCCGAGTCAGGCCAGGTAACCGCTTCTATGGAAGTAGCTCCTATCAATGCAAACTCATCGTATGTAGTAAGCCCAAGAAGCCTTGCAAGATCTCCTTTTGCCGCATTCAAAGCCGCCTCTTCGGGTGTTTCTTCGTATGTTACTGTATTTGCCCCGCCGTTTATCTCCACAAGCGTTATATCGAATATGAGTGTCTCACCGGCAAGCGCGCTTGTGCCTGTTGTGCCGTAGGCCTTTTCGGGCGGTATCGTGACGGTTATCTTCTCGCCAAGCATCAGTCCCATCACGGCCTCGTCAAACCCTTCTATAACCCCGCCGGAGCCGACTGCAAACTCAAATAACTCCTCTGAATCTTCATTGGAGTCAAATATGGAGCCATCCGTAAGATAGCCTGTGTACTTTACGGAAACAGTATCGCCTTCTCTTGCGTACTGGGCCGTATCTACAAGGTTCCAATCCGCGTCGTAATCTTCTGCCGTACCGT
The DNA here is from genome assembly GCA_043800065.1 of Candidatus Omnitrophota bacterium. Lineage (GTDB taxonomy): Bacteria > Omnitrophota > Gorgyraeia > JAHIPI01 > JAHIPI01 > JAHIPI01. Next base: position 3,099 of record JAZDNG010000019.1, read on the forward strand.
CTGTGTAAAGTATCCGGTAACCGATAAGCTCTCCCGCTTCGTTGTACTTTGAGCGATATAAACTACCATCGGTATTTTCGTAATAGTCCAAGGTGTATATGTTGCCGCCGCTGTCCTCATAGGTCAGCGTGGTATTATCGGAAGGGGTTAATGCCGGAGCCTCGCTTATAATTACTTCACTTACCCAGCCCGCATCGTCGCCGTAAGATACGCTTCCGTCTTTTACATATTCCCATCGCAGTATGTGCTCGCCTGCCTCAAGATCATATGTTACAACTGCCCAGTTTGTCTCGCCCGATATTTCATCCTCTTGCATAACGTCGTCTATGTAGAACTTCAGGTAGTCATAGTTTGATTCAGATGACACCTTCCATGCAAAACTAATCTGAGCCGCCCCTGTAAGCGTAATTGTTTTTTCCGCATATGTAACGCTATCCGCGCTATCGTTGCCTTCCAACACGATGGAGTATTCGCTGTCGCCGTATACATCCGCTGTATCCGCTGCGGCTGTTCCCGTACCCGTCGAGCCTGTTGCAAATCCAAAGTCCGCGGGTTCAAATCCTGCGCCTCGTATATTTTTCTGCTCTGCCTCGCTAAGTTCCTTCGCGCCTTCGGCTTTTTCTCTCGCGAGTATTATGCCGTCCCATTTATTCAAGAAGTTCTGGATGCTTTCGGTGAATACCCTCCCTGTATTGTCCAGATATTCGACTACCGCATCCGTCACTTTAGTCACCACGACGTAATGTACATTCTGGATGTGGGCTATTACGGGTGCGGCGAGATTGCGTAACTGGTCTATCGTGATTTGAAGGGCGTATAGTGTTATATTTTTAAGCGCTGCGGCTATTTCCCGCAAAGCAAAAAGGCTGGTCTTCAATATGCCTTGCGCGGTTGGGACTAAGATTCCGTTTAGTATGTCAAGAATTATAGCGGTGGCAGCGACCCTGGCATCATTCGCGAAATCAAGCACAGCGTCCAGCGCAAAGGAGGCGCAGTTAAAGATATTACCTGCCTGATTTCTTAGGTAAGAGACAAGCGCATCAAAGCCATCTTGTCCCAGTATTTGGGGGTTATATATATTTAACAGCTCCCTGAATCTTGCGTAATTTTCGCCGGCGGAATTACGGACTTTACCTAAAAATGTTATAATGGCGTCTACTATTTTTTGGCCTATTCCATCTTTCTCTTCAAGCTCTGTCTTCTGAATTTCTTTTCCGATTTCTTCATATACTTTTTCCGCTATTTCCTGCGCATCCTCTTCTTTCGCTCCTTCTTCTTTCACGGTTTCCGGAACGGCTGTTTCGGCTGCGCCTTCTGTAACAGCTTCCTGCTCCTCTACAGCCGGGGGTTGCTCCAGGGGCTCTTCCGTAATCGGCGGCGCAATCGTCTCTTCTTCCGTCGTTTTCTCAATCTCCGGTTCAATTACAGCCTGCTCTTCCAGCAATTCCTGCTGCCTCTTTTGGGCTTCCTCGGTTTCGCCCAATGTCTGCATCGGCGTTTCGCCATCCTGCTTATTATCCGGTAATATATCTTTGATATCCCCGGCCCAAACTACCTGCTGACATAAAAATACCCCCACTACAATCATGGCTACTGTTTTAAGCCATACATTGTACCGAGGGCCTTGCCACTGGATTATGCTGACTTCTAGCTCAGCGCTCGAACTCAGCTCTGAGCCATATCCATACGGCTCATTTTTTGTCATTGTCTTTTCAGGCTTCATAGAGAGGGCCTTTTTTATTTTTTATGACACCCTAAACTATAAGATTTAATATAAAGCCGTTATGTTTGTTGTGCTTTATAAATTTTCATGAAAAAGATTTTAAATCTCCTTTAATACTACTCAAAAAAAACCCGCTTGCTCTTTCCCCAATCACCGTTTTTCATTTTTCTGTTTTAGCATGATTGCTGAGTTTTGCTTTTCGGTGAAACATCTACTTAGAAATATCTTTTTAAAACATTTTAATATCGCCGACAGAAAAACGTCCCTTTTCAGGCCTACTTTAGTATACCATATATATAGTAGTGTGTCAAGGGCAACAATCAAACTTTTTTCTATTTAACGTCCACACGCTAAAGGGACGACTTGAGACGACTAAGGGGACGTTTCCCTAGACGACTAATGGGACGTTTCCCTTTGTTGCAACACGTTGCTGTTCAAGAAGATACAAACGGTCATTTTCCGCTCTGACTTAATTCGCTATTTGTTTCAAGATATCCAGCCATAAATTGCTGATAGACCTTACTCCTTTCCGTGTCATCCTGTCCTAAACCAAGATAATACGATTTCAAATCTACCAGCGGGTCCTTTGCGCCATAGGCATATACTTTATAGCTACTCCACTTATAATCTTCCGGATGCTCGACAATTTTTGCCCTTACCGGATTTCCTTCTATGTACATACCCGCCGTCAACAGATAATCATCGTCTTCTACGAGCTTACTGCAAAACCTTCCCTGCCAAAATCTGCCTACATATCCGTATCTTCTTCTAAAATAGTGGAAATAGGCTAATTGTATGCCCTGCATAATCTTCGCTAAAGATTTAGGGTCGCATATTTTCAGTAAAAGGTGAGCATGGTTCCTCATAAGGCAATAATGGTACAATTTAAATCCATGGCGCTTTTTATATTTAAGCAAAAGCTTCTTAAAGTATTCGAAATCCTTGTCCTTTTTAAAAATGACTCTTTTATTGTTACCCCGGGAAGCTATATTAACAATAGCATCCTTACATATTACTCTTGGCCCTCTTGGCATGATTTACCCCCTTTATTATATATACGTATGAGAAGGAGGTTTTCTTTCAATTTTTTTAAAAATATTTGAGGAAAGTTTGGCGTGGAAAATGGCGTGTTGTAACTTATTAATTGGCAATGGGTTAGGACAAAGGGAAACGTCCCCTTTACATGAGGTAGGGGGTGATGGTGAAATCGTAGAGGTCATCTTTAGTAAGATTGGTCGTATCTATAAGCGCGAATGCTCCTATTCTAAGTATTCGTAAGTACTTCCTCCATTTATCTTTTTCTTTCATCGCGTCGAATTCATCTGATAATGACTTATCTGCAACAAATGTAGCGGGGCTGGTTCCGCTGGGCGTCGGCCTTGGGACAAAGAGCCAATTAATATTGCCGCCTGCATCAAAACTGCCTAGGGTGGCATCTATTTCAGTACCGCCGGAGGCATCGGAATTTTCCACATCTACATAGGAGACGACGTTGGTGCCTGTATTATTGAGGAGCCACACACCGCCGGTCTCTCCGCGTAAAGTTATGCGGGTAAGCTCGGTTCCGCCATCTAAAGTAAGGACGCCGGCCACAATCTGTGTGCTGCCGTCTTCAAACTTTATCGTCTTCGAGGCTGTGGTTGACGTTAAATTGTTAAAGTCAGTCGAACCGGAGATTATTGACTCGCCGGTTCCGCCAAAGATAACTGTGCCCGCACCTGCCGTGTAGGTCCCAGTGCCTGAATTGTCCCAGTCGCCGGCTATCGTTATACTTTTGCCGTTTCCGTTTAATGTTCCTTGAGTAATAGTAAGATCATTGTCTATGTCTATTGCGGCGGCCAGAGTCTTTGTGCCTGAGCCGCTTATGGTGAGGTTGTAGTAGTTTATGGCCACGACTGTCTGAGCTCCGGCATAACCGTAATCTACTGTGTTGCCCACTGCCGTGGCTGTTAAGGTACTGATGCCGAGTGCGCCTGTAAAGTCGATATGCAGCTCTCCTGTCGCGCCGTTGGTGAGTCCGCCTGTGCCTGCAAGCGCGGTCGTGACAGTTAGTGTCCCGTCATTGGTTAGGGTGATGGTTGTTACCGTAACGCTCGGGATTGCGATTGTTCCGGCAAGGGCTTGCGCATTCGTCTCAAAGGTCTGTATCCCTGATCCCGCGGTGAAGGTGTTTGAATTGGTAATGCCTCCCCTGAATGATATGGTTGAATTACCGGAGTTATTCCATGCCCCGCCGGCATTGACCGTTACAAGGCCTGTGAATATCTTGGCGCCGGTTGCGGAAGATACGATTAGGTTACCGCTCGCGCCGTCACCTATAGTGGTCGTGCCGGTTACTGTCAGGGCATAACCCGCGGCAGTGAATGTGGCGCCGTCTCCGATAATAAGATTGCCGCTGATAGCCAGGCCGACTACTGTGTCCGCTGTAACTGTTCCGCTTAAAGTAAGATTGCCGCCAATGGTGGTAGTGCCTGTCTGCAGTGTCTTGGCGCCTGAAGTGGAGAGCGTAAGATGATGGTAATTTATGGCCGCGACTGTCTGGGCTGCGCCATTGTAGTTAACGGTAGTAGAATTGGTAGTAGTATCTACGGTCAGGCCGTTGGTAGTGAAGATATTGGCGATACCGGTAGTGCCTGCGGCCAGTGTCTTTGTGCCGGCACCTGATAATGTGAGGTTGGAGTAGTTGATGGCCGCGACTGTCTGAGTGCCTGCGAGCGAATAGTTGACTGTAGAGCCGGCGTTAAGTGTCACTGTCTCGAAGCTCACGTATGAGCCGGCGAATGTAGAAGCATCTACTTTAATTGTGCCTGTAACATCAAGGACATTCGTGCCGGTGCCTGTAACTGCGTAGGTAGCCGGATCGAATGTAGCGCCTGTTCCTATAGTTAAGTTACCGGCTACTGTAAGATCGTTTGTGGCGATGGAGAGGTCCGTGCCGTCGGCTACTGTTATGCTGTAGAAGGAGTCCCCTCCTGATGCTATCGTCTGGGCGCCCACAGCGTTAAAAGTAGCGATGCTGCTTGCTGACTGTGTGAATACGCCTGTGGCGGTATTGGAGAAATCACCGGAGACTATGAAACTACGGGTGCCGGCGGTAAAATATGAGGCTACACCTCCAACACCAAGGGATATGCCATCAAACGAGCAATTGGAGTCGCCCAGAGATACTTTGTCTCCGGCTTCGTCCAATACTAAATCGGGATCATAGTCTACAGAGGTAAGAGATACGGATTGACCGTTAAAGTCTATGTTATTGCCCGTAAATATCTTGGCCCCGCCTGAACCCGTAATGGCTAATTCGCCGAGATGCGAAATAAGAAGGGTGAATGTACCGGAGTTCGTCAGGGTATTTCCTATAATCAGGTTTAATGTATAATCTTCGGCGTACATATAGAATATCGCTCCCACATCAATAAGGGTCGTGCCTGTTACGGTCAGGGTTACGTCCTCGGATGTATCTATCATTTTCAGGGTGCCGGCTGTCACGGTCAGGTTGTTTGTAACGGCGGTGCTCAACGTGCTCAATGAGAAGATCGCGGCGCCTGAGTTTATCACGAGGTCATAATAGCTTGTAATCTTGGCAGGCATTGTGCCTGTGGAACCTTTATAGGTAATAGTACCGCCTGAGTTGGTCCAGGTATCCGCTGTGATTACTATATCGGTGGCTATGACATCGGATTCTATATTGAGCGCGCCGGAGGATATGGTAACGCTGTCTCCTCCGGCGTCACCGAATGTTATGACGCCTGTTCCAGTATTCATCGTTCCGCCGTCTATCAAAGTATTACCTGTAATAGAGAGTGTCTGGTCATTGGCATCAAAAGTGCCGGCGGATACCGTGAGGCCGGCTGTGGTTATTCCTGTATTGGTGAGAGTTTTTGTTCCTGAAGAATTAACTACAACAGCTTCAACACTATTACCATCAAAATCTATATTAGCACTTCCCCCGGAAAGAGTAATTGTGCCGGTACCTTTTGTCCATATAAGATCACCGGTGCCGACTGCTTTCTGTATTTCAATATCACCCTGCACTGTAATATCAACTGCCTGAGCCAAGTTGTTTATTGTAAAGTCATACCCACCGGTATTATTCATATCAAATATAAGATTACCAGCTATGGAGATAGTGGGGCCATTGGTGTTATTTAAGAAAGTCATGCTTTTACTGGAAGCAACCTCTGTAATCGTAACATTTCCCGTAAATGTATATGCTCCATTAGATAATGTATAATTTGCGCTATCGCTAGTATCGTTGTAAAAGTAAAAATTATCGCAATCATATGTGCCCGGCGCTAAAACTGCGCCAGCCGCGCCCCTACTAAAATAGAATTCGTCTACAGATACTGTACCGGCGAGGGTAAGCAACCCATGCCCACTATTCGGGTTAGCTAAAATAAACCTGCCCGCGCCTGTTATAGTTCCTCCCTCATTCACCCACACATCCCCATTGCTCAGATAGGCCCCCATAGCATAAAATCTTTCTCCTGAGGGTATCGTAAGAGTACCATTAATAGTTGTATTAAAGTCAGCGTATACGTATGTTGAAGCCGCCGCCACAGAGACTGTTCCATCAATAATTATGTTATAAAGATGATTAGCAGTAGCTGCTGTAATGGTAACTGATGAGCCCGTCATATTAAGCGTTGAGGAATCGTCGTTAAAGGTTGCCACGGACAGATTGTCAAAGCTCCCACCTACCGTCCACGTCCCATCACCCATGGACACCTGTTTGTTATCTAACGTAATATTGCGCGAAACACTTATACCGTTATCGTTATCCGCCGCGTCGAAGTGGCCGTCTGTCGCGGCCGCTCCGGTATAGGTTGAGGCACAGGTAATACTGCCCACGACCACCGTAGTATCGATAACACATTCACCGACTTTACTGCCGCCGTTATCGAAGTAAACGTCCGTCCCGCCTATGGGAACGCTCGCCCCGCTCGCGCCGCCCGATGAGGTTGACCAGCTATCCGTGGTATTCCAATTCGCGGTAGCCGTCGTCGCGCTGCCTACCCAGTAGCGTGCCTCTGTGGCAAAGAGCCATCCGCCCGCGGTATTGTTGCCTGAATCCGTACAGCCCACTGTCCCGTCAACCCTAGTGCCGCCTGTTGCATTGCAATATTGGACATTGACATACTCGGCATAGGTATAGCCGGTAACCGTGAATGTCCATCCGGCTGTGGCTCTGAATATGAGGTTGGTCCCTGAGGTGCCGATCAAACGCGCATATCCACCGACCGTAAGCGTCGTCCCATCCATTGCGTCGACATCGGTGATGATCGCGGCGCTGGGAGCGATAATAAACTGCGCGGTAGTGGTGATGGTCTTGGCGTTAAAATCGAGGCTGCCGGCTGTAGCGTTAAAACTGTACATGTCGGTATTTGCCGCGAATTGTATGGTGCCGGCTCCGGTCTTATTGACTATATATAACGCGCTCGCGCCGGGATTCACCGTCTGGGTGCCGGAGGCCTTGGTAAAGTCTACTATGCCTGATCCATTCGTAAACACGCCGGAATTGACAAAATCGCCGTCTATGGAGATGGTATATCCGCCGGTGGCAAGGGTACCATTCGCACCTATGGTAAGGTCGCCGTCAAGATCGGCGTCTCCGTCATCCAGGGTAAGAGTGCTGCCAAGGGTAAGGGAGCATGTATTGGTTTCGCCTATAAGGAGTTCGCCTATAGTGTAACCGGTGGCTGTGGTAACCGTAGCGCTGCTGTAATCAATAGTTACCTGGTAGGCATTGGTATCAGGGACCGCGTCACCTGACCAGTTAGCCGCATCTGCCCAGTTATTGGTGGTAGCGCCGTAATCCCATGATACGGCTACGTAGTCTTCCGTATTATAGGCATAACCGCCTTCCTTCGATATTATGGCCTTTGTCTGGCGAAGGTCAAGCAGGCCGCACGTCCAGAGCCGGACCGTGCCTTCGGGTGCGGAGATAGTGCCGTTAATTATTATGGGAGATTTATTAAGGCTTTCAAGATTAATGGAAGACGTTGCGGAATAAATGACAACACCACTCAGTATCGTGATGCCGCCATCACGCGCTTCGAGGCTTAGATTTGTATCATCAGAGTAGAAAATCGCGAAGCCGCCGTCGGGAGGACCCCTTACGGTTACACCTTCGCCCACGATGGAAGATAACGCTATCACTATATCTTCACTGGTTCTCACCACGCGCAGCGTGTCGGCGTCGGTTATTACAGGCGCGGAATTATGGCCTATATTGTTGCCTATTAGGGTGAGTGTTGAGGCAGGTATTATGGCCTGTCCTGAGTCTGTCACTCCACCATTTTGGGCCTCCAGGGTAAGAGACTTAAGCGAACAATACGTCACCGCTCCGAACCCTTCAACCGGGCCAACTATTGTAACCTGGTCTCCTTCTAAATCGATTACTGCGACTATGTCAATATCGCCTATATTCCTATATATATGGGTCGTATCTGCATTTACTATGAATGGCTCCTCAATGCTGCCTATTTGGTTTCCTATTAGTTTGACTATATCGCCCGGGACCGCTATATCGGATATGTTAGTAACTTTTCCGTTCACGGCTTCCAGGCTGACATTGCCTGTTGTGGCATATCTTAATATATCTCCGTGTGTCGTCCCCAATGTGGTTATACCGGCATCTGAGGTAACCGTGTTAATCTCTATGTCGCCCGCTGTATGTATGTAATGAGGCAGACCGGCTATTTCTATGGGCGCCACGCGGCTTCCTACTAATATATGGCCCGCTCGCGCTTCAAGGTCATAAAGCGTCAGTTTCGGCGAATCGACCATAAGATCGCCGTCCAACACGGCGAGCTTTGTGCCTTCAAGCTGGGTTATACTGCCTTGGGGCGCTAAGATATCGAGGTTACCGCCTGATGATATGCCGGAGACAGTAATATTTCCCGTGGGTGAGCTTATAGTTATGTCGCCCACATCCGTAGTTATACTTGCTGAGGCAAGCTCTATTATATCGCCTTTAAGGGCTTCAACGGTTATGTCGCCCGAGGCGTACATGACGCCCGAATTCTCTATGTCGCCTTCGGGGGCAAGCAGGGCAATAGTGCCATCCGGGTTCTCGGCGATCTTACCCGCTAATATTATCCCTTCATTGTTAACAGCGTTCGTAAAGGCATCTCTGGCGGCGCTAGCGGTAATTATAATCTTGCCTGAATCGGCCTTGATTGTACCTGTGTTCAATATGGCATCAGCGGCGCCTGTAGGGTTAGAGGTTACGGGCTCATCCACAGCCACTTGTATGAGCTTATTGTTTTCAAAGCTCAAGGTGACCTTGTTCCCGCTTGCCAGGGCAACCGTGCCTTGATCGGCTTGGAGCATCCCTTCGTTTTTAATGGTCTGGGCTAAAAGGGCGATGAAGCCGCCTTCGCCTACATTGATGACTGCCTGATTTACAATCTGGCCGTCCTTGTTCAGTTTTTGGAACATAAAATCGCCGTTTAGGAAATCGGTGGTATCTATGTTCATTGTGGAAGCTACGAGGGAACCCACATTGATATTGGCGCTTGGGTCAAAAACTATGCCGTTAGGGTTTACTATGAAGATATTGCCACTGGCATAAAGATAGCCGGCAATAACTGACTGCTGGCTGCCGGTGACATTGTTAAGGACATTTGAGCTTCCGGAATTCTGGTAAAAATAGACCGATTCGTTTGGCGCTATGCTGAATGAATTGTAATTTATGACTGCGTTATCTGAGGGCCTGATGGTAAGCTGATTGGCAACTGAGGCATCAATGTCTGCGGTACCTGCCACAATCTCATAGCCTTCAGGAAGCGCGCATACTTCCTTAATGCCGATCAATAGGCAGGCAAAAAAAATCACCAACCAAATTGGATTGCTTTTTAACTTAGTCATGTCTCACTACCCTTTTAGCCCTACTATGAGTATAACACATAACATATTAAAATACAAATTTTGACCGGCGGTATTTTACGTAACTTATTGCGCTACAATGTGTTATCTTCCTAAGCTCCCCTTAAAAAGCCTCTCTTTACCGGAAAATCAGGGCAGACACCTATTTTTTCAGCCACTTTGTAATTTGGGGGGCCTGGCTCATTTTATCTATCTTTTTATAAACGGCGATCGCCTCTTCGTATTTTCTTTCCTGAACAAGCGCCTCTGCCTGATCGTACAGTATCTTTACATCCGAAAATATCTCCTGCAGTTTATCCGCGGCCTGCTCATCCCATATCTTTTTCTCAATCTCTTTGATGCGTACCTTTGCCTTGCGCGCCAGTTCATCGATGTTGTAGCGGTAGAATTCGGCGTGGGAGGTACCGATAAATAGAAGAATGATTAATGTAGTCATTGCGAGCGCCACGAAGTGGCGCGTGGCAATCTCAGAGTTTTTCATATAGGTCCGTAAATTCAGAATTTAAGCTGTTTATCAAATCTATCTTTTTCTTTCTAGAACCAGCTTTAATCTGTTTTTCTCTTACAATAGCGGTTTCAATGTCGTCAAATACTTCATAATATACCAACTTGTCGACATTGTATTTTTTGGTGAATCCCTCTACCATCTTATGCCTGTGTTCATATACTCTTTTACGTAAATCGCTTGTAACACCTGTGTAAAGAACCGTGTTGCCCTTGTTGGTCATTAAATAAACATGGCCTTGCTTTTCATTCATATTTATTGAGATTGCTTCGGCTGGCTCCGCCAGCCTCGCAATGACTACAGCCCGCCCTACCGTGCGAGCTCCAGCGCCCTCTGATACGCCTCTCCGGCCCTTTCGAGATCCCCTGCCTTATCATATTTCTCGGCCTCTTCAAAGGCCTTAATCGCCGCCGCTTCCTCAGGATTTCCTGTGTGGCTCCACGCCAGTTCAAGCACCTTCGTATACGCTTCTTTTGCCTTTTGCCAATCTCCTTCTTTCTGGTATTTCACCGCCTGCTCAAACGTCATTTGCGCCTCTTCTTCCTTTTGGATAATATCTTTTATATCCACCTGGGCGCCGGTGATCATCTGGTCGCGTATCTCTATGACTTCAGCATATAGTTCCTTTGCCTCTTCGTAACGGCCTTCCTTTTCGAGCGCCTGAGCCGCCTCAAAAGAATCTTTCATCTCCGCCGACGGCGCCTCGTGCTTTATCTGCGCCATTTTGTCTTCTATGCGCGTATACATCATCTCCTCCAGCATCTGCTCATACTCGGCGAGTGACGGCTCCTCAAAGCTGAAATACACATGCGCCCTCGGGCTTCTGCCGTAAGAGGAGGCATCGCCGACAGGCCAGGCAACGTCATAGCGGCCGGAGAGGCAGTTCATAAGATTCGCCCTTCCACCGAAACCTACGCCTATGAAATTATGGTTATGCCTTGGCGCCGGAGACGGCGAACGAAAGTGCGCAAAGCCCCAGTCGGCAAATATCGTGCCCTGAAGGACGCGCCTCGGATGCACGCCCTCGATGTGGAAGCTGTCCGGAATAAAATAAAACGGATAACGCAATTCTATGCTCGCATTGTTGCCGTAATCGCCCAACGCGTCGCCTTCGCCGTAGCCCCTCACCGTATACATACCGCCGATACGGTATTGTTCGGAACTCAAAAGGGCTGTATTAGATGCCTGCCCTGCCGCGCTTAAAAGTAGATATGTAGAAAACGGCATGGCATTTATGCGCGAAAACGAATAATTATATCTTACAAAGTTTGCGCCGCCGCCGTCTCTCGACGGATGCCCGACATGCTCGCCCATAGATCCGATAAAATTAGCAAACGATAGATTCAGTTCGTTGCGGAACTGTGTCCTCCCGACGGCGTCGCTCTCATCAAGCGTAAAAGCGCCTCTCATTACTCTGAGCTTATCGCGGGAATTAAGCTCTCCCGTTACCTTTGTCTTCGCCTCTTTTATATCGAGGCCGCCGTCCACGGTGCCGCCTAGTGTGCCGGATTTATAAACAAGATTAAAAATGGGATGCGCCATAAAAGGCGATACCGTTCCGGCCCAGCTTCTTATGCCGTAAAGCCTTAGATCCTCCCCGCCTATCTTTGACTCAAAATAGCTGGCGGAAATCCCCAGCTTTGTACCGGATTCGTTAACGGGTATAGTATAGTCGCCTATCCAGCCGTAGAAATTAAAAGTATCGGATCTTATGAAACGGCCGAAGAATCTATCGTCCCATCCCAAGAGCGAATTGTCCTCAAGTCCAACGGTAAAACGCCAGTTACCCGTTGTCTTATTGCCGGTATTATCTAAACTGAGGAACGGGTGCACCGGCGGCCTGTCCTTTACTTTTATACTTATGTCGCTTGTACCCGGAAGCGACCCACGGTAAAGTACGGCCCGCACAATTCTATCGGGGCTCTGGTTTAGATATAAGAGGTCGTCTCTTAAATCATTGTAATCGAAAATATCGCCCCTGTCGTTATTGATACGCCTCTTTATTATGGACTCGTTTGAATTCTGGACGCCCTCTATATTGATATTGCCGTATTTGCCTTCAAGGACTTTTATGGTGACGGTATTGTCTGCTATCGTCTGCGGCGGGACATATGCCTGTGAGGTTATATAGCCTTCTTGCGTGTAAAGAGCGCTTATCTTATCGGCCGCCTCTATAAGGTCATTTAGCGACAACTCCCTGTTTTCATAGGTTTGCGTGATCTCTTTAATACGCTTTTCGGGAAATATGGTATTGCCTTCCACATTCATATGTTCGATGAGAAATTTCTTTGTGGATTCGGCCTCGGGGACTGTTACTTTCTTTTCTTCGTCTTCTATTTCGACTTTGGGCTGGGGTTTAAAACCCTGGAAGGGTTTTTGTTTTAAGATAGCGCTGCCCTCTTCGGCCGCTGTAGGTATAGGCGGTTGAGCGCGTAAAGAAGAAGCCGTAAAGACACAAGCGGCTAAAAGTGCAAAAAATATGATTTTCCGTAACCTTTTTTCCTTATTAGGCATACATAATTCCGCTAATTATATTATTAAGCGATTATATCTGATTTTTTGGGTTTAGTCAAGTCTGGAGGGAAATTAAACGTACCTTTTCATTAATTCCTGCCACTTTCCCTGGGCCTTCAGGATAATCTCTATAATCTCACGCACTGCGCCGCGTCCGCCCCATTTTGCGGTAACGTAATGGGCGGCCTCAAGGACTTCGGGCACAGCATTCGGTACCGCTACGGCAAGCCCGACCTTTCTTAAAACCGGCAGATCCACAAGATCATCGCCGATGAAACATACCTCTTCGGGAATGACTTTAAAATCGGACAATATCTTCCCGTATGCATCGGCCTTGCGTACGGCATTTTGGTAGGATTTGTCGATATTGAGGGTTTTTGCTCTTTTTGCCACAATCTGTGACTTTTTGGCGGTAAGTATAGCGGTTTTAAGGCCGGCCCTCTTAAATAGAGACAGGCCCATGCCGTCAGTTACGTCAAAGAATTTGAGCTCATCTCCTGAATTTGTGTATATTATGCGGCCGTCTGTCAGGACACCGTCCACATCCATTACAAGTAGTTTAATCTTTTTCGCTTTTTCGTTTATCATCATATTAAGGGGACGTTTCCCTTTCATATTAAGGGGACGTTTCCCTTTGTTCTAACCTCTTATTTAATATGCAGTTACAAACTGTCATTTTCCACGACTTATCTCTTTTAAACCAATCCGGCTTTTAGCAAATCCTGCACGTCCAATAGTCCTGCGGGCCGGCCCTTGCGGTCGATCACCGGCATTTCGTCTATCTTTTTGGACTGTAATATTCGAAGGGCGTCAATGGCCATGGCCTCTTCTTCCACAGTCACGGGATTCTTTGTCATTACCTCTTTTACTCTCTTGCGTGTAATATCGCCTTTCGCCCTTAACTGGCGCCTAAGGTCGCCATCGGTAAATATACCCCGCAATATGCCGCTTTTATCAACAATGCTCGCTGAACCTGCGCGGGCGCGCGTTATCTTCAATAAAATGTCTCTCACCAGCTCGTCCTCACGCGCCACGGGATTAGCATCACCCTTTCGCATTATATCTTTCACCCTCAAAAGGAGGCGCTTGCCCAAATTGCCTCCGGGATGGTAGAGCGCGAAATGTTCTATCTTGAAACCTTTTTTCGCCTGCACCGCCACAGAAAGCGCATCGCCCATCGCGAGCATAACGGTCGTGCTCGTAGTAGGAGCAAGCCCGAGCGGGCACGCCTCTTTATTTATGCCGACATCCAGGATACAGTCCGCGTTTCTCGCGAGCGTGGAAGACACATTGCCGACCATCGCAATAAGCGTGGCTCCTATCCGCTTCACGATCGGCAGTAAACTTATTATCTCCTCTGTCTCGCCGCTATTGGATATAGCTATAAGGCAGTCGTTTTTCGTAACTCTGCCAAGGTCGCCGTGCAGCGCCTCTGCGGGATGCAAATAAAGGCTCGGCGTCCCCGTTGATGAGAAAGTCGCGGATATCTTCTGCGCTATAAATCCGGGTTTTCCCATGCCGGTCACTATCACGTGGCCTTTTGTCTTCAGAATGATTTTTACCGCCTTCGCAAAATTTGAATCTATCCTTTTTATGAGGTCTTGTATGGCTTTTGCTTCTATCTTTAAAACTTCCTTCGCTTTGTTAATACTCATCATATTACCTTCTCTATTTTTTTCATTTTTTCAAGTATCGCCGGCAATTCAGCCAAAGGAAGCATATTCGGGCCGTCGCAGGGAGCCTTGTCCGGCGCTTCGTGTACTTCTACAAATATGCCGTCGGCGCCGACGGATACAGCAGCATAAATAAGCGGCTCTATAAAGCGCCTCTCTCCGCCGCTTGCCTTCCCAAGTGATCCCGGCAGCTGCACCGAATGGCTCGCGTCATAAATAACCGGCACCCCGAACTCCCGCATTATCAAAATGGAGCGAAAATCGCTCACAAGGTTATTGTATCCGAATGTCGTACCGCGTTCTGTGATTATCACTTTATTATTGCCCGCAGACCGGACTTTTTCTATGGAGCGCTTCATGTCCCATGGCGAGAGAAACTGCCCCTTTTTTATATTCACTATTCTTTTCGTCTTTGCTGCCGCAACTATAAGATTAGTCTGCCTTGAAAGAAGCGCCGGTATCTGCAAAATATCGAGGACCTCGCCTGCTCTTTTAGCCTCTTCTTCCGTATGCACGTCGCTCAGGATAAATACGCCGAGCGAATCCTTCACCTTCTTCAGTATCTTAAGGCCTTTATCTATGCCGGGGCCTCTGTAAGATTTAATTGATGTCCTGTTTGCCTTGTCGTAGCTCGATTTAAATATAAAAGGCATCTTCGCTTTCTCGGTAATCTTCTTAAGGCGCTCGGCGTGGCGCATTGTGCTTTTTTCGTCTTCAATAACGCACGGCCCGGCTATTAAAACGGCGGGATTGCCTTCGCCTATTTTCATTTTTCCAAGTCTGACGATATTCATTTATTCCCTCATCATAAAAGAGGACGACCCCAAAAGGGGACGTTTCCCTTTGTTGTAACTCATTGATTAAGAGTCTGTTGCCTAAGCCGCCTCATAGGCTGGTATGAGGCCTAAAAAGTGTTTGATGAACGAACACAAAACATTTTTAAAGTCAGAGACGGCCAAAACAAACTCATTATCTTCTAATCTCTGGGTTAACTTGACCGTAT
>JAZDNG010000030.1:0-14763 GCA_043800065.1 Candidatus Omnitrophota bacterium
TCGCGCAACGGCCGCGACAGCAATTCCCAGCGTCTGGGCGTAAAGCTTTTTCATGGTCAATTGGTGACGGCCGGCAGCATAATTATCAGGCAGCGCGGTACAAAATTTAAGCCCGGCATGAATGTCGGCATAGGTTCTGACGATACCATTTTTGCCCTTAAGTCAGGTATGGTGGACTTCAGGCCGAACCGCGTCATTAATATAATCGTAAAATAATGTTTACCCCGTTTAGACCTCTTAGACCGCACAGTTTACGGTAGAGACATTGGCATTCAGTAAGACATGGATATGCAAGACAAAAGTTCGAAAAGTGGTTCAAAGTCAGTTGGAGGTCTAACGGGGTTTATTGACGAGGCCTGGATATACGTAAAGGCGGGTGCGGGCGGAGACGGCTGCCGGAGCTTTGAAAAGGTGCGCGGCAAGCGCTACGGCCGGCCGACCGGCGGCAACGGCGGAGAAGGCGGCAACATAGTCCTAGTAGCCGATAATAATAGAAATACCCTTGTCGAGTTTAAGTATAACAAACATTTCAAGGCCTCCCCCGGTAAACACGGCGGTTCAAACAATAAGACGGGCGAGGACGGCGGAGATCAGATTCTGCGCGTCCCTCCCGGTACTGTAATAAGAGACAAAGGAACAACTTTAGTTTTACGCGATCTTAAAGAGGCTGGCGAAAAAGTAATAATAGCAAAAGGTGGCGCCGGCGGCAAAGGTAACAGCGTAAGACGAGATGCCACCCCCGGCGAAACGGGCGAAGAGAAGGAGCTCTATTTGGAGCTTAAGCTTGTCGCCGATATCGGAATCATAGGTTATCCCAATGCCGGAAAATCGACCCTTTTATCCAAAATAACCCACGCCAGACCCAGAATAGCAAATTTTCCGTTTACTACAAAAAGTCCGATATTGGGCGTTGCCCGTGTGGGCGAATTTAGTTTTGTCATCGCAGATCTTCCGGGACTCATAGAAGGCGCTCATCTTGGCAGGGGCCTCGGTGACAGATTTCTTCGCCATATAGAGCGAACAAGAATACTTTTGCACCTTATCGACATGGCATCGATTGACGGCAGAGATCCCAATGACGATTTCGTCAAACTGAATAACGAGCTCACTCAGCATAGTGAGTACCTGAAGAAAAAGAATCAGATAGTAGTTGCCAATAAGATGGATATGGATGAGGCAAAAAAAAATCTCAAGCACTTTAAAGCTGCCCGCGGCAAAAAGATATATCAGATATCGGCGCTTACGGGGGAAGGCCTCGAGGATCTACTGAAGACAGCTGTAAAGGAACTGCGAAAATTACCAAGGATGACGGAAATAAGCGGGTACTAAAATGGAAAATAACAAAAAGAAAGATCATATTTGTGTCGTAAAGATAGGGAGCTCTGTTTTGGCAAAAGATTCGGGCGGTATTGATGAAGACCGCATCAAGGATATAGCCGAACAGGTAGCAGCCGTACGAAAAATTGGCCTTGCCGTAATATTAGTATCTTCGGGGGCTATAGCCGCTGGTATAAAGGTCCTTAAGCTCGGCGCGCGCCCCGAGTCATTGCCGGATGTGCAGGCGTGCGCCGCAATAGGCCAGGCGGAAATGATGAAAAAATATGACGAGGCTTTTAGGCAGGTTGACCTTCTCGTTGCGCAGGTATTGCTTACGCAGGATGACATAAACGATAGAGAGCGCTATCTCAACGCTAGAAATACGCTGTTAGCATTATTGGCGCAGGATATTGTTATCCCTATAATAAACGAAAATGATACCGTATCGACGGAAGAGATAAAATTCGGCGATAATGACCGCCTTTCAAGCCTTGTAGCGAGCCTTATCGGAGCCGATAAACTTATAATAATGTCCGACGTAGACGGCCTTTACAAAATAGACCAGAAGGATAAGACGAAAAAGAGCGTCATGCGCAGAGTCGATGCCATAACCGACGAGATAGAGAGCCTTGTAATCGATGAGGCAAGCAAGTTTGGAGTCGGAGGTATGGCCAGCAAATTACAGGCGGCAAAAATAGTCACAAATGCCGGCATAGAATGCGTTATATTAAACGGAAAAAAGAAAAACATACTTCTGGATTATTTTTCCGGAGAGGAAGTAGGGACGGTCTTCGTATCTAAACAGCCGAGGATAGGGGCGAGGAAGCGCTGGATAGCCTATTCACTGAAACCCGCCGGCACGGTAAAAGTGGATAATGGCGCAAAAGAAGTGCTTATAAAGAAAAATAGAAGCCTTCTTGCCTCGGGAATTATCGGGACGAGCGGAAAATTCGGAGCTGGTGACGCGGTAGGCATAACGGATGAGCATAATACGGAATTTGCCCGCGGTATCGCCAATTACTCTTCGTCGGATATCAATAAGATAATGGGGGCGAACACCAAGGATATAGAGAAGATCCTGGGTTATAAATATAAGGATGAGGTTATCCATAGGGATGACCTCGTTATCTTGGAGAAAGTCTAAATTCATGGAACTGAAAAAAGAGATCTTAAAGATGGCGAGGGCCGCAAAAGAAGCCGCGCCTATTTCAGGCGGCGCTTCTTCCGAGGAGAAGAATCGCGCGATACGGCTTATGGCGAAGAAGGTAAAACTCAGCGCCTCTTATATACTGCGCGAGAATAAAAAAGACGTAAAGGCCGCCGAAAAGAAAAAGATGAAACCGGCCCTTATAGACCGGCTTACGCTTAACGCCAAACGGATACGGGCTATGGTCTCATCTTTAGAAGAGGTAGCCAGGCTGGATGATGTAGTCGGCCAGATAATACAGACGAGAAAAAGGCCCAACGGCCTCTTGATCGCCAAAGTACGTGTTCCCATAGGAGTAATAGGCATAATATATGAAGCGCGGCCCAATGTCACGACAGATTGCGTAGGCTTATGCATAAAATCCGGCAATAGCGTCATATTAAAGGGCGGAAGTGAGGCGCTTAATTCTAATGTCGCCATATTTAAATGCCTTAGGGATGCGCTCTCGGGTACATCTATACCAAAAGAAACGGTCCAGCTTGTCATTTCGAAAAATAGAAATGCCGTGAAAGAGCTTTTGAAGCTCAATAACTATATCGATCTTATTATGCCAAGAGGCGGAGAAGGCCTTATAAGAGAAATTACGGAAAACTCCCGGATTCCCGTCATAAAACACTATAAAGGCGTATGCCATGTATATGTGGATTTCGATGCGGATCTTAATATGGCGCATAAGATAGCGATGAATGCCAAGGTCCAGAGGCCCGGGGTTTGCAATGCAATGGAGACGCTTTTGGTCCATGCAGATGTCGCCGCACGTTTTCTGCCGGGCATAAGCCGCGATTTAAAGATTGCCGGGGTAGAGATAAGATGCTGTAAGAAGACACGGGCCATATTAAAAGGTGTAAAGGCCGCCACAGAAGATGATTGGTATGAAGAGTACCTCGACCTTATATTGGCCGTAAAAGTTGTGGAGAGCCTTGATGAAGCGATAATGCACATTAATAAATACGGCTCAGGCCATTCGGAAGCGATCGTTACCGATGACTACCGAAATGCCACAGAGTTTTTGGCGCGCGTAAACTCGGCCTGCGTTTATGTCAATGCCTCTACCAGATTTACCGACGGTTATGAGTTTGGCATGGGCGCGGAAATAGGAATAAGCACGGGCAAGCTGCATGCGCGCGGCCCGATGGGACTGGAAGAGCTCACCACCTACAAATATATAATATTAGGAAACGGCCAAGTCAGAGCATAGCGCACTTTCCTCCAATATATGAAGAAAAAAATACGCATAGGCATTCTGGGCGGGACGTTTAACCCGCCTCATCTGGGGCATATTGCATTGGCGAGGGAAGCAGCCCGCCAGCTTGAGCTTGACAAGGTCATATTTATACCCGCGCTTTTACCTCCCCATAAAACGTTAAAAGATAACAATCCCAGCCTTCGATATAAAATGGCCGCATTAGCGTGCCGGAACAATCCTTTATTTGAGATCTCGACCATAGAATTAGACAGAAACGGCATCTCATATTCCGTCGATACATTGCGCGAGCTTAAAAAAATATACGGCGCGTCCGCCCGGTTTTTCTTTCTAACGGGCTCCGATTCACTAAAAGAGCTAAAAACCTGGAAAGAGAGCAAAAAGTTACTGAAGCTTACATATTTTGTAGTGGCAAAAAGGCCGGGTTTTCCTATGCGCGGAACAAAGCGCGGTATGACAGTGCTAAATGCGCCACTTTTAGATATATCTTCTTCCGTAATAAGAAAGCGCGTGAAGAAATCTCTCTCCATAAAGCAATTGGTTCCGGAAGCGGTCAGAAAATTTATCAAAGACAAAGGATTATATAAATAGTCTTGACGATTATATTTTTTTGTGATAACCTGATTTAAATTAAGATCCCTCGTCCCGCCACGGCGGGACTCGGGATAAATTCGCACTTATAACTTATGTCGCTGTAGATTGTATCCAAGATCCATAAGTTATGTGCTCATTTAAGGAGGAAAGAATGGCTGATAAGGGATATTGCGTAAAGTGCAAGTCAAAAAAAGAGATGAAGGAAACAAAGAAGATCAAAATGAAGAACGGAAGACCGGCCATGAAGGGCCGTTGCACAGATTGCGGTACGGGCATGTACGTAATAATGAAGGTCGAATAATTTAGGATTGAAGAATATTTCAACCAATAAGAAGATCACAGTTACGCAAAACGCAGCTTTGGCTAAGAAGGCCCGGGATATCGTGTTGCTGGATCTCAGGAAGTTGCCTGCTATCTCAGATTATTTTATATTGGCCAGCGGTGAGTCCACTACGCAGATAGAGGCTATAGCTGACAATATAGAGAAAGAGCTCTTCCTTAATCATTGCAGGATATGGCACAGAGAAGGCTCGGGCGATGCGCGCTGGATCTTGCTTGATTACGGCGATGTAGTGGTTCATGTCTTTCACAGCCAGACAAGGGACTTTTACAAATTGGATAAACTCTGGCACGATTCGCCGCGCAGGAACCTTCACCCGCAATGATCTCAGCCAAGTTCGAAAAGAATCTTAAAGGCTTAATTGCCGCATGCATAAAGGACATGGAACGCGAAGGGCTTGTCAAGCTTAGCCTCCCGAACGGCGCGCATATTCCGGACATAGAACTTGAAGGCCCGCGCGATAAGCACCATGGAGACCTGTCCACAAACGTCGCATTGCAGCTGGCAAAGTACGCAAAGAAAAATCCCGCCGATTACGCCGCGCTTCTTTCCGAAAGAATAAACACATCCCTTAAAAAATCCGATTTGAAGGACACCATAGAGAAGGTGGAGTCAAAACCGCCTGGTTTTATAAATTTCTGGTTTTCCGAAAGTCATCTTTTAGAGACATTAGAATACATATCCCTAAAAAAGACGAGATACGGCAGTATCGACCTTGGCCGCGGGATGAGGGTAGATATCGAGTTCGTAAGCGCCAACCCGACGGGGCCCCTCACTATTGCGCACGGACGGCAGGCGGCATTCGGCGATAGCTTGGCCAATATACTGGCATTCGCCGGCTACAGGATGACCCGCGAATATTACGTAAATGACGAAGGCAACCAGATGAATATATTGGCCCAATCCATCCGCGCCCGCTACCTGGAATCATACGCCATTACGGCAGAATTCCCCGCCGAAGGATATCAGGGCTCTTACATAAAGGATATAACCGCGGCGATTAAAGAAAAATACGGTACTCGCTTCATCAAAAAAGAATCTTTGGAATTTTTTAAGGATTTTGGTTGTAAATGGCTTTTGGCTGACATAAAAGATGACCTTGGAAAATTTAACGTAAAGTTTGACGTGTGGTATAGTCAAAAGAAGCTGGGCCAGTCCAATAGGATAAAGAACGCGATAAATTTTTTGTCCAAAAAATGCCTTATCTACGAAAAAGGCGGCGCGCTCTGGTTCAAATCGACGGATTTGGGCGACGATAAGGATAGAGTGATCATAAAAAGTACCGGAGAGTACACCTACCTCGCGCCTGACATAGCCTACCATATGCATAAATTTAAGAGGGGCTTCGAGCGCCTTATTGATATTTGGGGGCCTGACCACCATGGATATATCCCCAGGATGAAGGCGGCCGTCAGGGCTATGGGCCGGAAAGACGAGTGCTTCTATCCGCTCATTATACAGCTAAGTACTTTATACAGAAACGGAAAAGCCGTACAGATGTCCACAAGAGCCGGCGAATTTATGACATTGCGCGAATTGAGGGAAGAGGCAGGATTTGACGCGGCGCGTTTCTTTTTCCTTAGAAGAAAAAAGGATTCGCATCTTGACTTCGACATGGAATTGGCAAAAAAACATTCCATGGATAACCCCGTGTACTATATACAATATGCCCACGCGAGGATCTCGAGCCTTCTTGAGTATAAAAATACTCTGAGATCCGCGGCTAAAGGACCTGTTGACAAAGAATACCTTAGGGGCAAGGATGAGCTGGATGTCATAAAGACGCTCGGATATTTTCCGCTGATCATAGAAACATGCGCCAAAACGCTTGAGGTATTTCCGCTTTTGGCGTATCTTGAAGAAGTCGCCTCTTCATTCCACAGCTATTATAATAGGCATCGGATAGTTACTGACGATCGACGCGAAACAAGGGCGAAACTCTTTTTGTGCCTTGCTATCCAGACTGTCATTGCCAACGGGCTCAGGCTTTTAGGCGTGACCAGCCCTGAAAGCATGTAATCTATTTAGATAAATCCTTCATTTTAATCCGTTTAAAAGACATTTTCCAAAAGAGTAACTCAAATGTTTGAATCTATAAAAATCTACAAGAATGAGAAGCTGGATTTGGAAGAACTGCTCGCCGAGCTTTATCACTATGGCTATGAGCATGTCCAGAGGGTGGCCGAGTGTGGCGATTTCAGCCGGCACGGCGAAGTGGTGTCTATATTCCCGGTTACGTTTACAGATCCTATACGCCTCGAATTAAAAAATGATACCATAGAAAAAATAAGAAGTTACGATATTGGAACCGGGCGCGCGATAGAGGAGCATAACGCCGTAATTATACTCCCCTTAAAGGGGGTACACAAAAAGACGATAAGATCAAAGGCTGTAGAGCTTTCGGAGCGCTCGCCCATAGACAGTTTTGTTGACATAGAGCCCGGTAACAGGGTCGTGCACGTAGAGCACGGCATAGGCGTATATAAAGGCGTGGAAAGGCATAAGCAAGGTGCGAAGATTACGGACAATATAGTCATTGAATATGCCGAAGGCGATAAACTTTATGTGCCGTTTTCGGACATAAATTTAGTCCAGAAATATATAGGTTTTGAAAAGAAGCCCACTATCCACAGATTGGGAGGCAAGCTTTGGAAGAGGACTAAGCTCGCTGCCCAAAAAGGAATAAATAATCTTGCCCTCGAACTGCTTGAGCTTGCCGTAAAAAGAGAGGCGATGGAAGGGTTTCAGTTTTCAAAGGATGCGGACTGGCAGAAGGAATTAGAAGGAAATTTTCCGTTTAAAGAGACGCCGGACCAGGCGAAAGCGGCGGAGGAAGTAAAAAGAGACATGGAAAAGCCGAAGCCGATGGACCGCCTGATATGCGGCGACGTAGGCTACGGCAAGACGGAAGTGGCTCTTCGCGCAGCATTTAAAGCGGTTATGGATAATAAGCAGGTGGCTATGTTGGTGCCGACTACGATATTGGCAGAGCAGCATTATAATACTTTTACAGGCAGAATGAAGAAATATCCCGTATCGATCGCCATGCTAAGCAGGTTTAATGTCGAATCCGAACAGAAGCGGATTCTCCAGTTACTTAAAGACGGCAAAATAGATATAGTCATAGGTACGCACCGTCTTTTATCTTTGGACGTGGGTTTTAAGGACCTGGGGCTTGTAATAATAGACGAGGAGCAAAGGTTTGGCGTTAAGCATAAGGAGACATTAAAAAAGATGAGACTGATGGTAGATGTGCTTACGATGACGGCAACGCCCATACCAAGGACCTTGTACATGTCCTTGATGAGCGCAAAGGATATGTCGCAGTTGGAGACGCCCCCTCAAGATAGACTTCCCATCAAGACAACTATTTTGCGTTATGACGAGGAGGTAATGAAAGAGGCCATAGAGCGCGAAGTGAGCCGGAAGGGGCAGGTATATTTTGTTACCAATAGGATAAGAGGGATAGAGAAGATAGCGTACCATTTGGAAAAATTGTGCCGCGACGCCAGGATTGATGTAGCGCACGGCCAAATGCCTCCCAAGGCCCTTGAGTCTGCGATGTTAAAATTTATAAAAGGGGATACAGATGTCCTTATATCTACGGCAATAATAGAATCCGGCATAGATATACCCAACGCAAATACGATAATCATAAACAATGCGGACCAGTTCGGCCTTGCGGATTTATACCAACTGCGCGGCCGCGTGGGCCGGTTCAAAAGGCAGGCATACGCGTATCTGGTCATGTCCAAAGAAGGCTCCCAAACGACGCTCGCTCAAAGCCGGCTTGATACCATACATAAGTTTACGGAGCTCGGTTCCGGATTCAGGATAGCCATGAAAGACTTGGAAATGAGGGGCGCCGGGAATATTTTAGGGTCGGAGCAGCATGGCTATATAAATTCTGTAGGCTTCGACCTTTATTGCAGGCTGCTGAAAGGCGCGGTCAGCGCATATAAAAAGGTTATTTGAGATCCCTCGACTTCGCTCGGGATAAATTCGACCATACAACTTACGTTTCAGCCGAAGGCTGATCTGCCTCTGGCGGACGCTATCGCTCCGTAAGTTGTGGTCTCATTTAAAAAGACCTTGAGAATAGGCGCTTAGCGTGGTATACTAATTTTTCAACCATTAATATACAGTTTACAGAAAGGAAGTACGATG
Source organism: Candidatus Omnitrophota bacterium (assembly GCA_043800065.1). GTDB lineage: Bacteria > Omnitrophota > Gorgyraeia > JAHIPI01 > JAHIPI01 > JAHIPI01. Next base: position 8,830 of record JAZDNG010000030.1, read on the forward strand.
AAAAAGATCATGTTTGGGGTATTGGCAGGGGCTCTTCTTTTGTCATTTGCCGGCTGCGCCAATGAGGGTAAGCGCATACTTGCCAAAGTGGACGGCGAAAGTATAACACTCAAAAACTTCAATGACCGGATAACGAAACTGCCGAAACAATATCAGGATATAGTCAAGGCGCAGAAACGCAATTATCTAGACGACCTTATTATGGAAAAACTGCTGTATAAAAAGGCGGTAAAGACGGGTATGGATAAAGACAAGGAGACCCAGGATATTATTGCCGAGGCAACAAAAAAGATCATTATCGCAAGGCTTGTAGAGAAAGAAGTAGAAAAGAAGGTAAAGGTCTCGGATGATGAGGCCAGGAAGTATTACGATGAACATAGCGAAGAGTTTATGCTGCCGGAGAGATGGCGCGCCTCTCACATACTTGTTGATACGCCCGAAGAGGCCAATGCGATAAAACAAAAATTGGCTCAGGGCGCGTCGTTTGACGAGCTGGCACGGGAAAAGTCGAAAGACGCGACGGCGAAGATAGGCGGGGATATCGGATATTTCTCAAGGGGGCAGCTTGTGCCGGAATTTGAGGAGGAATGCTATAAGCTTAAAGTCGGCGAAGTGGGGGATGTAGTAAGAACCCAGTTCGGTTATCATGTCATCATTCTTACGGACAAGAAGAATCCCGAAGTACAGGAATTTGCAACGGTAGGAGATATGATAAAGAAAGAGCTGGAGCGCGAGAAAAAGAAGGCGCTCTTAGATAAGATGATGACGGACGTGCGCAGTAACGCCAAGATAGTCATAAATGAAAAACTTTTGGACGAAGAGATTAAGAAAGATGCTAAAGATACCAAGAATCCTCCGGAAGCGCCGATTGGAGCAGATTCAAGGAAGAGCGAATAACCAATAATATGAAAAAAATATTTTATATAAAAACCATATGTGTTATGACTTTATTTCTGTTTGCAGCCGCCGAGTACGCCCATTCGGTGGTGGTAGATAAAATAGTCGGCGTTGTAAACGGCGAAGTGATAACCCAGCGCGAAGTGGCGCAATACCTCTATCCCGTATACGAGGAATATCAGAAAGAGTATACCGGAAGAAACCTCGAAGAAAAGATGATGGAAGCCGAAGACACGGTATTAAATCAGCTTGTAGAGGATAAGCTGATCCTTTCGGAGGCCAAAAAGGAAGGCATAAAGGCCGATAATGATGAAGTGGAAGCCCGGATCAGAGAGATTGCCATGCAAAGATTCGGCTCGGAGGAGAAATTCAGAGAAGTACTCGCCATACAGAACATTTCTTTTAGCGAAATGAAAGAGTCGCTGAGAAACGATATCATAAAATCAAAAATAGTCCGCGAGAAAGTCGGTGGCAGAGTCATCATTACTCCCAGCGAGGTAAGGCGGTATTACGATGAGCATATAGATGAATTTGTAGAGCCGGAGAGCGCGGAAGTATTCAATATGTTAGTCAGAAAGAAAGAAGCGCAGGATGACAAGTCCAAAGAATTAATTAAGAAAATAAAAACACTCATTGATAGCGGAAAGGATTTTGAAGCGCTTGCCACGGAATATTCGGAGGGGCCGAACGCCAAGGGCGGCGGAGGGTTAGGATTTATATCGAAAGGCGAGATGATAAAAGAGATAGACGAAACAATCTTCGCGCTGGAACCAGGCAAAGTATCCGAGATCGTGGAAACTCCCATCGGTTATCATATATTTAAGGTAACTGAGAAACTGCCGGCAACATCAAAGGATTTTGATTCCGCAAAAGAGGAGATAACTGAAGCTATTTACAAAAAAAAGATACAGAGGAATCTTGCAAAATGGCTTAAGGAGTTGAAAGAAAATGCCTATATCTCCATCAAGTAAGCCGCTCGTCGCGCTTACCATGGGCGATCCCTCCGGAATAGGCGCCGAAATAATATTGCAGGCCCTAGCTAAACCCGCCATAAAAAAAATTGCGGACTATATAGTAGTCGGCGACCTTCGGGTCCTTGAAAAGGCAAATCATATTTTACAAAGACGCGGCATGCCGTCTATTTTTAAACCGGCGTCGATAAACGTACTTGACCTGCAAAATGTCCGGATGGGCGGATTTTCGTTCGGAAAAGAGCGCGCGGATTACGGAAGGGCTTCCATAGAGTACATACGCGAAGCCTTTCGGCTTGTAAGGTCCGGGGCAGCAGATAGCTTAGTCACCGCCCCCATAAATAAATCCTCTGCCAAAAAATCCGGTTTTAAATTTCCTGGGCACACTGAATACCTTGCCGCTCTTAGCGGCGCAAAAGATTATGTGATGATGCTTGCCGGCGGGCCTCTCAGGGTAAGCTTAGTCACGCGGCATGTCAGGCTAAAAAAAGTCTCTCGTATACTTACTTCGCCCGGGATAGAGCGGACTATAAATATCACGCTAAAAGCGCTGAAGGATGACCTCGGGATCTCTAACCCTCGAGTAGGAGTATGCGCGCTTAATCCGCACGCCTCGGACGGCGGTATTTTCGGAGACGAAGAAAAAAAGATAATCTCTCCGGCGGTAAATAAATTCCGAAGACAGGGAGTGAGCGGGCCGTATCCGGCCGATGCGCTTTTTTATGATGCCTACCACGGCAGGTTTGACTGCGTGATATGCCTTTATCATGACCAGGGCCTTATTCCATTAAAGATGATTGCGAGGGACAGAGGGGTAAATATTACTTTGGGATTGGGTTTTGTAAGGACTTCGCCCGACCACGGTACGGCATTTGATATTGCAGGAAAAGGCAAAGCGGATCCGCGTTCCATGGAAATGGCTATCAAAATGGCAGTAGATATGGCCGTTAACAGAAAAAGATATGCTTTCAAAAAGCGAAATTAAGTCCTTAGAGAAAAAATTCGGATTCAAGCCCCAGAAGAGACTGGGGCAGAATTTTTTAATAGATACGAACATACAGAAAAAGATCATTGAGGCAGCCAACCTCAAAAAAGGTGATACGGTATTAGAGATAGGCCCGGGCCTCGGCGAGCTGACACTTGATATATCGAGATCGGTAAAAGAAGTTGTCGCTGTTGAGTTTGATAAGAAATTATTTTCCATTCTTGACGCACTCGCGGGCGATTTTAAAAACATATCTATAGTGCATGAAGACTTCCTGAAGTATGATATTGCCGGACTCTCGCCGCCGGGCGGGAAAATAAAAATCATATCGAATCTTCCATATTATGTCAGTACGCCCATTATATTGAAACTATTCCGGAATAAGGCCTGCATAGAATCGGCGCTCTTGACTCTTCAGCAGGAAGTAGCCGAGAGACTTACAGCAGAACCTAAAACCAAAGCATACGGCTCGCTGACTCTCTTCACGGCTTTTCAGGCAGAAGTAAAAAGACTCTTCAATATAAAAAAGAATTCTTTCTATCCCGTGCCGCAGGTAGATTCCGCAGTTATACTGCTGAAACCGCGCAGGGAAGCGCCGGTCCAGGTCGACAACGCGGATCTGTTATTAGCTTTAATAAAGACGGCATTCTCGTCGCGCCGAAAGATGCTTGCGAACTCGCTCTTCGCAGCCGGTTTCAAAGATCTTCCCAAAGCCGCCATCCAGAATATCCTCCGCAAAGCAGGCATATCCGAAAATGCGCGGGCAGAGGAGCTATCGCTCTCCGATTTCGCCCGTATCGCAAATCTTATTCTGTAATCCAAAAGGAATCCGGTATTTTTCTTCGCTCGGGGTCGATTTTTTTTCCGCCTTTAGCGGATCCGCCCCGGGCGGAACGGCGAAGGTCTTTCGTAACTCGGTGACCATAGGGGACGTTTCCCTTTGTCGCAACATCTTCGAATACAATAAGTTGCAAATGCACCTTTTCCACTTCATTTCTATTAATTATTGAATTTGATTTGGAAAATAGCTTGTTGCAATTCTTTTATTTGTAAATAGTTATATCAAAGAGAAACGTCCCCTTATTCTGGCCGGATTCCTTTTGACGAACTCTCTGTAAGTAATGTTGACATTTGTGAAATCGTATGGTACTTTATATTATAATATTGGTCTATATACTTTTATTATATTAAATGCGGAGACGTAAGTGTCCATAACGAAAGACGATGTAAAATATATTGCCGCTCTCGCCAGGCTTAAATTGACCGAAAAAGAGACAGAGTATTTCACGGGCCAATTAAGCAGTATAATCGACTACATAGACCAATTGAAGGAATTGGATACCCGGAGCATAGAGCCTACCACCCACCCGATGCCCATGCAGAATGTTTTCCGTCCCGATATTGTCAAGCCATCGCTCAACGCGGATGACGTTTTAAAGAATGCGCCGGCGAAGGAAAATAATCTTTTCAAAGTTCCCAGGATTATTGAGGAAAGCTAGATGGACCTAAACAGACATACGGCACTCGCCCTTTTGGAGATGATAAAAGCAGGGAAAGCCAATGCCCGGGAAGTGCTGGATGATGTCCTTAAAAGAATAGATTCTGTCGACAAAAAGGTAAAAGCTCTTATCAATATAGCAAGCCCCGAAACATTGAAGCGCAGGCTCTCATTGCAGTCCGGGGGTAGGCTGAGCGGCATCCCCGTTGTCTTAAAAGATAATCTTTGCCAAGAAGGGCAGCCGACGACTTGTTCCTCGAAGATCCTCAAAGCATTCAATCCGCCTTACAACGCTACGATAGTGGAAAAATTGGAAAATGACGGAGCCGTCATAATAGGAAAAGCCAATATGGACGAGTTTGCTTTCGGTTCTTCCTGCGAAACGTCCTCTTACGGCGCCACAAGAAATCCATGGGACCTCACGCGGATACCGGGCGGTTCAAGCGGCGGTTCCGCCGCGGCAGTAGCGGCGGACGAGACGATTTTAGCCCTCGGTTCGGATACGGGCGGTTCCATACGCCAGCCTGCCGCCTTATGCGGCGTTGTCGGATTAAAACCGACTTACGGGCGTGTTTCGCGCTACGGGCTCATCGCATTTGCGTCAAGCCTGGATCAGATAGGTCCCATAACTAAGGATGTTGCCGATTGCGCGCTGCTTCTTAATGTAATAACGGGCTACGATGAAAAAGATTCCACATCTGCAAATGCGCCGGTTCCAGATTATCTTGAATCACTTGGCCGCGACATAAACGGGCTTAAAGCGGGAGTGCCGAAGGAATATTTTGTAGAGGGATTAGATAAGGAAGTGAGGAATAGCGTAAGAGAGGCTATAAATGTTTTCAAAAAACTTGGCGTAAAGATAATGGACATAAGTCTTCCGCACACGAAATACGCAGTCAGCACCTATTACATAATTGCCACTGCGGAGGCAAGTTCAAATCTCGCGCGTTTTGATGGCGTCCAATACGGCCATAGGCGAAAAGGCGCTAAAAATATCATAGATATGTACAAAGATACGAGGTCAGAGGGATTCGGGGATGAAGCTAAACGGCGCATCATGCTGGGTACTTACGTTCTTAGCAGCGGTTATTACGATGCTTATTATCTTAAGGCGCTTAGAGTCAGGACGAAGATAAGAGAAGATTTTGAGAAGGCTTTTAAAGAGTGCGATTTCATAATTACTCCTACGTCCCCCACGGCAGCATTCAAGATAGGAGAAAAGACAGGCGACCCTATCAGCATGTATCTTTCGGACGTTTATACTATCCCGGCCAATTTGGCGGGAATACCGGGTATATCGATACCTTGCGGCTTTACCGAAAGCGGGCTGCCGATAGGCCTTCAGATACTTGCAAAGGCGTTTGGAGAAGAGACGATCTTCAAAACGGCGCACGCCTTTGAGCGGAGTACGGATTTTCATAAAAGGAAGCCGGTATTATGAAATACGATGTTTACATAGGGCTTGAGGTCCATCTTCAGCTGTCAACAAAGACAAAGGCGTTCTGTTCCTGCGGCACCGTCTTCGGCGAAGCGCCGAACAGCCAAACGTGCCCCGTGTGCCTTGGCCTTCCGGGCGCGCTGCC
>JAZDNG010000034.1:0-2850 GCA_043800065.1 Candidatus Omnitrophota bacterium
CGCTCCCACAATCGCCGGTTTTACGGGTATTGCGGTTATTATCCCTACGTTGAAATCAGTCGCCGTTAAGACCAGGTTATCTGTCGCAGCTTTTATTAATATGTGTGATAGTATCGGTTGTACCGCTTTAGAATCTATCACCGTTTGCACGCTCTGTATGCCTTTTAATAATACCTCCTTAGGTGCAGTGAATTTCATCCCCGCCATTCTCCCTTCTATTATTATACTAAATTAAGAAACAGCAATAGCCGTAGTAATGCCTGTGGATAAGTGTATAATCCGTTAATTATTTACACGACAACACGTTACAAAAACCGACCGCCGCCCAAAACCAAAAAACTTATCAACACGGTAAACAGGGCACGCCCCTATCCTTTAATGCTTTCTATCAATCGCCCAAGCAAAACCCTAAAACCGTCCTTACCCTTCAGGTCACCCTCCACCTTAGTACAGGCATGCATCACCGTGGTATGGTCACGGCCCCCAAACTGATCCCCTATCTCCGGAAGTGAGTAATCGGTAAGCTGCCTGGCGAGATACATCGCTACCTGGCGCGGATATGCTATGGCCTTCGAGCGCTTCTTCGCCCTCATATCAGAAAGTTTTATATCGAAATACTCACTCACCTTCTTCTGTATAAGATCTATGGTGATCTTTTTCTCGCCTTCTATGATCATATCCTTCAATACTTCTTTGGCAAGATTCACAGAAACATCTTTTCCTATAAGTTTTGAATAGGCCACCACGCGTATAAGTGCGCCCTCCAGCTCCCTGATATTGGTCTTGACCTTTTCCGCGAGAAAATAAAAGACATCCTCGGGGAGAGTCAGCGCCGCTATCTCCGACTTCCTCTTCAATATGGCTATTCTCGTCTCAAAGTCGGGCGGCTGGACATCCGTTACAAGCCCGTATAAGAACCTGGAGACGAGCCGTTCCTCCAGCCTGTTTATCTCCTTCGGGGGGCGGTCGCTCGTCACCACGATCTGTTTATGCGCGTCGTATAAAGTGTTAAAAGTGTGGAAGAACTCTTCCTGTGTGGAGTCTTTGCCGGCGATGAAATGCACATCATCTATCAGAAGAATATCAACGCTGCGGTACTTCTCCCTGAACTTTACCATCGAGCGGTTTTGGATAGCGCTTATCATCTGGTTGGTGAAGTCCTCGCTCGAAATATATAAGACTTTTGTCTTTGGGGCCTTCGCGAGGACGCGGTCCCCTATGGCGTGCATAAGATGCGTCTTCCCGAGCCCCGTACCGCCGTATATAAAGAGAGGGTTGTAAGCCTTAGCCGGAGAATCAGAAACCGCCATAGACGCGGCATGGGCAAAGCGGTTAGATGACCCGATGACGAAACTATCGAAGGTATATTTAGGGTCGAGCCCAAGCTCTCTGGCGTGGGCCGGGGCCTGTTTCGAAAACGGCCAGAAGCCCTTGGCCTCTTTTTTCGTTTCCTCTTTCTTTGCCGTCTCGATTTCCGCGCCGGCCGGCTCGTCGGTGCCGAGCACAAACTCTATCTTGATTTCCGCGCCGCAAGCTTTCCTGACGCCGGAATTCAGGACATCCATATATCTATTCAACAACCAGTCCTGGAAAAACTTATTCGGCACTTCCAGGACCAATTTCTCCGACGTGCACGAAGAGCACTTGATGGGGCTGAACCAGATATTGAGCGTCTGCTCATTATCAAGCTCCTTTCTGATAATATCGAGTGCTTTTGCCCAGACGCCGCTGGAATCGCTCATTTGCCCGCCAATCTATAGTTATCCACAATAAGATTAACCCGGTCCCACACAAAATAACAAGTTATGCACATGTTGTGCACAATGGGGTTTAGCCGTTAGCGCTAGCATAATATGCGCCATTATATAAAAGTATAGGCCACATTGCAAGGAAAATTGACATTAAGGGGCGTAAAATATTTTACTTGTGAGCGGGGAAAAGAGTTTTATGGGTGACACGACTACGCCTTTTTTCGTATAAGAGGCGGTACGGGGTGGGGCTTATCACGATCGACTGGTGTTACGTGCAAGAGTCGGACACAGCCTCGCATAGGAAAAAAGGCGTAGTCGTGGCAGGCCCCGTAAAACTCTTCACGGATATACACAAAATATTATACGTCCCGCAATTAAATGATTGACTGGGCGGGGGTTTATGATATAATCTAACAACATCGAAACAGCAAAAGAGAGGAAGCCAAAATGAAATACGGCCTAAAACCCAAATCTAATATCAAGAGAAAGAGGACCCACGGTTTCAGGAAAAGAATGAAGGACCGGTGGGGGAGGGAAGTTTTAAAGAGGCGAAGGAGGAAGGGCCGCCATAAGCTTACCGTATGATTTCCGACGAGACTTTTAGGAAAAAAGAGCATATTTTAAAGTCAAGAGAATTCAGGGCGGTATATAAGAAAGGCAGGTCCTTTAGAAAAGGCGGCTTTATTCTGTCGGTGATGCCCAACGATTTAGCCTGCAGCCGTATGGGGTTTTCGATAAGTTCCGCGAATGTAAGGCGAGCCTGCATTCGTAACCGCATCCGCAGGTCTTTTCGCGAAGTCTACAGAAAAAATAAACAGATCTTTAAACCGGCCTTTGATATGGTAGTGATCGTAAGGAAAGGCCCGGAGAAGAAGTTCTTGTCAAAAGAGATCGGCCGTGTCTTTTTGGCTCTGGCAAAAGAAGCAGGGATTTTACTATGAAATATTTAAAGAGCGCCGTAATTTGGGCCCTAAGATTTTATCGTAAGTATTTGTCGCACATGAACATACGATGTTGCAGGTTTTATCCCTCCTGCTCAGAATATACTATTGAGGCAATAGAAAAAGACGGAATATTCTCCGGATCGTTTAAGGGATTT
>JAZDNG010000016.1:0-6489 GCA_043800065.1 Candidatus Omnitrophota bacterium
ATCTTTTTTACGCATTATAAACACCTCATTCATTCGAACGGTTGAATAAACTACATAATAAATAGCTCTATCATACTAGAAATACAAATAGTTACAACTTTTAACAGCAACACTTTTTGAGTATTATACCCGCAATGACAACACCTAAGACAGATATGATTATGGACAAGGAGAGAGTACTTATTACGGGTTCTAGCGGGATGTTGGGCATGGATATGGTCTCTTCCATAAATGATTTCTATGATGTCTACTGCACTGATCTTGAAGAGAAGAAAAATTTTCGGCATGACGGAAAGAGATTTTTAAAATGCGATATAACCGACGGCCCTGCTACTATCCGTATGATAAAAGAACTGAGGCCGGATATTATAATCCACACAGCGGCCTGGACCGATGTCGACGGCTGCGAGCTTGACCAGGAAAAGGCGATGAAGATAAATGCCGAGGGGACTCATAATATAGCATTAGGCGCGAAAGAGGCAAAGAGCGCCCTAATTTATATAAGCAGCGATTTTGTTTTTGACGGAGATAAAACGAGCCCCTACAAGGAAGACGATATACCGCACCCCGTAAATACCTACGGATTATCCAAATTAAAAGGCGAGACCTTTATAAGAAAAGAGCTCGATAAGTACTTTATAGTTAGGACCAGCTGGCTTTTCGGAAAATACGGGAAAAATTTTGTAGATATTATACTGGACAAAGCAGAGAGAAAGGAAGAACTCAAAATCGTCGTGGACCAATTTGGCTCGCCCACTTATACGCTGGATCTATGCAATGCCCTTATTAAGTTGATGGCTGTGCCTTGCGAAGGCCATGTTGCCGGAGGAGTGTACCATTTTTCAAATAGCGGCAGCTGCTCGTGGTATAAATATGCCGAGGAGATTTTGCGGCTCGGAAGAAAGCAAGATGCAAAGATAACGCCGATCACCTCGTTGGAGCTTGACAGGCCCGCCAGAAGGCCCAAGGTGTCGATATTGGACATAGATAAATATGCCGCGTTTCTGGGCAGGACCCCCAGAAGTTGGGAGGCCGCTTTAGAAGGGTATCTTTTGGTAGATTTACCCCGTTAGAGATAAGCCCCGCAGATACGAGAAACGGTTGCCTAAAGGCAACCTATCTCTAACGGGGTTTAAAGAAAGAGGCAAAAGACCATGTACAAAATTTTAAAAAATAAAATAGAAAATAAGACGGCAAAAATAGGTATTGTAGGATTGGGTTATGTCGGCCTGCCTCTCGCGGTGGCCTTTGCCGAGGAAGGATTTGAGGTCTTCGGAATAGACACCGGCCCAAAGAAGGTGAGTTCTATAAAAAAAGGAGAGTCCTATATAATAGACGTCCCATCGGAAAAGGTTGAGAGGCTTGTGTCGAGCGGGCTTTTGAACGCTACTGACGACTATAAAGTGGTAAAAAAGCTGGACGTCGTAGTGATATGCGTGCCTACGCCTCTTGGAAAGACCAGAGAACCCGACGTGTCGTTTATAGTTTCGGCTATCGCGGGAATAATGAAAAATAGGCGGAGAAATCAACTTTATATATTGGAGAGCACGACTTATCCCGGGACGACCGAGGAAATATTGCTGCCCAAATTCGAAGAGAAAAATTATAAAATTGACCGCGAATTTCTTTTGGCGTTTTCTCCGGAAAGAGTAGATCCCAGCAATCGAATATACACCACAAACAATATCCCTAAAGTAGTCGGCGGCGTAACAAGGGATTCAACTTTGGCCGCAAAACTCCTTTATAATCAGATAGTGGACGAGGTGATACCTGTCTCTTCCAGTAAAGTAGCGGAGATGACAAAGCTTCTTGAGAATACATTCAGAAGTGTTAACATAGGCCTGGTCAACGAACTCGCCCGGATGTGCGAAAGGATGCATATAAATGTGTGGGAGGTTATAAATGCCGCAAAGACAAAACCTTTCGGCTTTATGCCTTTTTATCCCGGGCCCGGTATCGGCGGCCACTGCATTAATATTGATCCTCTTTATCTTTCGTGGAAGGCAAAGCTTTACGGTTTTGACGCTAAATTTATAGAGCTGGCGGATCATGTGAACTCAGATATGCCACGGTATGTCGTGCAGTGCGTTATGAACGCGCTTAACGATCGGGGAAAAGCGGTCATGGGGAGTAAAGTGCTGGTTTTGGGCGCCGCCTACAAAAAAGATGTGGATGACCTGAGGGAATCGCCGTCTTTGGAAATAATGAAAATCTTTTTGGAAAAGGGCGCTATCGTCACGTATTCGGATCCACATGCCTCGCGTATCAAGCTGGATTCAAAACCGTTTAAGTCAGCGCCATTACGAAGCAGCTTTATTAAAAAACAAGATTGTGTCGTACTCGCTACAGACCACACAAGCTTTGATTATAAAAAGATACAGCATAACGCGAAACTTGTCTTTGACGCAAGAAATGCCTTTGCGGCAAGAGGCATAAAAAACAAAAATATATTGGTACTTTGAGCGTAAAATGGAAAAATATCTTGTAACCGGCGGCGCTGGATTCATAGGTTCAAACATAGTCGAAGAATTGGTGAAAAGAGGCCACTTTGTCCGCATTTTGGACAATTTCTCAAGCGGCAAGGAAGAAAATTTGAATTTTGCCCTGTCATTGCGACTGCGAGGCAAAGCCGAAGCAGGAAGCAATCTTAGCCCCTGTCATTGCGAGCCCCAAAGGGGCGAAGCAATCTCAACTAACTTCGAACTTGTACGCGGTGATATTAGGGACTACCAAACTTGCTCACAGGCTTGCGCCGGCATCGATTACGTCCTTCACCAGGCCGCTCTCCGAAGCGTCCCAAAATCAATGACCATGCCTCACGAATACAACGCAGTCAATATAGACGGTACAGTCAATATCCTTGAAGCGGCGCTGAAGAACAAGATAAAGAGGGTGGTCATAGCGTCTTCAAGTTCTGTCTATGGTGACGCGGTGAAATTTCCCGAAAAAGAAGCCGATATTCCTTTACTTATTTCGCCATACGCACTGACGAAACTCGCCGGAGAATATTACAGCCGTGTATTCAGCGAAAACTACGGCCTTGAAACAGTAAACCTACGCTATTTTAATGTATTTGGCCCAAAACAATCTCTTGATGACGAATACGCTGTGGTAATACCCAAATTTATCACTTGCATGCTTAACGACGAACAGCCGCCCATCCACGGCACCGGTAAGCAATCCCGCGACTTTACCTATGTTGACAACGTCGTCTACGCCAACATTTTAGCAGCAACCACGTCTGGCATCAAATGCGAAATCTTCAACGTCGCCTGCGGCAGCGATAATACGATTTTAAGCTTGGTAGATACGCTCAACAGGATAATGGGGAAACAGATTAAGCCGAAATTTGGCCCGGTACGGCAGGGAGACGTGTTCAGGACCTTGGCCGATATATCTAAGATTAAATCTATACTCGGTTTTAAGCCTGAGATTAATTTTGAAGAGGGGCTTAAGAGGACGCTGGACTGGTTTAGACTGGATACGGAGAAGAAAAGATGAAGAAGAGAGTACTTTTAACCGGCGGAGCAGGATTCATAGGATCGCACCTTTCAACTTTTTTGCTGGAGCACGATTTTGAAATAATTTGTATGGATAATCTCATAACAGGCGTCATGGGAAATATATCGCATCTTTCGAAGAATAAGCATTTTGAATTTGTAGAGCATGATGTCACGAAATATATCGACTTAAAAGGCCGCATCGATTACGTATTGCATTTTGCTTCTCCCGCAAGCCCCGTAGATTATTTAAAACTTCCTATCCAGACATTAAAAGTAGGCTCTTTGGGAACGCATAATGCGCTGGGAGTAGCAAAAGAGAAGGGAGCGAAATTTCTCCTTGCATCGACAAGCGAGATCTACGGCGACCCGGCAGTGCATCCCCAACCCGAAAGCTATTGGGGCAATGTCAACAATGTCGGCCCGCGCGGAGTCTACGACGAAAGCAAGCGCTTTGCCGAAGCCATAACCATGGCATATCACAGGACGCACGATCTGGATACTAAGATAGTCAGGATATTTAATACCTACGGGCCGAGGATGAGGAAAGTGGACGGCCGCGCCATACCGGCATTTATAGAAGAGGCGCTGAATAATAAGCCTATAACTGTATTCGGCGACGGAAAACAGACCCGCAGCTTCTGCTATATTTCTGATCTTATAGAAGGGGTATACCGGCTTATGAATTCAAGCGTCAATACTCCGGTAAACATCGGAAGCCCCGAGGAGATGACGATACTGGAGCTCGCGAATGTCATAATAGATTTAACGAAGTCAAAGAGCAAAATAATCTTTGAATCTCTTCCCATAGATGACCCGAAAACCCGTCAGCCCGAAATAACGCTGGCGAGAATGCTTTTAAGTTGGAACCCGACGATAAAATTGGAAGAAGGGCTTGCAAAAACTATAGAGTGGTTTAAAGCGACTTATATGTAGCAAGGAGATATGGATAACGACGGTTATTACGGAAATGAAAGAGAAGATATTATCGCGCTGATACCCGAAAGCGCAAAGCGCATACTTGATGTGGGCTGCGGTTTCGGGCTGATGGGCAAGCGTATTAAGGAAATAAGGGGCTCCGTCGAAGTAGCGGGACTTGAGGCCGAACCGAATGCCGCAGAGGCCGCTAAAAAGAACCTGGATACTGTGATAGCCGGTGACGCCGAAAATGTGAAGCTGCCATTTGAAAACGGTTATTTTGATTGCATAGTTTACGGAGAGATACTCGAGCATCTTAAGGATCCTTGGAAGTTATTAAAAGAGCATAAAAGATTCCTAAAAAATGGCGGATTGTGCATAGCGAGTATGCCAAATATATCGCATTACAGCGTTGTAAAGGGTCTCCTTAAGGACAGGTGGGATTATAAGGATTCGGGCATACTGGACAGGTCGCATCTGAGGTTCTTTACCATTGAAGGGATGAGGAAAATGTTTTCCGATGCGGGGTATGTGATATTGGATGAGAAGAGATACATGCGAGCGTCGCGCGTTAAGAAATTTCTTGGTAAAATCTTCGGAAAACGCGCCGCACACTTATTAACGGAGCAGTATATAATAATGGGAAAAGCTTAAATGAATAGTATTGCGCAAAAGGGGACGAGCATAGTCATACCGGTTTGTAATCTTTTAGGTTTTACGCGGATCTCGGTTGATTATATACGCAAAAATACCGACACGCCTTATGAATTGGTCATAGTGGATAACGGCTCTACCGACGGTACAAAGGAGTATTGCGCAGAACTTGCAAAAGAAATTGACCTGAAATATATTCCGAATGACACCAATCTCGGGCCGATACTCGCGATAAATCAGGGGATTCGGGCCGCCAGATATGACTATATATGTCAGATGCATAATGATGCAGTAATATTTGAGCGGGGTTGGCTCGGAAAGATAATATCTATAATGGAAGAGGACCCCAAAATTGGTATAGCATGCCTGGCCGGGCGTCAATATATTCGCAAAGACGCTGGCTGTGACGAAGAGACGCTAAAGCACAATCTCCTAAGCATAGGGCTCAATCCGCCGATGAAAGAGACCGTAGCAGATGTTGCTGTCATAGACGGCCTATGTTTCGTCTTTACAAAAAGCCTGATCGAAAAGACGGGAGTATTGGACGAAGTATACGGCATGATGCATTTCTATGATATGGACTTTTCTCTTGCAAGCATAAAAGCCGGCTATAGAAATGTCGCCGTTAATGTCTTGGCATTTCACGTAGGAAACGGCGGAACCACGCGGCGCTCCGATTTCTATAAAAACCTTGTCCCGAACGACCTCAAATTGTATAACAAAAATAGCGCCATATTCCAGAAGAAGTGGAAAGGGATGCTCCCCTGCGACGTCCGCCGCCACGCCCTGGTGCTGTAAAACCCGCCATTTTGACATTCTCCGAGCTCCATTAAATACTGCCAACTTTGTGGTTGTCTCCATAATAATAGTGATACTCTCCGAGCTCAGGTAAAATTTCTTAACGCCTCTCGCTGGCGCCAAAAATCGGGAGCGCTTGAACTCGGCTGGCACTGCCGTGCCGCCTCATTTCGCCTCCTACGTGTCATTGACAGGTCGGCGAAATCGCCTTCGGCGAACAGCAAGCCCCCTTTTAGAAACCGATTTTTGGCTGGCGACCGAGGCCGAAATGGCCGAGGAAGTGCCGAGCCCTCCGCGGCGAGGCCTCTGAGGCTAAAATTTTATTCGCTCGGAGAGGTATCACCATTATTATGGCACTAATGCTGCTTTAAAAAAGGAATCCGGTGTTTTTTCTGAGCGAGTGAGCAGAATCAAGATCCTAGTGCAACACTTTAATCTGGTATAATACACCAGAAGAAAGGAGTGTTGCGTATGTTAATATATCACAGGTTAACTATGAATGAACGAGAAGAAATCTCCCTTGGGTTAGCCCAAGGCCTAAGCCGCCACGATATCGCGGCCATCTTAAAAAGAAGTCCCGCCACAGTCTCCCGGGAAATCCGGCGTAACAATTATATCT
>JAZDNG010000023.1:0-18938 GCA_043800065.1 Candidatus Omnitrophota bacterium
CTCTCGGGGCGGGTTACACGATAATACAATCGAAGATAGCGATAGGTTCTGGCGGCTTGATCGGAAAGGGCTGGCTGTCCGGAACGCAGAACCAGCTCAACTTCCTTCCGGAAAGGCACACGGACTTCATATTTTCCGTCATAGGGGAGGAGTGGGGATTTTTGGGGGCGCTTGCGCTGATACTGCTGTATCTTCTGATAGTGAAGAGGGCGCTCAATATCGCGTTCTCGACGAACGACATGTACGGCAGGCTCGTCGCTGTCGGCGTCTGCGTAATGATATGCCTGCAGGTGGTGATAAATATCGGGATGGCTGTCGGCCTCATGCCGGTGGTGGGCATACCGCTGCCGTTTATAAGTTACGGCGGTTCAAGCCTTATTATGAATTTTATCGCCATCGCGCTAGTCATAAATATTGATATGCACCGCACGCTGTTTTAGCAATAGAAAAGGGGACGTTTCCCTTTGTCCTAACGCGTTGCGACGCAATGAATTGCAAAAGCTCGATTTCTACAATTTTTGCTGCAGTTTTTAGTTCCTTAATAGGTAAAACCGGAAAATGGCATTTTGTAATTCCTTAGTGCGTAATGAGTTGCAGTAAAAGGAAACGTCCCCTTAAAATGGACAAATTTTATGGATAAAAAATACGAAGAATTATTGCAATACGTGGAACGGCCGGCGAGGTATATCGGCGGCGAAATTAATTCTATAGTCAAAGACTGGAAAAGCGCCGATTTGAAAGTGGCTCTGGCTTTTCCGGATATTTATGACATAGGAATGAGCCATCTCGGCATCAAGATCTTATATCACCTTCTCAATACCAGAGATAATATTTTGTGCGAAAGGGCGTTTGCGCCGTGGCGCGATATGGAAAAGTTGTTGAGGAGCAAGAACCTGCCTCTTTGCAGCCTTGAGAATAATAAGCCCTTATCGGAATTTGATATAGTCGGTTTTTCCCTCGCGCACGAACTCAATTATACGAATTTGTTAAACATGCTTGATACCTCGGGTATTCCGCTTAAAACGCGGGATAGAAACGAGAGCCACCCTTTAATAATAGCCGGAGGCCCGTCAGCATTTAATCCCGAACCGATGGCGGATTTCATAGACCTCTTTTTGATAGGCGACGGCGAAGAAGCGGTTTTGGAAATAGCAGAAAAGTATATTGCCGCAAAGAAAGCGGGGAAAACCGCGAGGAAGGACCTCTTGAAGGAATTTGCCGGAATAGAAGGAGTATACATTCCGAGTTTTTACAAGGCGTCCTACAAAGAAGGAAGATTTTCGGAGCTTATCCCGATTGAGAAGGATACCCCGCTTTCCATAAGAAAGAGGACGTCAAAAGACCTGGAGAAATGTTTCTATCCCGCCAGGCAGATAGTTTCATATATTCCTTTAGTGCACGACCGCATAAGCCTTGAGATAATGCGCGGATGCCCGCACCGCTGCAGGTTTTGCCAGGCGACCATGATCTATTCGCCTGTAAGGCTGCGCTCAAAGGATTCGATATTAGAAATATGCAGTAAGACGTATTCTTTTACGGGCCATGATGAAATATCGCTCCTCTCGCTTTCTACGGGCGATTACCCCGGCATAACAGACTTGGCGGCTAAATTGGTATCGCGCTTTAAGTCCAGAGGGGTAAGTATATCGCTTCCTTCGCTGCGCGTCGAAGATAGCATAGAGAGCCTGCCTTCAATTATACAAAAGATAAAAAAGACAGGCCTTACATTTGCCCCGGAAGCCGCGAGCGCCCGGCTGCGAAAGTTTATAAACAAAAATATTGATATTGAGAAACTTTTGTCGGCCGCAAAAAGATCGCGTGAACTGGGATGGCGAAAGATAAAGTTATATTTTATGATAGGCCTCCCCGGCGAAACCGACGCTGACATAGACGCGATAGCAGAGCTAGCTTACGAAGTATTGAGCCAGAGAGATAAGGGCGGGATGAGTTTTTTGGAGATAGTTTTGAGCATATCCTCGTTTATACCTAAAGCGCATACGGCTTTTCAATGGGAAGCGGTAACGCCAAAGGAGGATTTGATGGGAAAAATTTCACGCCTGCAAAGGAATATAAGGACAAAAAAAATAAAATTGAACACCCACGGCGTAGATATGAGTGTTTTAGAAGCGCTTTTTTCCCGCGGCGATAGACAACTCGCACCTCTTATCGAATCGGCATTCAAAAAAGGCGCGCGTTTTGATAATTGGAAGGATATTTTTGACAATAATATTTGGCAGTCGGCCATAGAGGAATGCGGCGTAGAAGTGGGATCATATTTAAAGGAGCGCAGCTATTCTGAGCCTCTTGCCTGGGACCATATAAGTTCAGGTATAAGTAAGGAAGCCCTTATAAAAGATAGCATTCTGGCACACAAAGATATTAGTTCTATCGCCTGCGCTCATTAGCCCATATTGCCGCGCGCATCAATATATTGACAATTATATTAAGATAATGTATACTTAGAAAAACTGCCGAAGCTGATAACTAGTTAAACACCGGAGCCCAAAATGTATTTTTCTAAAAAATTGTCTCTTATTCCGCGCGGCCTCCGCTATAAACTCCTGATAGCTTTTTGCCTGATGTCCATAATCCCCCTTTTAGTTTCACTGTACATAGTGCGGGATTACATCTTTCCTCCAAGAGGAGATATTCTAGGCGTCTCGTGGGTGCTCTTCTTCTGCGTGGTCATCACTTTTTTAGGATTGCTTCTGGCTAAACAGATGGTGGAACCCGTTATAGAGATGGCTATAGAGACGCGGCGTATTGCCGCCGGCGATGTAAGTCACAAGCTAGAGATACGCACCGAAGACGAAATAGGGGACCTCGGCCGTTCCATTAACGAGATTACGCTTAACATAAGAGGAAAGATAGAGGAGTTAAAACTTTACGGCGAAAAAACAAAACTGATAAATACCGAGATCCACAAAAAAGTCCTTGCGCTCTCCAGCCTTCTTCAAATAGGTGAACATATTTCCAGTTTTGCGGAACTCGCGGATATTATGGACCTCATCACTGATAAAATATCCCATATAATTGATGCGGGATACGCAGTCCTTTTTCTTCAGAAGCCGAACGATCCCACAACCTTTGAGATCAACGCCTCCGCCAATGTTTCAAACGACAATCTCCGTCGTCTTGAGATAAAAGTCGGTAAGGACCTTTTGGGAAGCGCCCTCATTAGCGGCATGCCGGTTTATTCCGACAGTAAAATAAAACCCTCAAGAGGGGTGCAGGATTTTCAGGAGGAAAATAATATAAAGAATTTCGCGGCGCTCCCCGTAATATCGCGTAAAAAGGCGGTGGGGTTAATTTTGATAGGAAACGACGCCGAAGGTTTCGAATTTAAGGAAGATGACGCGGACGTCCTCAAGATATTTACCAAGCAGGCCGCAATCGCCTATGAAAGCAGCATCCTGACAAAAAGGGCAAAGGAGCTGGAAATAAAAGACGACCTTACGTGCCTCTATAACGAAAAATATATTGCCGAGCGCCTTGAGGAAGAGATAAAAAGGGCCGTTATTTACCAGCGGCCATGTTCTTATATAGTTTTCAATATAGACGACTTTGGCAAATTCAGAACAGAAAACGGGGAATTGGCCACGGAAAGGGCGCTCAAAAAATTGGCATCAGCTTTCAATAAGCATGCTACAGAAATAGGAAGGGCTGCCCGCCTTTCCGGAGATTCCTTTGCGCTTTTGCTGCCCGAAAAGAATAAGCGCGAGGCATATAAGATCGCCGAAGATGTCAGAAGAGACGTGGAGAATATGGAACTGGAAAGCGAAAAGATAAGGCGCCTGACTGTAAGGGCGGGGTGAGCGAAAACCCCATAGACGGAATGAGCGCTGCCGAGTTAATTAGAAAAGCCGCCCGAGGAGTGTCAATGGCCAAAACGCAAGGTAAGAATAGAATCATTTAAAGCGCTTGCGATGAACCAAAAGACTAAAGATGGCGGCATGAGACAAGAGGGGGACATTTTCCGTTCTATAGCGAGGCTATTTCAAAAGGAAGGTGTCCCCGACACCAAACAGGAGACCCAATGAAAGCAGATATGAACGCGCTTCTTGAAATATTGATCGCAAAAGGGGCATCCGACCTGCACCTCTCTGTAAATTCGTCGCCCAAACTGAGAATAGACGAGAGATTGGTAAATGCAACGAACGATATTCTATATCCTGAAGACACGAAAAATCTTGCCTACAGCATACTCTCAAAAGAGCAGATAGCTATTTTTGAAAAAAATAAAGAACTCGACCTTTCATTTGAAATTTCTAAAAAAGGAAGGTTCAGGGTAAATGTGTTTCTTCAGAGGGGGGGCGTGGGAGTCGCTATAAGGATGATACCTTACGAGATAATGAGTTTTGAGGAATGCGGCCTTCCGGTTGATGTTGTCACGTCTTTTTGCAGAAAACCTAAAGGGCTCGTACTTGTTACCGGCGCTACAGGTCATGGAAAATCCACCTCTTTGGCATCCATGATAGATTTTATAAACAAAGAGCGCGATTGCCACATAGTGACGGTAGAGGACCCGATAGAATTTGTGCATAGCAATAAAAAGGCGATAATAGACCAAAGAGAGGTACATTACGATACTCATTCATTCGGCTCTGCCCTTAAACATGTCCTTCGCCAGGATCCGGATGTTATACTCATAGGCGAAATGAGAGATCTCGAGACGATAGAAGCAGCGCTCATAATAGCTGAAACAGGCCATCTTGTATTCGCGACATTACATACATCCGACAGCATTCAGACGATCAATAGGATTATAGACGTCTTTCCGTCTCATCAGCAGCAGCAGATACGCACACAGCTCTCTTTTGTGCTTTTGGGTGTACTTTCGCAGCAATTGGTGCCAAAAAAGACGCTGTTCGGAAGGGTGCTCGCTACGGAGGTTCTGGTAATAACGCCTGCCGTTCGTTCTCTAATAAGAGAATCGAAGGTTCATCAGATGTATTCCAGTATACAGACCGGACTAAAAGAAGGCATGCGCACAATGAACCAATCATTGTACGAATTACATAAGAACGGCCTTGTAAGTTACGAGGAATGCTTTGCAAGGACGCTTGACACTGAAGACCTTGGAAGGCTGTTCAAAAAATAAGAGGAAGGCGCTAAGGATATTATGCTGCCAGGAAAAAGAGTAATATCAAAACAATTGGGAGACCTTCTCATGGAGAGGGGCATAATAACTAAGGAAGGATTGGAGAAGGCCCTTAAGATACAGAAGGAAAAAGGCGGGCTCTTGGGCGATATACTTGTGAGTATGGGGTGCACCACGGAAGAACAGATAGCCCAAGCCATTACGGTTCAGTATGGTTTTCCTTATTTACCTTTAGTCAGTTATGAAATAGAGACTAGGATTGTAGGCATGATACCGGAAAACGTTGCAAAGCAATATTGCCTTATAGGTGTGGATAAAATAGGCGATACACTTACTATAGCAATGGCAAACCCTCTTAATACGCAGGCGATAGAGGATATAGAGATGATATCGGGCTCAAAGGTGCAGATATTTGTCAGCACGACGACCGATATCAAAAATGCAATCGATAAGTACTATCGCAAGAAATAAATGGATTAGCGTATAGCGTAGAGCGTTTAGCGCATAGGAAACTAAACGCTAAACGCCATCCGCTAAACGCTAAAAAATGGCCCTGTCATTAAAAGAACGCCTTAATAAGATATTGCTTGAGAAGGGGCTTATTACCGCCGAAAAGCTCAAAGAAGCGATCGGAATGCAGAGGGAAAAAGGCGGCAAGCTCAGCGATATTTTAATCAATAACGGCCTTGTCGACAGAAAAGACCTCATGGTCGTGCTCTCAGAGGAGCTGGGCATCCCTCCGATAAACCTCTCCCGCTACAAAGTGGACCCGTCGTTAATACAGTTAGTCCCGCGTAAATTCGCATACCGTTACAAGATGCTCCCGATTTCCAGAATGGGCAACCTTCTTACGGTGGCAATGTCCGATCCGCTGAATATATTCGCAATAGATGAAATAAAAACGCTTACCGGTTTTCAGGTAGGCATACTTATTACTACTGATAAGGATATGGACGAAGCCATCGACCAATATTACGGCGAAAGTGCGCACGAAGCGATAGAAGAGATCATGGAGGGCATGGATAAGGTCGGCAAGGTAGAAATGGTGGAAGAAGGCGCCGAAGCGCAAAAAGCGGATTCTACCGACCTAGTCAGGATGACCCAGGAGACACCCGTCGTCGCAATGACAAATCTGCTTCTTTCCGAGGCGGTAAAGATGAGGGCGAGCGATGTATTAATAGAGCCCATGGAGCGGGTTTTGCGGGTGAGGTATCGCGTAGACGGCATGCTTAAAGAGGCAAGGAATCCGCCGCGGTCCATGCACGAAGCCATCGTATCAAGATTAAAGGTCATGTCAAATCTTAATATCTCGGAGCGCCGTTTGCCGCAGGACGGGAGATTTAAAATAAGGATACAGAATAGAGAAGTGGATTTCAGAATATCCGTCCTTCCATCGAGCGAAGGCGAAAAGGCAGCCATGAGGATCCTTGACAAAAGCCAAGCGATGCTTGATGTGAATAAGCTCGGCTTTGAAGAGGCACCACTCAATGATTTAAAAAGAGAAGCCGAGAGGCCTCACGGCATGATATTAGTTTGCGGGCCTACGGGTTGCGGCAAAACGACCACCCTTTATTCTATATTAAAAAATATCGATTCACCGGAAAAGAATATAGTGACGGTAGAAGACCCGGTGGAATACGATCTGTATGGGATAAACCAGGTATCAATACGGCCGGAAATAGGCCTGACCTTCGCGAAATCCTTAAGAAGCATCTTAAGGCAGGATCCCGACGTAATAATGGTGGGGGAGATAAGGGATTTTGATACCGCTGATATTGCCATCAAATCGGCGCTTACGGGCCATTTGGTCTTAAGCACCCTCCATACGACGACTGCGCCGGGGGCGGTTATCAGACTTGTGAATATGGGAGTGGAACCTTTTTTAATAACGTCTTCCGTGGTACTTGTCGGGGCTCAGCGCCTCGCAAGAAAAATATGCCCAAACTGTAAAGAAGAATACAAAATAGATAAGGCCGCAATAGAGAGATGCAATATTCAGGTAAGCGGGACGCCACTATTTTACCGCGGAAAAGGATGCAAGAATTGCGTCAATACCGGATATAAAGGAAGGGTGGGCCTTATGGAGACGCTCGTCCTGACCCCCAAAATAAAGACATTGATAGCAAGTAGGGCCCAGGAATATCAGATAAAAGATGCGGCGCGGCAAGAGGGTATGGTTACTTTAAGAGAGAACGGCCTCAAGAAAGTACTGGCCGGCATTACTACATGGGAAGAAGTCTTAAGGCTGACGACCGGCGACCAGGACATGGATACGGTGTAACAAATGGCAAAATCGCTTAAAGACAGACTAGTGGAAGTACTCCTGGACAGCAAGCTCATCACCAAAGAGCAGCTTGACAAGGCGCTTAAAATGCAAAAGAAGGAGAAGTCCAATATAGGCGAGGTCCTGGTAAAAGAAGGCTTCATTACCCAAAAAGACCTTATGATAATACTGAGCCGCGAGCTCAATATCCCGCCGATGAATCTCGCGAGATATAAGATCAATCCCGATGTCATAAAACTCATACCCGAACGGATCGCAAAACAATATTATCTTCTTCCCGTGGCAATATTGGGCAATACCCTTACTTTGGCAATGAGCGACCCGCTCAATATATTCGCTATAGACGACATAAAAATGCTTACCAAGTTTGACATCGATCCGGTGCTTGCCACAGAGAGCGACATAAGGGAAGCGATAAATATTTATTATGGCGGCGCGGGTACGGAAATGTCGCAGATATTGGAGGAGGCCAAAGAAAAGGAAGAAGAGTTAGAAGTAATAGAGCACGAAGATATAGATATATCCCGTCTTACCGAAGAGAGCAAAAAAGCGCCTATAGTCAAAATGGTGGATCTTATGCTGGCGGAGGCGTTGAAAAAACGCGCGAGCGATATCCATATAGAACCGTGCGAGCACGAATTGCGGATACGGTACAGGATCGACGGCGCGCTTCATAATGCCCTGACGCTTCCCAAGAAGAATCAAAATGCCGTATTGGCCAGATTGAAGATAATGTCAAGACTGGATATAACCGAGTCCCGGATTCCTCAGGACGGGAGATTTAAGATACGCCTTGAAGGAAGAGAAGTGGATTTCAGGGTCTCCGTCCTCCCCGTCTCCTACGGAAGTAAGGTGGTGTTGAGAGCCCTTGACAAAAGCAGCTTGGGCGTCGGACTTGATAAATTGGGTTTCCTTAAAGAAGAACTCGAAAGGTTTGAAGAGGGCCTCAAGAGGCCTTATGGCATGCTGCTTCTCACGGGGCCGACGGGATGCGGCAAATCCACGACTCTTTATTCTATACTTAACAAACTTAACACGCCGGAGAAGAATATTATAACAGTCGAAGACCCCGTGGAATATCAGGTCGAAGGTATTACGCAGATCCCTGTCAACGCCGATATTGGACTTACTTTTTCGGCGGGCTTAAGAGGGCTTCTAAGGCAGAGTCCGGATATTATAATGGTGGGAGAAATAAGGGATTTCGAAACGGCGGACATAGCCATTAAGGCGTCTTTGACGGGCGAACTTGTGCTGAGCACTTTGCATACTAACGACGCGCCCGGCGCTATTACGCGATTGATCGATATGGGGGTAGAGCCGTTTCTCGTTGCTTCAAGCATCGTCCTTACGGCCGCGCAGAGGTTATGCAGGCGCATATGTCCGCACTGCAAAGAAGAAGCAGATATACCTATGGCCGTACTGGAGAGAATATGGATTAATAAGGCAGAAATGGATAAGCTGAAAGGAAAGAAGTTCTTCAGGGGCCGCGGCTGCCCCAAATGCAATAATACGGGTTACTACGGCCGGATGGGTACGCTGGAAGTCCTTATAATAGACGACGCTATAAGAGACATGATTATAAAATGCGTCCCGGCCGACCAATTAAAAGACTATGCTGTTAAACACGGTATGTCCACACTTAGGGATAACGCGCTTAAAAAGTTTATTAACGGCGATACGACGCTGGAGGAAGTGCTGAGGATTACGACAGAAGAGTAGGTCGATTAGGGAGAGTAACATGGCACTATACAAATATGTCGCGAAGAATGCAAACGGCCAGACCGTAACAGGGGTCTTAGATGCTCCGGATAGGGCTCTTTTAATCGGCAAGCTGAGAGAAAAAGACCTTGTCATAATCTCTATTGCGGAAGCAAAGACGAGCATAACACAGCAGGGCGGGTTTTTTCAGCGCAAATCTATAAACATAGATGATATGGTTATATTTTCAAGGCAGCTAGCCACTATGGTAGATGCGGGTATTCCCCTTGTCGGCGCACTTGACATATTGGGCGAACAGATGGAGAACAAGACTTTTTCGGAAGTCATTTTGAATGTGAGGGATAATGTGGAGACGGGTTCAAGCCTCTCCGAGGCACTTTCAAAATATCCGAAGACATTCTCTACCCTATTCGTAAATATGGTGAAGGCTGGCGAATCAAGCGGTATGTTAGACGAGATACTGGACAGGGTGGCGACTTATCTGGAAAAGACAAGCATACTGCAGAAAAAGATAAAATCGGCATTGATATACCCTGCGGTTATAACTTTCATGGCCGCAGTTATTACAATTATTCTCCTTGTTAAAGTCATACCAGTCTTTAAAGATATATTCGCCGGTTTCGGCGCGGCATTACCCCGCCCGACACAGGTCCTGATTGAGATAAGCGATTTTTTGCGTAAATATTTCGTTTTTGGCATTGGCTTTTTGGCGATTATGATTTTTCTTTTTATTCGGTACATAAATACGGAAAAAGGGCGCCTCAGATTCGATACCATAACGCTTACCATGCCCATATTCGGGATACTTCTCCGCAAAGTCGCGGTCAGCAAATTTACGCGCACTCTCTCCACCTTAGTAAAAAGCGGTGTGCCCATTTTGAGCTCGCTTGAGATAGTCGGCAAGACATCGGGCAATAAGCTTATAGAAAAGGCAGTGGTAAGTATAAGGTCCAGCATAAGGGAGGGGGAGAATATAGCAGAGCCGCTTGCTAAAAGTAAGGTATTCCCGCCCATGGTCGTCAGGATGATTTCGGTAGGGGAGCAAACGGGCGAGCTTGAAAAGATGCTCTCAAAGATAGCCGACTTCTACGACGCGCAGGTAGATGCCGCCGTCACCGGCCTGACAAGCATGATAGAGCCCCTGATCATTGCCTTTTTAGGCATAGTAATCGGCACCATCGTTATCTGTATGTTCCTGCCGATATTCAAGATATCGACGATAATTAATATGTAGGCCCCCTTGATTTTTTGGGTTTTGTATGGTATAATACTGTGGTACGTGATACAAGTTAGGCGATGAAACAGGTGCCAATTCCGAAGTGGGTTATCATAAATACCTCCTATAGAGGCGGCGGCCAAATCACCGGACTGTATCGAGCCATCCAGGCAATGAAGGGAGGATGATGTAACATGTTATGGCTAAATAGGAAAGGTTTTACGCTCGTTGAAATAATGATAGTTGTCGCAATTATAGGTTTATTGGCGGCTATAGCTATTCCTAACTTCGTGAAAGCCAGACAGACGGCACAAGCCAATGCCTGCATAAACAATATGAGGCAGATAGAGTCCGCAAAAGAACAGTGGGCCCTTGAAGCAGGTAAGACCACAGGCGACGCCATAGTTGATGCGGGAGTCGCTGCGTATATTAAGGGCGGCATGCCTACTTGTCCGGCAAACGGCGTTTATACATACGGAGCGGTCGGCACTGATGTCGTATGCTCACTAGCAGCCGATGGTCACGTATTGCCGTAATCGTTAGTTGGCAATAGTCAGCTAATTGCGAGTATAAAAGCGATGGGGTTGGTATTTCCCCATCGCTTTTAGTTTATCCCGTTAGACCTCCTGCTAACCTCAAGCCATTTTCTAACTTCTGTTATGCATCCCTACGCTCTAATGAATAATTTGTCTTCACCGCTATCTAACGTTCTTTAAGAGATCTAACGGGGTTTATCCCTTGACAAAAGTAGTCATGTATGGTATCTATTAAGTAATAATGTTTATTGTAATCATACTTTTATCCGGGGCATTGAAGGCTAAAAGGATGTTAACGGTAAAAAATAAGGCGGGTTATACGTTAGTCGAGCTGATGATCGCGGTTATAATCATCGGCGTTTTGGCAAGCATAGCTTTACCCAATTATTATAAAACGCGAATCGGTAGCAGAAAAGGTATCTGCATGAATAACCTGCGCCAGATAGAAGCGGCGGTAGACAGGTGGGTATTTGAGAATGATATTGACGAGGGTTATTCGGTCGCTCCGGGCGATGAAGACGAGATCTATGTCTACCTGAAGAACGATAAACCCGAGTGCCCGGCCCACGGGGTTTACACAATAAGCGCGATAGGCACCTATCCACAGGCTAGTTGCAGCGTAGAAGGTCACATATTAGCGCAATAATTTTTTATAACGTTCTTAAACACGGCATAAGCGTGGAAATAAATAGAGATACGTTTTCTAAGGGTGCACTCATTATAAAATTTTTTATAAGAGAATTAAAGGATATTTTCTCTCCATTCCCAGCATCATCTTGCCGCAAAATTCATATCCGGGTTCCGAGTAAGTCAAAATCATTTAAGGTGAGGGATGGGTCTATTCAGCGCATTTATTAAAACAGGCAAGGATCATATCGGCATAGATATCGGCTCCTATTCCGTCAAGACGGTGGAGCTTGCTCAAGAAAAGGATATCTTTCGGATAAAGAATATGGGCTATGCAAGGGTGAAGAAGGCGAATTCTACGGAAAGCCTTTTGGAAGCGATAAGCGAATCGGTCTCTATGGCCAAGATAGCGCCTAATAAGGATGTCAATGTTGCGATATCCGGCTCATCCGTGGTGGTGCGTTTTATAGAATTGCCGCGCATGAGCGAAGACGAGCTTAAAAACGCGATAATTTTTGAAGCCGAAAAATATATACCCTTTAGCGTGAATGACATAATAATAGACCACCAGCTTATTATTCCGCATTTAGCGGATAATAAGATGCTGGTGCTTCTCATAGCGGCAAAGAAAGATGTTATTAATGAAAGGTTGGAAGTTATTAATAAGGCCGGTTTATCAGTTAATGTTATAGACGTGGCGTCCCTTGCCGGCGTGAACGTATTTTTGACTATGGCCGGGCGCAAAAAGGATGAAGTGGCCGCCATTATTAATATAGGCGCGAAAGGGACCGATATAAGTATAGTTTCAGACGACATTCTGTATTTTACCCGAAGTATACAGGTAGGCGGGGACGAGCTCACAAAAGCGCTTTCGGATTCTTTATCATTGGGCCAGAAGGAAGCGGAAGAGCTTAAAATAAATCCCGGCGAGAGGGCCCAAGAGGTAAGCGAGTGCGTAAAGACGGTGCTCTATACTATTGCCGATGAGATACGCCTTTCGTTCAGCTATTATGAAAACCAGTCCGGGCGAAATATAGGAAAGATTTATCTGGCCGGCGGTACGGCGAAGAGCATGAATATCGGCGATATGCTGCATGAGCGCCTGGATGTGGACACAGAGCTATGGGAACCGATTGCATCTATGGCGATGGAGAGCTCTATTAAAGCGGAGTTGGCGGATTCGCTAAAATATCAGATGAGCACGGCAATAGGCCTTGCTCTAAGGCGATAATCATATGATAGAGATAAATTTACTGCCTCATGAAATCAAAAGGAAGAGAAGAAAAATCGAGCTTCCTGATATATCTTTTCTGCCTGTGCTTGCCGGCTTTCTGGGGATTATAATCATAATCCATCTCTTTGTCGGACTTATGGTGGCAATGAAGGCCAAAACCTTCAAAGGGCTTGAGCGAAAATGGCAGTCTGTTTTACCAAATAAGGAGGAAGCGGATAATATAAAGGCGGAACTTACCAGTACGAGGACTAAAATAGACACCATAGACGAACTTATAGAAACGAGGCGCAGTTGGGCGGTGAGGCTTAATGATATCAGTGATTCTATGATACCCGGTGTATGGCTCAATAAGCTCTGGCTGGAGAAGCGGGTTATTATACAGGAAGTTCGGGAAGCGAAAACCAATTCTGAAAAAGGCGCCACTAAAGCAGCAAAGGAACCCAAGAAGACAATAATAAGGACTTTGCATTTGAACGGCAGCGTTATTGCCGGAGGCGGTGAAGAGACCGCTGTTATCGGTAAGTTTATAAGAAGCCTTAAAGATAACAAGAATTTTATGCCGGATTTTAGCGATATAGAATCGGCCTCAATACAGCGGACTAAATTGAAGGACGCGGAAGTAATGGACTTCGAGCTTATATGCTATTTTAAATAAGCGCATAACTTACGGCCTCCGGTTCTACGAGCCGTAGACTCGGAGAGAGCGGTGATGGACATGGATTTTTTGAAAAAAGCAAAGAAGAATGAAATATTAGCCTTTACCGGGTTGATATGCGCCGTCATACTCGTGGGATATTTTTTGCTTTTCTTGAATCCGATGCTGTCAAAGTTATTTGACGTTTCGCGAAAAGTCGCCAAGCTGCAAAGCGATCTTTCCATCGCGGAACTATCTATAGACAGCATGCCTAAGATGAAAAAAGAGATAGCCGACCTAAAAAATAAGGCGTTAAGTTATATTAATAAACTTCCAAAAGAAGATGAGCTGCCGGCGCTTCTGGAAAGCCTTTCTATGATGGCTCAGGGCGCGGATGTCAAGATAACGAAAATAGTGCCCATAAAAGATACAGAAGTTGCAAAAGACGCCAAAAATCCCAAGGCCAGCATATATGAGGAAAAGGGCATACTGGTACACGCGCAGTGCGGATATCACCAGTTAGGTACGTTTATCGCGCAGCTTGAAAATGCCGAGCGGTTTATGGATATATCCGACATTACTATAGAGAGTATTAAGACTGCGCCTAAACGGCACAATGTCCAGCTTATAGTCAAGACGTTTGTCTTGAAGGATAAACCCCGTTAGACCTTATTACAGACATTGTTTGAGGTAAGTACGGGGGCGGCATACAAGAGTAGTGGCTCATATAACGCAAAATCGTGGAAAGGGACTGAGGTCAGTTGAAGGTCTAACGGGGTAAAACCAAATGAGAAAACAGATAGCTTTAACGAGCGCAATTTTTTTTATTTTTCTCTTTCTCGTACCTGCCGAAGGCCAGGTGTATGAGTATTACAGTAAGGGCAAAAGAGACCCCTTTATACCCCTAGTAACCGGCGAAGTAAGGACAGGTTTGGGGCTCGAGGCGGTGGAGGATATAGACGACGTAAGGTTAGAGGGCATAATATTTGACCCTAACGGCAAATCCATAGTAGTGCTGAACGACGAGATCCTAAAAGAAGGGGATAAGATGTATAATGTCGAAGTGTTGGAGATTAATAAAAATTCAGTTACTATAAATGTTCATGACAGGATGCACACGATCAGCCTGGTCGAGGAAGGAGGCGGGGAAAGTTGAAGAAAAAAATAATATTTTTAGGCGTCTTACTCACATTTTTTATAGCAGTAAACGGAGATTTGTATTCCCGGGCCGAGGATGTAACCGGGGGTTCGCTTCTCACAGAGGCTCCCGCAATTGACACAGAAAAGAGCGCGGACGTGGTTCAGCCAGAACCGTTGGCCGACGCACAAGCGGAACCGGAGATAGTGGCCTCAAAAGAAGAGCCCAAATATGACATGATGAGCGAAAGGATATCCCCGGGAAACATAACAGTGGATTTTAAAGAAGCGGACATAAGGACGGTGCTTCGCATTCTCTCCGAAAAAAGCGGGGTGAATATAGTGGCTAGTAAAGATGTTGAAGGAACGATAACCATTCGCTTGAATAATGTATATTGGGAAAAGGCGCTTGATATTATCTGCAAGAATTACAGCTGTGCCTTTGAGCGGGACGGAAATATTATCAGGGTGACGACCGTAGAGAATTTGAAGCAGGAAGAATTGACCACGGAAGTCTTTTCCCTGAATTATGCAAATGCAGAAGATGTCGCAGGGGCCGTAGCGGAGATGCTTAGCTTGCGCGGCAAGGATAAAGTAAGATTTGACGAGAGAACGAACGTATTGATAGTGACCGACATACCTACAAACCTCTATAAAATAAGGCAGGTTGTGGATAAGCTGGATAAGAGGACGCCGCAGGTCCTGATAGAAGCCAAGATCATAGAGACGACGCTTATTGATACTGAAAATCTCGGGATAGATTGGACTGTGAAATTGTCGGCCTACGGCGCAAAGAGGCCGATAACGTTTCCGTTTACCGTATCAGGCACATTGTCTTATTTGGGCATACCAAAAGACATGTGGAATACTTTTATGCCGAGAGTCGAAGGCGATACTACTTATGACATTCAGGATGCTACGGGTGGAGCGCCCGCCACGATTACTGCAACGACAGAGAGCCCTTTCCCCATAGAATTAGGGGAGTTCAGGCAGTGGTCGGATTCGCCGTTTCCTGTTACGGGGGCCGATCAATTTACGTTCGGCACACTTGATTTTTCGCAATTTTCACTTGTCCTTGAATATCTGAAATCGCGCCGGGATACTAATGTCCTTTCAAATCCGCGGATTGCCACATTAAATAACCAGGAAGCGACTATACTTGTCGGCACCATATTGGCTATACCGAAGTTTGAGAGAAACCCCGACACCGGCACGATGGAAGTTACGGGTTATACCGAAAAGGATCTCGGCATCAAGCTGAACGTTATACCGCACATAAACGCCTCGGGCGATATAGTGGTGGACCTCAGGCCTGAGATCTCCGCTTTGCTCGGATTTGATACGCTTGACGCGGCAAGGGGGCTGGTAGCGCCTAGATATTCAACGAGGGAAGCAACGACCCAGATAATGGTCAGGGACGGCGAAACTATTATGATAGGCGGCCTTATAAACGAAAACACGGTCAATCTCAAGAAAAAGGTTCCCTGGCTGGGAGACATACCGGTCTTGGGAAGGGCGCTCTTTACGAAGACGGAAGAAAGCATCCAGAAGACGGAGTTGATCATATTTATGACGGTTCACCTAATAAATAATGATGCAGAAGATTTTGGCATGGTTCCTTCTTCGACTTTTGTTCCGATGTCCGCCAAAAAACAGTAAACTTTTAAATAATATTTTTTAATAAGATGCCGCAGGCAAAATATCCTGTTGTAGTCAGGTTTAAAAAGACCGATATTATGCGATATATATCGCATCTTGACCTTTTAAGGTTGTTTCAGCGGGCGTCCAGGAGAGCGGGGCTACCGCTTTTTCTTACGGAAGGTTTCAATCCGCATCCGAAAATAAAGATCGAGCCGGCGCTTAAGCTGGGGCTGGAAGCTGACGACCTGCGCGCGGAAATCATCCTCACACAAGATATTTTGCGTGGGGATGTATTAGAAAAGCTCGAAAAAGAGCTGCCGCGCGGTATAAAAATTATGGAAGTAGAAGGAGATAAAACCACATATGAGAAAAGAAATAATAGTTAACGCTACTCCGGAAGAAAGCAGGGTAGCAATTTTAAATAACGGAAGAATAGAAGAGTATTATGTCGAAAGGACCTCGGCGCATCGCCTGGTAAGCAGCGTCTACAAAGGCAAAGTCGAATCTATAATGGCGGGTATCGGCGCAGCTTTTGTAAATATAGGGCTTGAAAAAAACGGCTTTCTTTACGTGGATGATATTATCGAAGAAGGCGCCACAAATGTAGACATACTGGAAGACGAGCTGGACGCGGATCATAAGAAGAGGGATGCCAACCTGCCGCGCCCGAAGATAACGGATATCTTAAAAAAAGGACAGGAAGTGCTTGTGCAGGTGGTGAAAGAGCCCCTGGGTACGAAAGGCGCCAGACTTACGGCGCATGTTACTTTGCCCGGAAGGTATATCGTCCTCATGGCTCACGATACGCATAAGGGCATCTCCAAAAAGATAAGCGACCCAAAGGAAAGAAAAAGGCTCAAGGCGATAATAGACGAGATCAACCTACCGAAGAATGTAGGCGTTATTGTAAGGACTGCCGCTATTGGCCACACAAGGGAAGAATTGCGCCGGGAAGCGAGCTATCTTTACAATCTGTACAGGCGCATAGAGAAGATCGCTTCAAGAAAATCGGCGCCGGCCCTGGTCAATGAGGAATACGGGCTTGTGCAGCGCGTGGCGCGGGATAGCCTTGCCGAAGACGTAAGTTTCATGATCATAGATTCGAAGGTGGAATACCAAAAGACTTTAGGGCTTTTGCGGATGATGTCACCAAAGCTGAGGACAAAGCTGAAACTGCATACAGCTCCGCAGCCGATATTTGAAAAATTCAATATAGCCGGCGAAATAGAAAGAATATGCGATGTGAGAGTTAATCTTCCGTCAAAGGGGTATATAATAATACAGCCGACCGAAGGGCTTGTCGCCATAGATGTGAATAGCGGCGGATTCTCAAGCCGCAATCCGGAAGAGACATCCTACATAACAAACAAAGAGGCGGCTATAGAGATCGCAAGACAGCTGAAATTGAGGGATATGGGCGGCATAATAGTTATTGACTTCATAGACATGGAAGTGAGAGATCACCGGCAATCAGCTTTACAGATTTTTCTTAACGCGCTTAAAAATGACAAGGCAAAGACAAAGGTGCTAAATTTCTCAAGTATCGGGCTCGTGGAAATGACAAGGCAGAGAGTCAGAAAAAGCCTTGAAGGGGCGTCGCATAACACATGCCCGTACTGCGGAGGCAGGGGAACGGTAAAGTCGCTCGCGACCATGTCGATAGAATTGTTGCGGCTTCTAGAGAAGAGGTTGAAGACAGAGCGTTACAAGAAGGTTCAGGTGGCTATAAATGCCGATCTCAAAGAATACCTGCTGCAAAATTATAAAAAAGCTATTAATAATGTAGGAAGAAATACAAGATGTAATATCATTCTAAATGCCGATAGCCATCTGCATGTTGAAGATGTAAAGGTGAGTATTGGTTAGACTAACAGAGAGATTGCGCTAGTATTGCCTTGACATAGTTATCTCATTATGATATATTACTTATCCTTTCGAACAATATTTTAGGTTATGTAGTGGGGTAAAGGTTAGGTAGTGAGTTGGTAGTTAGGATGGGTAGTGAGTAAATACACTCACTACTTGACCTCACTACCAAACCCGCTACCTTACCCTAACCCCATAACCTTACCAAGAAAATTGTATTTTTACATGCGATCAATAAGGAGCTAAAATGGAGTATGCAATAGTAGAAGTAGGCGGCAATCAATTTAAGGTCAAAAAAGGCGATGTCATAAAAGCCGGCAAATTTTCCACGGATTCCAAAAAGTCGGCCAAGATCAATAAGGTATTGTTATATAGCGATGGAAAGAGCGTGGAGATCGGCAGTCCATATATAAAAGGCGCGCATATCGCTTGCGATATCATGGGCGAGGAGAAGGCAAAAAAAGTAATTGCCTATAAATACAGGAGGCGCAAAAGTTCGAAATTTAAAAAGGGGCACCGCAGAAAGCTCTTGGTTCTTAAGGTAAAAGATATCAGCATAAAGGGAGATTAAATGAAGCCCGAACTTATGGAGCAATAGCGAACATAAGTTCGTTGGCTGAATTTGACCCTTGACATTTTGCCATCGCGTTCGTCCATCATAAAAATGTCAAGGGTTCAATTTGCCCTAAGCGAGAAATAAAATGCAACAACTTACATCGCCGAGCTGCTAAAATAATGGCTCTGTAAGTTGTGGGCTCATTGAAGGGAGATTAGTATGGCACATAAGAAAGGATTAGGAAGCTCGCGCAACGGCCGCGACAGCAATTCCCAGCGTCTGGGCGTAAAGCTTTTTCATGGTCAATTGGTGACGGCCGGCAGCATAATTATCAGGCAGCGCGGTACAAAATTTAAGCCCGGCATGAATGTCGGCATAGGTTCTGAC
>JAZDNG010000038.1:0-5352 GCA_043800065.1 Candidatus Omnitrophota bacterium
GCTGAATTTCAAAGAGAAGGTCGAAAGGTCAAAAGATTTGATCAGGGAAGCTTATAAGAAGTATGGCGATTCTCTCGTCGTGGCAAACTCACTCGGCAAAGATTCTGTGGCTGTGTGGGACCTGGCGAAGAAGGTAAATCCAAAAATACGGGGCTTTATCGTCACCACAAGGTATAAGCCGGCGGAAACCGTACGCTTCATGAAGGACGAGGTAGCGCGATATCCCGAGCTGAAGGTATATAGTAGCGACGCAGCCGTGCCGAATAAGCTTTATGAGACAGATCCCGACCGCTGTTGCGATATCCTTAAGGTCGAACCGGTGAAGCGGGCGATCGAAGAGATGCACGTAAAGTGCTGGGTTACGGGATTGCGCTGCACAGAAGGCAGGACGCGCACGGATTTCAAAGAGGTCGAGGAGCGCGACAAAGACCTGATCAAACTCAATCCCATACTCATATGGAAGGAAAGAGAAGTGTGGCAGTATCTGGCGCTCTACCGCGTGCCGGTAAATCCGCTGTACGGAGAAGGCTATCGGTCGCTTGGATGCGCGCCGTGCACGAAGATCACGGGCGATGACAATGAACGCGCGGGCCGCTGGATAGGCACAAGTAAATGCGGCGGCGAATGCGGCATACACACAAGGCCGCTAAAGGGAAAGAAATGATAATCGTATTGCTTATAACATCGGTTTTTCTGGCGCTTAATATGGGCGTGAGCGGATTTTCGGTGTCGTTCGCGCCTTCCTACGGAAGCAATATCCTGAGCAAAAATAAAGCCGCATTGCTTTATGGGATATGCGTTATCCTGGGCGCTTGCTTAATAGGGCCCAGGGTCGCAGAGACGTTGATGGGAAAGATATCGTATACTCAGTTGGGAGTCCTTTCCGCGAGCATAATAGTTATCTCTTGCGCCATCACAATGTTTTTAAGCAACAGGCTGAAAGTGCCTCAATCGACCAGTTTTGTAACGGTTGCGAGCTTTTTAGGGGCAAGTTTATATTATGGTAAGGTCAATTGGGGTACCATCGGCAGGATCCTGGCATTTGCCTTAGTCTTTTCGCTGGTGTCGTTCGGCCTTACCATAATCATAAAGCGTCTGATATACCCGCCTCACGAAGACAATCTTAAATTTTATGAAGCATTCTTTGTCCATAGGAGCAAGTTTAAGAAATTTGTGATATTTCACGATATGTATGCCGGTTTCAGCGTCGGAACCAACAATGTCGCCAATGTCGTTGCGCCGCTAGCGCTTTCTTTGGGTACGGGGAATATTTTCTGGTTCCTGATTATCGCCCCGCTTTTCGGGCTCGGATCGTATCTGTGGGGGGAGCGCGTTATCCGCTCGGTGTCAAAGGATATAATACCCGTGGGAGAATTTTCGGCGAGCATAGTGTCGTTCATTACGGCCACTTTTGTCCTGCTCGCCTCCATTTTGGGACTGCCGGCGCCGTATGTCCAATTCACGACATTTTCGCTTCTGGGAATAAGCTGCATAAAAGATGGTTTTAGCCATACATGGGGGAAATCCATAGTAAAAAGGATATTTTGGGTCTGGATCCTTGTCCCGATTTTTACGGCCTTTCTCAGTTTCGCTTTACATGCGGCTTTTGGCGTGGCAAAAACATAATTATAAAGGCGGTGGTTATGGGCGCAAAAGAAGGTGTTGCAGTAAATATTTTAAATGCTATAGGCAATACGCCGCTCGTCCGGCTCACGAAGATAACGGGGCCGGACAGCGCCGATATCCTTGCGAAACTGGAACTATTGAATCCCGGCGGGAGCGTAAAAGACAGGATAGCCCTCGCTATGATAGAGGATGCCGAAAAACGGGGCGTCCTCAAAGCGGGCTGGACGATTATTGAGCCGACAAGCGGCAATACGGGAATAGGTTTAGCCATGGTGTCGGCGGTAAAAGGGTACAAATGCATACTTACAATGCCCGAGACAATGAGCCTTGAGAGGATATATATATTGAAAGCGTACAACGCGGAAATAGTCCTTACTCCTGGCAGCCAGGGAATGAAAGGGGCGATAAAGAAGGCCGAGGAGATCCACAGAAAAATAAAGCATTCTTTTATGCCGCAGCAATTTAAAAATTTGGCAAACCCGAAGGTGCACAGAGAGACTACCGCCAGAGAAATTCTTGCCCAGACGGGTGGAAAGATCGATGCCTTTATCGCCGGCGTGGGCACCGGAGGTACGCTGACCGGGGTAGGCGAGGTACTGAAGGCCCGCAATCCGGATATCAAAATCATAGCCGTCGAGCCGACAGAGAGCGCTGTTTTATCGGGTAAACTGCACGGTCCCCATAAGATTCAGGGTATAGGCGCGGGGTTCGTTCCGGATATACTCAATAAGTCGATAATAGATGAGATCATTACCGTAAGCGACCGGGATGCATATGCTACGGCAAAATTATTGACAAAAAAAGAAGGCATCTTTGGCGGCCCGTCTTCCGGCGCGGCTCTTTTTGCCGCGCTTAAGATTGCGAAAAGACTGGGCGAGGGAAAAACGGTTGTGACGGTTTTCCCGGATACGGGCGAGAGGTATTTTTCGATGACGCAGTATTTCGAGTTTTAATGAGTATTTTTTAAAGGGCGGTATTATGCATAGACCTTGTTATCCGGTAGCGTTAAAAATAAGAGGCGAGTCCGTTTTGATCGCCGGCGGAGGTAAAGTCGCCGGGCGGAAAGTGGAGATACTTCTTAAGTCGGGCGCTAAGGTGAAGATCGTCTCCCCCAAAATAACGGAGGGGCTCAGGCGGCTCGTTTCCTTACGTAAGGTCAGGTGGATTAAGAGAAAGATAAGGCCGTCGGATTTAGCCGGAGCCAAAGTTGTTATTGCCGCTACTTCCGATCCATCCGTCAATAAAAAGGTGAGCGGATGGGCGAAGAGGAGCGGGATATTGGTAAATGTCGTGGACCGCGCCGAACTTAGTTCTTTTATTTCGCCGGCCATTTTTGCGGCGCCTGAGGCAACAGTAGCAGTTTATACCGAAGGCAGAGATCCGGTATTGAGCCGCGACCTGAAGAATTTTCTTAAGGAGAACTGGGATGCATTTTTATCTTATAGGTATAGATTATAAAACGACTCCGTTTGATGCGCGTGAAAGAATCTATCGCAGCCGCAAGGCCATCGCGTATTTTTTGGAGAATGACGAGAGGCGCACTTCGGCGGCGCTCATTACATGCAATAGGATAGAAATTTACGGCATAAGCAAAGACCCCGGCGAAGCAATAAACCACATTGACGGATTTTTTGCGGAGTTTCCGGATTTTGCAGCGCGCGCATACACTAAATACGGAAAAGAAGAGGTCTTTCGCCACGCCCTGAGACTTGCCTGCGGCATCGAGTCGCAGATCCAAGGCGAACTGCAGATTTTGGCGCAGGTGAAGGCATGGAGCGATCGTGGCATATTCCATCCGGGGCTAAAACAATTGTGGGATGAGGCGATATCAATATCGGAAGAGCTACGTTTTCGAGCGGGGCTTAATGATCCCTCAGAAAACATAGCGACAATAGCATTTCATGATTTGAAGAAGCGCCTGAATATTAAACAAAGCGCAGATATTGTGGTAATAGGCACGGGAAAGATAGCAGAACTCATAGCGCAATACCGGCAGGATTTTTTCTGTATCAATTTTATCGCGCATAAGAATCACGAAAAGGCGGAAGCGTTGGCAAGGGCATCGGGGGGCAGGGCTTCCCTATTAATAGACCTGCCGCGGCTCTTATCCGGAGCCGATGCCGTCATAAGCGCGACATCGAGCCCGCACTATATTTTAAAGAAAGAACACTTTTTTGCCTTATCAAAACAGCGTAAAAGCCCGCTATACCTTTATGATTTGGCGGTGCCCAGGGATATTGAACCCGCGGTGAGGGATATTGAAGGGCTCGTCTTGCGGAATCTCGATGATTTAAGCGGGGCGTTTGATGAACATAACCGGAGAAAGCGAAAGAATATAGATTTGGCTTCGTGTCTGGTGGATGAGAAACTGAGAAATTATGCGGAGCGCACATATGGCAAAAGTTATCAGAATAGGAACGCGGCCTAGCCCGTTAGCCAAAAAGCAGGCGGAAGAAATCGCGAAGCGCATACCGCAATTTCGCGTAAATATAGCCGCCATAGAGACAAAAGGCGATTTAGATAAACAAACGCCGCTTTTCAGCCGCGAAGACAGCGATTTATTTACGCGCGAGATAGAGGAAGCGCTTTTGAGGGGCGATATAGACGCTGCCGTACACAGCGCCAAAGACCTGGAAAGTAATATACCGAGTGGATTGGTTATAGCGGCGATGACGCGCTCTATCAGTCCCTCTGAATGCCTTGTTTCCCGCGGTAATCTATCTTTGAGCGAACTGCCGCCGGGAGCCCGCGTGGGCACGAGCAGCCTTAAGCGCAAAGAGAGCTTATTGCGATTTAGAAAAGATCTGGTCGTAGAGGGCATACGCGGCAATATTGACGAACGGCTGGCCCAGCTCGATAAAGGCAAATACGACGCCATCATAGTCGCGCATGCGGCTCTCATCAGACTGGGATACGAGCACAGGATTGCGCAGGTTATTCCGCGGGAGATAATAGAACCGCACCCTTTACAGGGCAGGCTTGCCATCCAGATTCGCCGCAATAGATACGATTTATTGGATATCTTCAAAAAATTAGATTAGTCTTACGTAGGGGAGGTTTAAACCTCCCCTACGTAAAGCGAACGGATTACGTATGAAAAATAAGACGGGAACAATCTATATTATAGGCGCAGGGCCGGGCGATCCGGATTTGATAAGTGTAAAAGGCCTTAAGATACTAAAGAAGGCGGATTGCGTGCTTTACGACTTTTTGTCCAATAAGTCTCTTTTGCGGAATGTAAAAAAGAATGCCGCTAAGATATGCGTAGGCAAAAAAGACGGATTGCACCTGAAAGAGCAGGATGAAATAAACAAACTGCTTTATGACAATGCTCTTATACATAAACGGGTAGTGCGTCTTAAGGGCGGAGATCCCTTTGTTTTTAGCCGGGGGATTGAGGAAGCCCGGTATCTGTCGAAGAAGGGCGTAAAAACAGAAGTCGTGCCCGGCATTACTTCTGCCATCGCGGGACCGGAGAGTTTCGGCATACCGCTTACGGTAAAGAACAAGCTGCAGTCTTTTGCGGTGTTGACGGGAAGAAAAAATGATAAAGACGCCGAGATCGACGCTCCGCATTGCGATACGCTTGTATATCTGATGGGCGTAGCCAACATATCCAATATTGTCAAGGCGCTCAAGAAAAGCGGCAGGCCGGATTCCGTGCCTTGCGCTTTTATCGAACGGGCCACTTCGCGAAATGCGCGCCTTATAAAAGCGACGGTAGGG
>JAZDNG010000035.1:0-14462 GCA_043800065.1 Candidatus Omnitrophota bacterium
GCGACCTTACCCGTCCGCCTTCTACGATATATCTTACTTTATTTATGCGGTACTTTTTAACGAGGCCCGCCGCTTTTTTTATTAACGGCCTATCCACTACCAGGATAATATCATTTATTACAGGAGAGCGCTCAAAAGCCATAAGCGCATACGCCACCAACGGCCTCTTCCCCAATCTTACAAAGGGCTTTTTCCCCTTCGATTTAAACCTTCTCCCTTTCCCTGCCGCAACAACTATCGCTGTAACTTTCAACGTCTTTTATCGCCTTCTTCGAGTTTGGCAAAGATCATTCTGCCGGCAGAGGTCTGAAGGACGCTAGTGACTATAACTTTGAGGGCCTGCCCGATAAGATGCCTTGCGTTGTCCACAACGACCATGGTACCGTCGTCCAGATACGCAACGCCCTGGTTGTATTCCTTGCCTTCCTTGGTGATCCTGACCTGCATTACCTCGCCGGGCAATACTACCGGCCTCAGCGCGTTCGCAAGGTCGTTGATATTCAGCACTGTAACGCCCTGAAGTTCCGCTATCTTATTCAGGTTATAATCATTTGTAACTATCTTACCGCTCAAGACTATTGCCATCTTTATAAGTTTTGCGTCTACATCCGTTATCTCGGGAAAATCTTCGTCGGCTATCTTTATGTTCATGCTGGGATTCTTCTGCATTTTGTTTAATATGTCCAAACCGCGGCGGCCCCTGTTGCGCTTA
Organism: Candidatus Omnitrophota bacterium; assembly: GCA_043800065.1. Taxonomy (GTDB): domain Bacteria; phylum Omnitrophota; class Gorgyraeia; order JAHIPI01; family JAHIPI01; genus JAHIPI01. The sequence continues at coordinate 713 of JAZDNG010000035.1, forward strand.
AGTGTATCATTGGAATCGGCCACCTGCTGCAGCTCTTTCAATACAAAACGCGGTATTATAAGATGGCCGCTTATAAATTTGGTCGGGCATATATCCGCTATCCTGCCGTCTATAATTACGGAAGTATCCAGGATTATAAGCTCCTCCGCCTGGTCGCGCCGGTCAAACTTCACATAAGGTATTATAAGGCTAAATTCGTCCTTGCCGCGAAGCGAAATCACCATTCCCAAATAACAGAATACCAGAGTCAGGACAATCTGGATTGAAAGAAATATCTCCGATTTCATCGGGATAAGTTTGATAACTGTGATAAGCACCCAGCTCATAAATATACCGAATATAAGCCCTACGAGTCCGGCCGAAAGGTTTCTGGTGGAAACCTTGCGCATAAACATCTCGCTCAATATCAAAAGGCCCGCGCACAAAAGACCCGCGGCGCCGCCGATAATCGGAGAACCGGTATTAACATCGGAAAAAAAAGACCCTATATAATAACCCGCCACCACACTTAAAAACATAAAAAATACTCTTACAAATATTATAGTCAAAAAATCACCTCCGATTTACCCTCGCTTGCCGAGGGGCTACCTTTTGAACGCCGTCTCAATCGCCTCTTTTAAGAAAGATACCGGAATAATTTCCATATTGATCTTACCCGTCAAGCCGGTAAAATTGCTCTTGGGGATAATAGCGCGTTTAAAGCCGAGGCGCTCGCTCTCTTTGAGCCTGTTTTCTATCTGGTTTATGCTCCTTATTTCGCCGCCCAATCCGACTTCTCCCACAATAACAGAGTCGTAATCGCACGGTGTATCTTTATAATTGGAGGCCATAGCAAGCGCTATGCCCAAATCTACGGCCGGTTCTTGTATGCTCACCCCTCCCGCTACATTCACATATATGTCAAACTTGCCAAACTCCATGCCCAAACGCCGGTCCAATACGGCAGAAATAAGGGAGATCCTGTTATAATCGACTCCCCGCGTTTCTCTTTTTGGCGCGGCAAAATTTGTCGGTGAAAGGAGCGCCTGCACTTCCACTAAAAGCGGCCTCGTCCCTTCCATCGTCGGCACAACGACAAATCCGGAAATCCCTTTAGGCCTCTCTTGAAGGAACATGCCCGAAGGATTTGGTACTTCTCTGAGGCCGGCGTCCCCCATCTGGAATATGCCTATTTCATTGGTCGAACCGAACCTGTTCTTAACCGCCCGAAGAAGACGAAAACTCATATGCCGTTCGCCTTCAAAATATAAGACCGTATCCACCATATGTTCAAGGACCCGCGGGCCGGCAATATTGCCTTCTTTTGTCACATGGCCCACCAGAAAAAGGGATACCCCCATTTTCTTTGCCATAAAGGTGAGTTCCTGGGCGCACATTCTCACCTGGCTTACGCTGCCCGGTGAAGATGACAGGGTATCTTTATAAATCACCTGTATGGAATCCACCACTACCACGTCGGGCTTGAGTTTATTTATATGGCCCTGTATAGAATCGAGATTCGTTTCGCTTACGATAAAAAGCTGCGGTGATGCGCTCCCCAGCCTGTCGGCCCTTAACTTTGTCTGCTGTATGGATTCTTCGCCGCTTACGTATAAGACCTTCCTTCCGCTGCTTAAGGTATCTGAGGCCTGCAAGAGCAGCGTAGATTTGCCTATACCCGGATCACCGCCTATAAGTATGACCGAACCCCGCACGACTCCTCCGCCCAATACCCTGTCTAATTCGGATATATTTGTGGAAAATCTTTCCGCCGCGCCGGATTCTATATTATTTATGGAAAGCGGCGGCTCTTTTGAAAATACTGCTCTAAAGGCCTCCAGGCCGGTCTTCGTGAAGTCCGTTCCGAAATCGGATTCTTCTACAAGAGAATTCCAGGTATTGCATTCCGGACATCTACCAAGCCAGCCTGCGGCCTGGTACCCGCACTCTTGGCATACGAACGATGTTTTTTGTCTTAGTTTCGTCATTTTGGTTTGTTAAACAATTTCCACGGGTTCTCTTTTATATCCGCGGTGAATTCATCAAGATTATTATATATGCTGTCATCCGTAAGGAATTTTCCGATTGTTCCCTCTCCCTCTTCCAGCCTCTTCATTATAACGGTTGCGGACTCGGCAAGTTCTTTAAACTGCCCTGTCATATCTTCCATGGATACCGGGTCTTTGCCCACCAGCGTGCTTCCGTCCTTCAAGAAATTATGGCGGTCTTCGCCAGGAAAGATCTCGAGATATTTCTCGCCCAGTATGCCGAGCGTGTTTATAACCGCCTGGGCATCGGCTTCTATGAGGACATTCTTTCTTATCCATGCGGAAATCTCTACTTTTGTCTTATGCTCGGCAGTATCATAATATACCTTTATGCCGCTTATCTCGCCGACTTCTATGCCGGCAAGCCGCACCGGCGCGCTCATAGCTATGCCGTTGGCAAAATTAAATGTCACCTTGATGTGATAGCCGGGCTTTATAAAATAGATATCGCTTATAGAAAAGATCATGATAAGAAGTATGACAAAGCCAACCAAAATAAATATACCGACCTTTACCTCAAATGACATCTCTTTAGTATTCATTTATAACTCCTTTTATAATTGTGTCTTGACCGGCTTTTCTGTTATGGGCCCGACCGCCGCGCCGGTTATAAATTGTTTTACTACCGGGTTTTTTGTGTTCTTTATCTCGTCGGGAGTGCCGGTTTCTATGATCTTGCCTTCATAAAGCATGGCTATTCTGTCCGCTATCTTATAAGCGCTTACCATATCGTGCGTAACGGCGATAGAAGTTATCTTTAATTTGTCGTGCAAAGTAACTATCAGGTCATTCACGGCATCGCCCATTATTGGGTCGACCCCCGTAGTCGGCTCGTCATACATGATTATTTCGGGATTTACGCATATTGCCCGGGCAAGGCCCACTCTTTTTCTCATGCCGCCCGAAAGTTCTGCGGGCTTCAGATCCTCTATGCCGCTTAAATCTACATGCCCAAGGCATTCCGCCACCCTCTTTTCTATTTGTGAACTGCTGAGGGCCGAATGCTCATACAACGCAAATCCGACATTCTCCCCTACCGTCAATGAGTCAAAAAGCGCCGAGCCCTGAAAGAGCATGCCGAATTTCATCCTGAATTCATTCAGTTCCTTTTCGCTCAAACGCGTAATATCCACGCCATCTATTATTACCTGCCCGGAATCCGGTTTCATTATGCCTATTATATGCTTAAGAAGGACGCTTTTGCCGGTACCGGAACGGCCGATGATGACCATCGTCTCGCCTTTTTTGATATTAAGGTTAGTATTATCTAAGACGACGTGGTCTCCGAATGCCTTGCATAAATTTATAATTTCGATCATATCTTCACACCTTAAACGCAAAATAAAACATGGCCGTAATAAAGCAATCGGCCGCTATTATCATTATGAAACTTATGACTACGGACTGGGTCGTCGATTTTCCGACACCTTCGGCGCCGCCTTCGGTCCTCATGCCCTGAAAACATGCCACGATGGCTATTATTACACCAAAGACAACCGATTTTATTAGTCCTGTGAATACATCCTTAAAGACAAGCGGCTGATATGTCATCCGCATATACATCCTTGGAGTTATATGAAGCTTAAAAACACCTATTATGTAACCGCCAAATATGCCGATCATATCGGCGTATATTGTCAAAAGAGGCAGCATTATAAAAAGCGCCAGGAACCTGGGGACTACAAGATACTTTATGGGATTAGTGGCGAGTGTCTCGAGCGCATCTATCTGCTCGGTCACTTTCATTGTTCCCAGTTCCGCCGTAATAGCCGCGCCTACCCTTCCGGCAACAACCAGCGCGGTCAATACGGGCCCCAACTCCCTGACTATTGAAAGAGATACCAATGATGCTATATACATTTCGGAGGACATCTTTTGCATCTGGTAAGCGCTCTGGAGAGCAAGTACCATCCCCGTAAAAAGGCTTGTAAGAAGGACTATCGGCAGGCTATTGACCCCTATCTTATTCATCTGATCTATTGCCTGTCTTTTCTTAAGCGGCGGGACAAAAATCCAGTATACCGTCTGGGCAAATAGTATAAACGAGCCCCCGATATAGCCCATTATATCAACGAAGTTTGAGCCTAAAGAATAAGCCCTGCTTTCGATACTGCTCCGCAATTCCTTCTTATTCAAAGTCGAACGCGTCTCCTTTTCTTACGACCTTAATCGCGCTCCCGGGTTTAAACTTGCCCGCAATGATATTTTCGGCAAGCGGATCTTCCAGTAACCTCTGTATTGTCCTTTTAAGCGGCCTTGCTCCGAAGATAGGATCAAAACCTTTCTCTACAAGCAGCGTCTTTGCTTCTTCGTTTAAAGTGATATCTATATTCTGCTCCAAAAGCCGCTTTTTGACATCCTCAATCTCTATGTCTATTATCTTATGCAGGTCTTCTTTTGTAAGTGAGTGAAATACGACAATATCATCCACCCTGTTTAGAAACTCGGGCTTGAACGTCCTTTTGATTTCATCAAGCAGTTTTCTTTTCATATCTTCATAACTTGCCTTCTCCGCGCTTTCGGTTATGAAACCCACTGATGTCTGTTTTTTTAAGAGCTCCGCGCCTATATTTGAAGTCATGATTATTATTGTATTTTTAAAATCGACGCGCCTGCCGAAAGAATCAGTCATGCGCCCGTCCTCAAGCACCTGAAGTAGGATATTAAATACATCCGGATGCGCCTTTTCTATTTCGTCAAGAAGGACGACCGCATATGGCCGTCTTCTTACCCTTTCCGTCAACTGCCCGCCCTCTTCGTAGCCCACATAACCGGGCGGAGCTCCGACTAGACGGGATACATTGAATTTTTCCATATACTCCGACATGTCAAGCTGTATTATGGCGTTTTCATCGCCAAACATATATTCCGCAAGAGCGCGCGCTAATAGAGTCTTCCCAACACCCGTAGGCCCCATGAATACGAAAGAGCCTATCGGCCTCTTTGGGTCTTTTATGCCCGCGCGCGATCGCCTTACCGCATGGGCTATTGCCAAAATCGCTTCGGCCTGGCCTACAACGCGTTTTCTCAGGCCATCTTCCATCTTCAAAAATTTTTCTGTCTCTTTCTCTTCCAGCCTCACGAGAGGTATGCCTGTCCATTTTGAAACTATAAAAGCGATATCTTCTTCGGTGACCTTCGTCTCCGTTTCGGACTTTTTCTGGCTCCAATCCTTCTTTATGGTAACGAGTTTGTCCTTTTCCTTCCTCTCAAGGTCCCTGAACTCCGCGGCTTTTTCAAAATCCTGCCTGTCAACGGCTGCTTCTTTTTCCTTTTTAAGGTTATCTATTTGGCCTTCCAGTTCTTTCATGTCCGGCGGAGCTGTCATTACCGCAAGACGCGCCCTTGAGCCGGCTTCGTCTATCACGTCTATAGCCTTATCCGGCAGGAACCTGCCGCTTATATATCGGTCGGAAAGCTTGGCGGCCGCTTCCAGCGCATCATCGGTAAATTTTACTCTATGGTGCGCTTCGTATTTATCGCGCAGCCCCTTAAGTATTTCTATCGTCTCATCTACGCTCGGCGGGTCCACCATAATCACCTGGAATCTGCGCTCAAGCGCGGCATCCTTCTCAATATATTTTCTGTATTCGTCAAGCGTGGTGGCGCCTATGCACTGTATCTCCCCCCTCGAAAGCGCCGGTTTCAGGATATTGGATGCGTCTATTGCCCCCTCCGCGCCGCCGGCTCCGACAAGAGTATGAAGTTCGTCAATAAATATTATAAGGTCTTCCGAGCGTTTTATTTCATCCATAACGGCTTTTATTCTCTCTTCAAATTGGCCGCGATATTTTGTGCCGGCAACCATAAGGGCAAGGTCCAGTATAAAGATACGTTTATTCCTCAGCGTCTCTGGCACATCACTGGAAATGATGCGCTGCGCCAATCCCTCCACTATCGCCGTTTTTCCTACGCCGGCTTCTCCCAAAAGGACCGGGTTATTTTTTGTGCGCCTGCTCAAAATCTGCACGACTCTTTCTATCTCGTTTTTCCTGCCTATTACGGGATCAAGCTTGTTCTGCTTGGCAAGTTCGGTAAGGTCGCGCGCAAAGGCATCCAGCGCCGGCAATTTTTTTACGCCTCCGCGGCCCATTGTCGACTTGTTGGGAGCTATTCCAAAATCCGGAGTCGCTGAACCAAGCAATCTCATCACTTCATTGCGGACTTTATTGAGGTCGAGCCCCAGATTTATCAGGACTTGCGAAGCAACGCCTTCGCCCTCCCTCAATAACCCAAGGAGAAGATGCTCTGTCCCCACATAATTATGTCCAAGGGAAACGGCTTCGTCCATAGCGAGTTCCATTACCTTCTTCGCCTTAGGAGTAAAGGGAATATCGCCCGATATAACGGTGCTCGGGCCGGTCTGGACGAGTTTCTCCACTTCCATCCTTATCTTCTCCGAACTGAGGCCCAAATTCTCCAGCACTGCCGCGGCAACGCCTTCGCCCTCTCTTACCAGCCCCAAAAGTATATGCTCCGTACCTATATAATCATGATTAAACCTTTTGGCTTCTTCTTTGGCCAAAAGGATGACTTTTCTTGCGCGCTCTGTAAATCTATTGAACATCGCCATTATTATTACCTCCCGATACCATCTAAAAAGCCAAGCATAAACATTTCGTATTGCGTATTGCGTTGTGCGTATTGCGTAATATAATTATACGCGATACTCAATACGCGATACGCTATACGACTACACTTTCAATTTTTCTCGTATAAGATCCGCCCTCTTCATATCCCTCTCTGAGGAAGAAAGTTTCTTCGCTTCCAATTTCTGAAGGTGCGCCGGCTGCGTAAATATAAAAAGTTCATTAAGTATCTTTCTGTCTATATCGGTTATTATGCCAATATCTACCCCGAGCCTTATAAGCGAAAGCAGCCTTATGGTCTCGTCGCTAGTAATAATTCTCGCGCTCTTCAATGTCCCGTAGGCCCTCCATATTCTATCGCATACCGATGCCCTGCTATTAGTCAGAAGGTAGTCCCTTGCGCTTTTTTCTCTCCCTATTACCTGATTGATCAATTTTTCTATATTATCTATTATATCTTCTTCCAAACGGCCCAGAGTAACCTGGTTTGATATTTGAAAGAAATTACCGCTGGCCTCACTGCCTTCGCCGTAAAGGCCTCTTGCGGTAATACCGAGCTTTATCACTGCCTGCAGCACCTTGCCTATCTGATTGGTTATCACCAGGGCCGGAAGATGCATCATAACCGAACTCCTCATGCCCGTTCCTATATTTGTAGGGCAGGCGGTAAGATACCCCCACCTTTCCGTATAACAGTAATCAAGCTTGGTTGCCAGATCATTGTCAAACGCGTCAATTATGCGCCATGTATCCGCCACATTAAACCCTGATTGTATGGCCTGAGCCCTTATATGGTCTTCCTCGTTTATCATAACCGAGATTATTTCTTTCTCATCCACCGCGAGCGCTTTGGATTCGTCGGCTAGTGCGTGTTCCCTGCTCATAAGATGCCTTTCGATAAGAAATAATCTGTCGACCTCGTCCAGATCTGTTATCCTGACAAACAAAGCGCCTTTCATATCTTTAGAATTAGTTATGGCATCCTTTGCCTGCGAAAGGATTTCCATCCTCTCTTTTTTCCCCGACCATTGGCAGAAGGGATGGTCCTTGATATTCCTGGCTATGCGGACTCTGCTTGATATTACTATATCGGCATTAGGCCCTGTGCCTTTCAGCCATTCACCCGGCTTATTGACCAGATCATTTATATTCATTTTTTACCTTCTTCGCGTTCGTATTTTTTGATCTCGTCCCTCAGCTGTGCCGCTTCCTCAAACTCCTCAAGTTCTATTGCGCGTTTTAAACGCCGTTTTAACTGCTCGACATCAACCTTTTTGCTTTTCGTAAGCTTGCCTTTCTTGCCGGGGGCCTTCCCCAGATGGATCTCCGAGCCGTGGATCCTCTTTAATAAAGGCGCCAAATATGTTTTAAATGTCTCATAGCACTGGCCGCAGCCTAGTCTTCCTATCTTTTTAAAATCAGTGTAGGTCATACCGCAGGAGGAACATTTGACTTTTTTATCTTTCATCGTTTCTACTGGAGTGTCCAAATTGGCGAGGCCCGCCAATAGATCGGCAAGGCCGAAATGTTCTTCCATCTCCGCGCTTTTCTTTTTGGCACATTCTTCGCAAAGATGAAGTTTCGTCATCTGCTCATTTATAATCTCTGTAAGATGAACTGTCGCTTCATTCTTGCCGCAGATATCGCAAAGCATTATATATCTTCTCCTTCAATGAGCCCACAACTTACGGAGCCATTATTTTAAAACTCGTCGACGTAAGTTGTTGCTTTTTATTTTTATCCGTTCGGGCGAATTGAACCCTTGACATTTTGTTTTATCAAAATGTCAAGGGTAAGTTCGACCGTATAACTTACGTCGCATACGATTAAAGATACAGCTCCGTAAGTTATGGTCTCACTTACTCCTCTTGTTTTCTATTCTTCAGCTCAATCGCTAACTTATCTATCTCTTTGACCTGTTCGGAAAGCTTATCTATATCTAAGCTCTCGCCCTTAAGGCCGGCATGCAGCTGCGATATCTTCATCCTAACATGGTCTATGAGGCGCATATCCTGATACATCCTGTCTTTCAGCGCGTGGACCATGTGATTAAAGGCATCCGCCAGTTCGCGCAACTGGTCTCTTTTTCTTATTTGAACCGTATCTATATGATTTTCCACTCCTATTAAATTCATATTTTTGGCTATGCGGTACATCGGACCCGCCACCCTGTGAGAGGTGTAAATACCCAGGCCAAAAAGCAAAAGCGACACTAGGACTATAGTTATGGGAATGCCTATCAAAAATTGGTTCTGTATCGAGTCTATATAGGCCTTCGGCAGCGCATCTTCGCCTACTATCTGATGAAACAGGTCCAGGTGTACTTTGTTTATGTACCACAAGGATAATCCGAAAACCAATATTACCAAACCTACGCAAACAATAAGCAGCCAGCTATAAGAAAGCTGTATCTCCTTATTGATAAGATACTTCCGGCGGGCGTGGATCTTTGGCTTCATTTTGTGTCCCTCCCCTTTTCGTGTTGGTTAACAACGGGTTAGCGTTTAGCGTAGAGCGTTTAGTTTTTCTATACGCTGTACGCTATCCGCTATACGCTAGAACAAGTTATTTTTAATTTAGTACTTCGTTCCGTCTTTTCTGGTCAGCTTACGAAATTCGTTCATAAGTTTCGCTGTCACCTTGCCCGGCGCTCCGTCGCCGATGACCCTATTGTCGATCTTGATGACGGGTATTATTTCGGCTGCGGTACCGGTAAGGAAACATTCATCGGCATTAAATAAACTGTGCCTTGTCATCACCTTTTCGGAGAACCTCATCGACTTTGCCTGCGCTATACCCATGACAGCATCTCTGGTTACTCCTTCCAGCGCGCCCAGATAAGGCGGAGGTGTGAGAAGCTCTCCGTTTTTTACTATGAAGATATTGTCACCTGTGCATTCCAAGACATACCCATCCGAGTTCAGCATGATCGCCTCTTCAAAACCCGCATTGACCGCCTCTATCTTTGCGAGGATGTTATTCAGGTAATTGAGAGACTTGACCTTTGGATTGAGAGCCTCCGGTATATTCCGCCTCGTCGGTACGGTTATTATCTCGAGCCCGTTTTTATAATATTTATCAGGGTAGAGAACTATATTATCCGTAATAACGATGACGGTCGGCCTTTTGCATTTTCTCGGGTCGAGCCCGAGGTCGCCCGAGCCGCGGGTTACGATAAGCCTTATATATGCGTTATCCATATGATTCTTTTTCAGCGTGGCTATGACCGCATCCTGCATTTCCTTCTTCGAAAGCGGGACATCAAGCATAATGGTCTTGGCGGAGGCGTATAATCTGTTTATGTGTTCATTCAGCTTAAATACCAGGCGATTATACGATCTTATCCCCTCAAAGACACCGTCCCCGTAAAGAAGCCCGTGGTCAAATACCGATATCTTAGCATCTTCTTTTTCATAAAATTTTCCGTCTATGTAGACTTTAGGGCCCATCGTTATCTCCTATGTTTTCGTATTGCGTATTGCGTATAGCGTATCGCGTACTGCGAAATTTAACGCAATACTCAATACGCACAACGCAATACGCCAATAATTATACCATGTTTTTAGGCTAACAGCCCATCTTTTATTCCAAGGCACCTGTCCGCGCTGGCGGCAAAGCCTGCCTCGTGCGTAACCACAGCCAATGTCAGGCCATTCTCTTTGCTTATGCCGAATAAGAGCTCATATACAGCTCGGCTATTTTTTGAATCGAGATTCCCCGTAGGCTCATCGCAAAATAAGATCTTCGGCGAATTTATAAGCGAGCGCGCTATCGCCACGCGCTGCTGCTCTCCGCCCGACATCTCTTCGGGCCTGTGATTAAGCCGCCCTGAAAGGCCTACCTTGGCCAAAAGTTCCTCTGCCTTTTTCTTTGCACCCCCTCTATCGCGCTTGAGGCGCATCAATGCCGGCAGCATTACATTTTCGGCCGCTGTAAATTCCGGAAGCAAATGGTAAAACTGAAAAATAAAACCTATTTTCTCATTACGTATGACAGCGCGTTTTTTATCGGACAATCTATATATATTTTCTCCGTCTAATGTGACCTCGCCCCTGTCCGGCTTTTCAAAACCAGCGAGGATATTGAGAAGCGTGGACTTGCCGGCGCCCGAAGGGCCTGTTATAAAAAGGCTTTCGCCGTTTTTTATAAATATGTCTGCGCCATTTACGGCATCTATTCTGTTCTTGCCGTTATAAAAGCTCTTCCGCAGGTCCTTGGCGCGAACCATAAAATCATTCATACCTAAGCGCCTCAACCACCTCAAGCCGCGCGGCCTGCAATGACGGATAAACCGTCGCGGCGAGGCTTAAAAGAATCGCGGCTACGGCTATCATCGCCGGCTCATGCCAATTTATGCTCACGGGAAGCGCATCTATATAATAAACATCGCTAGGCAGTTTTATCAGCTTGTATGCTTTTTGAAGCCAGACTATTAAAAGCCCTGCGCCCAGGCCTAAAATAGTGCCTATTAACCCCACCAGAAAACCTTCTATCCTGAATACCGACATAACATCGCCATTTGAGGCGCCTATCGCTTTTAGTATGCCGATGTCTTTTGTTTTTTCCATCACCCTCATAATCAGCATGCTTGCAATATTGAAGCAAGCCACCAAAACTATAAGGGCAAGGAGCGCAAACATGACTATCTTTTCCAAAAGAAGGGCGCCGAATAAATTTTTGTTCAAATCCATCCAATTACGCACGAAATAGGGATAATGCAGCTTTGACACTATCTCTTTTTTTACCGCATCCGCCTTAAACACGTCTTTTATTCTGACGGTCACAGCACTCACCGTGCCTTTTGTATTGAATAATTTTTGAGCGGCGGCTAGATTCACAAAGGCATTATTCACGTCAAAACTATATAAACCCGTATTAAAAATGCCGGCGACTTTAAAAGACTGCGGCTTGCCCGATACAGCGGATACCAAAGATACTTCGTCGCCCGGCTTAAGCCCCATTTCTCTTGCGAGTTCATTTCCTATCAAAATACCGCCCGCACCCAAGACCGGAGCGGGGCCTTCTACGTATTTTTTTATATTTGTAACGCGCTGTTCGGCATCTTCATCAATACCGTTCAATATGGCGCCCGTAAAGTTATCGCCGTATTTTAAAAGGACCTGGCCTGCGACAAAAGCGGATGAACCTGTCACTTCTTTAGTTTCAGAGAGAACCTTTTTAACTACCGGGTCGGTTGGACTTATACCGCCTTCCTTTTCGATAAATATGTGCGGTGTCGTTCCTATGATCCGTTCTTTAAGTTCACTATTAAACCCGCTCATTACAGCTATAACGATTATAAGCGCAGCCACGCCGACTGCCACCCCTAAAACGGATATAAGACTTATCGCCGATATGAAACTCTCTCTGCTTCGTGTTTTAAAATATCTTAGCGCGACGAAAAAGTGCCAGTTCATGTCTCCTTCCTAAGCTGCGGAAATAGTATCACGTCCCTGATCGAGGGGGAATCCGTAAGCAGCATGACAAGCCGGTCTATCCCTATGCCAAGTCCGCCGGCCGGAGGCATGCCGTACTCCAACGCCCTTATGAAATCCTCGTCTATCTCGCCGTCTTCCCGCTGCTCTACAAAACGCTCCTTTTGCTCTATCGGATTATTCAATTCCGAATAAGCGTTAGCGATTTCCATACCGCCCATAAAAAGTTCGAACCTGTCGGTAAGAAGCGGGCTATCTTTTTTCACTTTGGCAAGCGGGCAGAGGTCTTTAAACATATCCACTACGAATACCGGATGATCCGCCTTGGGCGTAAGAAGGTCGGCGATGATATTGGCGACCTGCGTCCTTCCGATATTTTTGCCTTCTATCTCTATGCCTTTTGCCTTCAGTTTCTTTATCCAAAGTTTCTCGTCATCGTCAGGATTTATGTCGTAGGACGTCTTCATTATCTCGGCAAAAGAGACCTTCTCCCATTTAGTAAGGTCTATCGTCTTCGCTTGATATTCTATTTTATCTTTTCCTAAAACTTTTTTTGCCGTCTCGGTTACGAGCTCCCTGGTCAATTCCATGGTCCCCTCGCAATCGCTATACGCGGTATAGACCTCGAGCATCGTAAATTCGGGATTGTGCCTTATGGATATGCCCTCATTTCTGAAACTCTTGTTTATTTCGTAGACCTTTTCAAAGCCGCCGACGAGAAGCCTTTTAAGGTAAAGCTCCGGGGCTATTCTGAGGTAAAGGTCCATATCAAGCGCTTCGTGATGCGTCTTGAAGGGTTTACCGCTCGCCCCTCCCGCGATAGGCTGCATCATGGGCGTCTCGACCTCCAGATAACCTTTTAAATCCAGGATAGAACGTATGCTCTTTATTATCTCCGAGCGCGCATTAAATATCTCCCTTACGCCGGGATTGGCTATAAGGTCAAGGTACCTCTGCCTATATCTTGTTTCTACGTCCTTAAGGCCGTGCCACTTCTCCGGAAGAGGCTTCAGGCTCTTTGAAAGGACCGTAAAATCCTCGACCTTTATGGTTGGTTCGTTCGTCCTGGTATTAAATAGCTCCCCTCTAGCGCCGATTATATCTCCGATATCAAGCATAGAATCTATAATATCGAATTTGTCAATACCGAGCGTATCGCTGTTGAAATATAGCTGTATCTTATCTGTCTCGTCTCGAATATCGCAAAATATACTCTTGCCGTGTTTGCGCTTGGCCATGAGCCTGCCGGCGATGGTAGTCTTTTCGCCTATTTTAAAATCGGCTAAAATACCTTTTATGCGCGAAGAAGCGCTGAATTTTCCGCCAAAAGGATCTATCCCCTTTGCAATCAATGAGTCCAGCTTCGCGTACCTATCTTTAATGATATCAGACATTTCCGTTCCCCTCGCTTAATTAGCGTTATTAGCACATAGTATATATTATGTCGCTAATTATGTCAATGGCTTAGCCGTCATATTACCCGTTTTCTTCATCTCAGAATAAGGGGCAAAATAAGGGGACGTTTCCCTTGGCAAAATAAGGGGACGTTTCCCTTTGGTATAACTATTTATAAATAAAAGAATTGCAACAAGCCATTTTCCAAATCAAATTCAATAATTAATAGAAATGAAGTGGAAAACGTGCATTTGCAACTTATTGCATATGAAGATGTTGCGACAAAGGGAAACGTCCCCTATGG
>JAZDNG010000036.1:0-12573 GCA_043800065.1 Candidatus Omnitrophota bacterium
GAAGTCATCCTGCCGCTTCTCTTCTTCTCGATTATAACCCTGAAGTCCTCAAGCCGGAAGAAGGATTTAAATGCCTTCGTCGCCCGTTTCATCAAAAGGTTAAAAGACGCCTCTGCCGATTCAAATTGATATCCCTCGTGCTCCAGCGACTGGATCAGTTTCAGAATCTTCTTTGTCTTCGGGCTCTCTTTTTCAAGCTCAATATCCATCTCCTTCGCCTTGCTTAGGATCGTCGACTTTCCGGATAATTCGGAAATCAGTAGGCGGCGCTTATTGCCCACAAGCGCCGGATCCAGGTGTTCATAGGTTTTGGGATTCTTCATGATGGCATTTACGTGAACGCCTGCTTTGTGCGCGAAGGCGCTCATCCCCACAAAGGGCTGGTTAGGCATCTGTTTCATATTGCTGACTTCGGAAACGAACCTTGAGACCTCTGCCAGCTCTTTAAGCTGCGAATCGGAAACACAGTCTATGCCTAACTTCATTTTCAGAATCGCGATAATCGATACAAGATTGGCGTTGCCGCATCTTTCCCCGTAACCGTTAATGGTGCCCTGGACGTGAGTACAGCCGCAATGAATAGCCATGCCCGAGACTGAAACCGCGCATTCCGTGTCATTATGCGCGTGGATACCGAGCGGCGTCTTGAAATGAGCTTTTACTTCATTGATGATCTTTTGGGCTTCAAAAGAAAGCAACCCGCCGTTTGTATCGCAAAGGACAAGTGAGTCCGCTCCGCCTTCTTCTGCTGCCTTCAGGCATTTAAGCGCGTAAGCTGGATTTGCCTTATAGCCGTCGAAGAAGTGCTCCGCGTCGAATATCACTTCCTTCTCTTTTGATTTCAGAAAAGCTACACTGTCGCAGATCATATTTAGGTTTTCGTCGAGAGTTGTTCCCAACACATCCGTAACTTGCAGATCCCAGCTCTTGCCAAAAATCGTCACAACCTTTGTGTCTGCTTTAATAAGCCCTTTCAGTACCGCATCGTCTTCAGCTTTTACTTTAGGCCTTCTTGTAGATCCAAACGCGACGATCTTTGCATTCTTAAAACGCATGTTCTTTACTTTTTTAAAAAACTCGACGTCTTTAGGATTGGCCCCCGGCCATCCGCCTTCAATATAATGGATGCCCACCTCGTCCAGTTTCCGGGCGATCCTCAATTTATCGCTGACCGAGAAAGAGATGCCCTCAGTCTGCGCTCCGTCGCGCAAGGTAGTATCGTATAGCTTAACTTTGGCTGTCATAAGCGTTCCTTTTTTACCGCTTTTTTACCGAGTTTAAATGCGCTGTGTATGGCGCGAACGGCCTCGATGGCCTTCTTTTTTTCAATAACACAGGATATCTTGATTTCACTGGTGGATATCATCTCTATATTGACCTTTTTTGATGCCAGTGCGCCGAACATTTTTGCTGCCACCCCGGCATGCGTCTTCATACCTATCCCGACGACCGATACCTTTGCTATGTTTCTATCCGAGGTAACGCCCTTCGCGCCTATGGCCCTGGATATCTCTTTTGATACCCTAAGAGTCTTCTGGAGATCTCCTTCTCCCACCGTAAAAGATACGTCTGTCGCGCCGGTCCGGGATATATTCTGTATTATCATGTCTATGTTTATGTTCTCATTGGCCAGCCTTTTGAATATTCTGGCAGCGATTCCCGGCTTGTCCGGGACGTCGCAAATAGTTACTTTTGCCTCGCTCTTATTCAACGTAACTCCGCTGACCAAAGCCTTTTCCATCATTTTAGCCTCCCCTGAGATAATCGTCCCAATTTTGTTATTAAAACTTGACCTTACGTGGAGCGGTATATTAAATTTGCTGGCAAGTTCAATGCTCCTCGGATGCATGACCTGGGCCCCTAGAGATGCCATCTCGAGCATCTCCTCGTAACTTATCCTTTCAAGCTTGGCGGCATTCTTTACTATCCGGGGATCGGTCGTGTATATGCCGTCAACGTCGGTATATATCTCGCAGACCTTGGCTTCGAGCGCCTTCGCCAATGCCACCGCTGTAGTATCCGAACCTCCGCGGCCCAGAGTAGTGATATCTTTTTCTTCCGTGATCCCCTGGAATCCCGCGACTATGACGATCTTCCCTTTCTTTAGTTCCTTGACTATTCTTGCGACATCAACGTCTATTATCCGCGCCTTGGTGTGGGAGGAGTCCGTAATTATGCCGACCTGAGCGCCTGTGAAAGATATCGCCTCCTCATTCAGATTGTGTATGGCCATGGCCAGGAGCGCCACAGAGATCTGCTCTCCGGTAGCCATAAGCATATCCATTTCACGCTCAGCCGGCGATGTTGCGATTGAACGGGAAAGCCGTATAAGTTCATCGGTGGTATCGCCCTGGGCGCTGACTACCACTACCATTTCAAATCCCCGGCGTTTATAGCTTATTATACGTTTTGCCACCCTGACGACACATTCGGCATTTGCAACGCTGGAACCACCGTATTTCTGAACAACTATGTTATGCATATTTTCTCCGTTTTATGAAAACAATCACTTCGTATAAGAGATACCCCGATAAAAACAAAAGCACTGCCGACATACCTACTAATAAATAATCTCCCGTGCGCATATATTTATTTGCGCTATACAGCAAAGCTGCCACCGTGGTTACAAGCATAAAAACGCCCGGTATTGCCGCATAATAGACGTTCTTCTTCCTGCGCAACAACCATACCGTAACTACCAAAAGCGCGAGCGCCGCGATTAATTGGTTCGTAGCCCCGAAAATCGGCCATATCTTTGCCCAATTCCCGCTTAACCCCAGCCATCCGCTCAGCGCCACCACTATAGCTGTGGCGATAAACCTATTTTTTATCCCAAAAAGCTCGTGCGTAAGGTATCTGCCTATTCTGGTCGCTGTATCAAGGGTGGTAAGTATAAATGCGTTTAAAATAATAATAGCTACTAACCCGCCCATACCGAACAGGATGGGTTTTGTTATTGCTCCATACCCAGAACCGAAAGCGCTAATAGGCCCTGAGCCGCCCTGCGAAAGATAACCGGAAAGGACTTCCCGCCCGCCAAGCCCCGCGCCTACGGCGATGACAACAAGGACGGCGAGTGCGCCTTCGGTAAGCATGGCGCCGTATCCTATCCTCTTTGCCTCAGCCTGGTTTGACAGTTGTTTTGAGCTGGTCCCGCTCGCTATCAAAGAATGAAATCCCGATATAGCGCCGCAGGCTACTATCACAAAGAGCATGGGCCACATGGCATTGCCCGACGCATCAGCCGATGACCAGGCCGGTAGGGCCATCTGAGGATGCGTTATGATAATTCCGGCATAACCGGCTATGACTCCAAAAAATAAAAAATACGCTGAAAGATAATCCCGCGGCTGTAGAAGCATGTGCACCGGTAATACAGAGGCTACAAAACAATATCCAAGAAGAATATATCCCCAAAATAATTTTGGATTTCCTACAGCCAATTGAATAGGAAACTTTTCGCCCAAAAATATGAATATTACAGTAAGGGTTAAACCTAAAATCGTCACCCAATGAATACCCGCCCTCACGTTATAGAGAAGATGCCCCACTAAAAGCGCCACCACTATCAATCCGAATGTAGGGATCACTATCTTGGGCTCTGCGCTAAGCGTCTCCGCGCATAAATACACAAAGACAGCTATTACCAATATAAGAGCCAGCCACACAAAAGACGCGAAAAGTATCTTTGCCCTTCTTGATATAAGCGACTCCGCAATATCAGTCACGGACCTGCCTTCATGCTTCACAGATATCATCAAAGAGCCGAAATCGTGCGTGCCTCCGATAAGGATGGAACCTATTACTATCCACAAAACCGCCGGCGCCCATCCCCATATGGACAAGGCTATTATAGGACCTATGATAGGCCCGGCGCCTGCTATGCTTGAAAAGTGATGCCCGAAAAGCACAAGCCAGTTCTTAGCGGGGACATAATCCACGCCGTCATACAACTTGTGCGCGGGTGTTTCTTCTTTATTATCTACGCCAAATAATTTTTCAATCCTCGCGCCATACACCCTATAGCCCAGGACCAATAGGATTATACTCAAAAAAGCCAATACAAGCGAATTCATCTTGTAATGCTTATTTTCCTTTCATGAAATAGTCCATCAGCTGCCAGCCGGTAGGAAAAGACAATTTGCTCGACCTTGCCGCCTTCTCGCTGTAGGTCTCGATGTTATCGGCTTCTACGCCGCCGCCGTAGATCGCAAACGGTATCGGGTCGGCGACGTGCGTGCCTACTGAAATTGGCGTAGCGTGGTCAGGCAATACCATCATCCGGACCCCATTTTTATCCGTAAAGCGTTTAAGGATACTGCCAACTATGAACTTATCGAAATTCTCTATCGCGCCTATTTTCGCTCTGATATCTTTATTATGCCCGGCTTCGTCGGGCGCCTCAACATGTATGAAGACAAAATCATTCTTCTCTAAAGACGCAATGGCATAATCCGCCTTCGCCTGGTAATTAGTATCGTAATAACCTGTCGCGCCCGGTACTTTGATCGGATCAAGGCCTATTAGTTTTCCTATACCGTTTAAAAGATCCACCGCCGAAATTATGGAACCGCTCACGCCGTATTTTGCTTTAAATAGCGGCAGATCCGGTTTTGAGCCCTGCCCCCACAACCATATCATGTTTGCAGGGTTCTCTTTTAAGTCCAGGCGTACTTTATTAACGTCATTCTTCGCAAGAATGCCCCTTGAATCTTCCATCAACTTTATAAGAAGCTCCGCGCCTTTACCTTTCGGCAGATTATCCGCTATCTTTTGCCCGACCATGTCATGTGGCGGCATATACTTTATCTTTGTAAGGTCGGCTTCTTTTTTCTCGAACGCAAAATGCCTGCCGTTTTTTATGACTGCAAGGTGCCTGTAGCTCATACCGGGATAGAATCTAACAAGCGGTGTCCCCAATTTAGCATCTAACTCTTTTATCAGGATCTCCGCTTCCTTCGACTTTATGTGCCCGGCGCTGTAATCGGTAAGTACGCCCTTATCTTCCGTAATAAGATTGCACCTGAAGGCGACGTCATTCTCTTCCATATTAATATTCACGTTTGCGGCTTCAAGGGGACCCCTGCCGGAATAATACTTTTTCGGGTCATAGCCCAGGATAGCAAGATTGGCAACATCGCTCGCGGGCGTCATGCCCTTTGGTATCGTGCACGCCGTCCCTACTACGCCGTTTTTAGCTATAAAGTTCATGTTCGGAATTTTAGATGCCTCTATCGGCGTCCTGTCGCCGAGCGAGGCGATGGGGTAATCGCTCATTCCGTCCGCCACCATGACTATGTGTTTCATAACGCCACCTCTTCTAACACGGCCGCGAGGTCATTTGGTAAGACCTTCGGCTTTTCCACGCTAGCTATGGCCCTGTCCGGATCTTTTAATCCGTGGCCGGTCAAAACGCATACTACGCGCGAACCTTTTTTGAAATACCCTTTTTTAGAATATTTTAAGAGCCCCGCGACTGAGGCAGCTGATGCGGGCTCCGCAAATATCCCTTCTCTATCGGCCAATATCTTATAAGCATTTAAGATCTCATCATCGCTTACCATGTCTATTTCGCCGCCGGATTCATCTCTTGCGGCAATCGCCTGTTTCCAGCTTGCGGGATTACCTATCTTTATCGCCGTCGCTATGGTGTACGGTTTTTTTACCACGTGCCCTCTTACTATAGGAGCCGACCCTTCTGCCTGAAAACCGACCATCTTCGGAAGATTTTTGCTCTTTCCCGCTTTATTGTATTCCTGATACCCCTTCCAATAGGCAGTAATGTTGCCGGCATTTCCGACCGGAATAACGTGGTAATCCGGCGCTTCGCCGTCAAATGCGTCGCATATCTCAAAAGCGCCCGTCTTTTGGCCTTCGATCCTATACGGATTGATCGAATTTACGAGAGTTATGGGATATTTATCGGTAATCGCTATGACTAAAGTAAGCGCGTCGTCAAAATTTCCGTCAATCGCTATGACTTTGGCCCCGTGAATAAGCGCCTGAGCCAATTTTCCAAGAGCAATGGCGCCCGAAGGTATAAGCACTATGCATTTTATACTGCCCCTCGCGGCATATGCCGCGGCTGAAGCGGAGGTATTGCCGGTCGAAGCGCACATAACAGCGCTAGATCCTTCCTCAATGGCTTTACTGACAGCTACCGTCATACCCCTGTCTTTAAATGAGCCTGTAGGATTTAAGCCCTCGTATTTGAGATATAACTCTATGCCGTTCCCGGCCAATTCGCTTAAGCGGCGGGCGCAAATAAGAGGCGTATCTCCTTCATTCAACGATACTACCGGCGTCTTACTGCTTACAGGCAGATATTTCTTATAGCGCTCTATTACACCTTTGTACATCAGCTCATCTCCATTCTGACCGCAACGGGCTTTCCGGATATAAAATTAAACTTGTTTATCATGCTTAGGGCCTTCCTCAGGTCGGCTTCAACGGCTTCATGCGTCATCATAACGATGGGGACGGCGTGCCGCTTATTCCTATCCTTCTGGGTCACATCGGCTATGCTTATCTTAAAATCTGCCAGTATTCCGGCTATGGCTGCCAGGACACCCGGCTTATCTACGGCCATGAACCTGATATAGTATTTGCTTTTCACCATGCCTATTCTCTTCATAACTTTCATACCCGGATTAAAAGAGATATGCGCGGAGGTGATCTCGCTTCCCTTTGATACACATTCGGCAATATCAATTATGTCGGAAAATACGGCGCTGGAGGTAGCCCTCTCGCCCGCCCCCTCACCATAGAGAAGGCTTTCGCCTATCAGATCGCCTTTTATATAAATTGCGTTCTGGGAGCCCTTCACGCTGGCTAAAAGGTGCTGCGATGAAAGGAGTGTCGGATGGACCCTGACATCAAGCCCTCCTCGCTCGTCCTTTGCGATGGCAAGAAGTTTGATCGTATACCCAAGTTCTTTAGCATATTGAATATCGCAAAGCTCCACATCTTCTATGCCTTCCACAAACATATCCTTAACGTCAATAAATCTTCCGAATCCGAGAAGCGAAAGGATGGCGATTTTATGCGCAGAATCCATGCCGCTTATATCCAGGGTAGGGTTTCGCTCGGCGATGCCCAATTCTTGAGCATCGCACAAGGCCTCTCTAAAGGACTTGCCTTCTTCTTCCATTTTTGAGAGTATATAATTTGACGTTCCATTTATTATGCCGTAGATCGCCTGTATCTTATTTGCTATGAAAGAGTCGCTAAGGCATTTTATAACGGGTATACCGCCGCCGACCGATCCTTCAAATTTTATGGCGACACCGCTTTTCTCGGCTGCTTCAAATAGTTCTCTCCCTGAATCGGCCAGAAGCGCTTTATTGGCAGTCACGACATGCTTGCCGTTATTAAGCGCTTTGAGTATGTATTCCTTAGCCGGATGTATACCCCCGATAAGCTCTACAACAATATCGATATCGGGGTTATTCAAAATATCGTTTGCATTGGGCGTGAGTTGTGACCTAGGAATACTGATACTCCGCCTCGGCCTTCGGTCTTTATCGGCCACCTTAACCAGCTCAACAGGAATATCCTTTTTGGAGCTTACAAGCGGACTTTTCTTCGCAAAGATCTTTGCGACACCGGCTCCTATAGTACCTAATCCGATCAACCCTATCTTTACAGTTTTCATAGCAATCCTTTTAATTTAGTATTTTTACGGGTGGTCCTTCGACAAGCTCAGGACGACCACCCTGAGCCTGTCGAAGGGTGGTCGGGGCGGGCGGATTTGAACCGCCGACCTCTTGCACCCCAAGCAAGCGCGCTAGGCCAACTGCGCCACGCCCCGATAAATTTTGCGAAGCAAAATTTGATCCCGATCCGCCTTGGGCGGAGAGGGAAACTAGTACACTTCCGGTTTTGCACTTCTCTGCATCAGATCTTTTACTACGTCTTTCGGTGATTTATTTTTATAAATTACTTCGTACACTTCCCGCGTAAGCGGCATATCGATATTATATTTTTTGGAAAGTTCATACGCCGATTTCGCGGTGGTAACTCCCTCCACCACCATTTCAGTCTCTTTTATTATACCATCCGCCCTTTTCCCTTCGCCCAACATTTCGCCAAACCACCTGTTTCTGCTGTATGGGCTTATGCATGTCGTAATAAGATCGCCCAATCCGCTAAGTCCGGCAAACGTCTCCTGCTTCGCTCCCATCGCAACGCCGAGCCTCATTATTTCGGCTAGGCCTCTTGTCAAAATGGCCGCTTTCGTATTGGTGCCGAATCCCAAACTATCCGATATGCCTGCCGCAATCGCGATTATATTCTTTAGAGATCCTCCGAGCTCCACACCGATAATATCTTCCGAGGTGTACACCCTAAGGGTGGCGCTCATAAGAAGATCCCGCGCTCTCTCGGCAAGCTTTATCTCGCCGGATGCCGCAACGATTGTGGTGGGCAGGCCCCTGGCAACTTCTATGGCTATGCTCGGACCCGACACAGCAACGATTTTTATATCTTTGCCCAGAAGCTCTTTTATTGTTTCGGACATGCGCAAGAGTGTACCGCCTTCTATGCCCTTTGTAGCCGATATATACAGCGCTTCTTTTGGGGCTATTTTCTTCAGATTTTCTAATACGCTGCGGAGATACTTGGATGGTATAGCTAAAATAATGGCATCTGCATTATCTATCGCATCTTCAAGCGAAGCGGTTATACGGATCCGATCGGGAATCTTTACGCCATTCAGGAATTTTGCGTTCTCTCTCGTCTTTGCTACGGACTCTATATAGTCCTTAAAAACTCCCCAAAGAGATACGCTCAGACCTTTCTGGGAAAGTACTATCGAAAGTGCCGTACCCCAACCGCCATCTCCCATTACAGCAATTTTTGTCATATAATCATATATTGGTTTAATTATACTATTGGGTTTCTAATTTAACACATCTACAGGTGAGGGTCAACAAAAAAAATTGCCTCCGGCTATTATTGCCGGAGGCAATTTTTTGGGGTGGCATTTTCCAGTTAATCGTGTTAATTCATGGCGTTACCGGCCGTTAGGGCCGATAGATCTATTTTAAGCGAGTGAACGAAAGCGACGCAAAAGACGTACTGACCTACAATGGCATACAAAGTGCCGGCAGCTTTACAGATAAGCTTATCTTCGCCGGTGTCAGAATCATGCTTCCTGAGCACATGAAAATGTTTCTTTTTCCAAGCCTCATTCGTCTCCTTAAGGCCTTTAAGGCATTCCAGATCGGATGGGTCCTTTATACATATTCTCTCTCGGACGAAATAGATGCACCTCTTTTCTATCCTAGCGGTGACGCCGTCCTTTTCGACGACCTCACGTATGCAAAGATCCCTTTTTCTGCTATCGAGTTTGGTGAGATTTTTATACACTATCTCTCTCATTTTATCGATCCGCCTACACCGGCGGCCTCCCATATTCGTTCATTAAAACTTTTTTAAAGTTGTAAAGTAAGACGTATAAAAAATAACCCTCTTTCGGCTCATTATAAGTATATCATATAAGATGGGAGAAGTCAAGAACAAATATCTAGCTTTTTTAAATCCTAATTTTTTCCTGCTAGGACTTCTCACCTACCTTGCGTTCCGTTCCAAGAATCAGGCGATCTATGTTGCCCTTATGCTTGTAACATATTATGATACAAGCAGTTATAGCTAAAATCACGATATCTATCCCCTTGCCGCTAAAAGCTGCTATAAGCGGCACGGATATTGCCAGAAAAATCGAACCGAGTGACACGTACTTTGTGATCCAAACTGTTGCAATCCATACTAGGAGGCCCGTTATCAATTCAACAGGCAGAAGAACCGCGAATACTCCGATAAAAGTAGCGACGCCTTTACCCCCTTTAAAATTCAAAAAGATCGTCCAGTTATGGCCGGCGATCACGGCCATGCCTAAAAGCGCTCTGAAAAGATCGAAACTGACGGCCCCTTTTTTATAAAAAACCGACGCTAGAACCGTGACGGCCAAGACACCTTTCCCTATATCTGCTATAAGCGTTATGGCTGCGGGCAATTTACCTAATACGCGCAATACATTTGTCGCGCCTACGTTTCCTGAGCCGTGCTTGCGTACATCCAGCCCGAAAATCTTCCCCATCAAATAGCTCGTCGGTATAGAGCCGAGCAGGTACGCTATTATTATGCCAAGTACCACCATCATCGCCTTTTCCTTCCGCCCGCCATGCGCTTAATTTTGATCCTGATCGGCACGCCCAACAAACCCAGTTCTTCGCGCAATATATTCTTCACGTTTTCTATGTAATCGTCCGGCAAAAAAGCGGTTTTATTTACGAGGATGCTGAATGTCTGCGGCAAAATACTCTCTTGCGCCAGTTTTCGTATCTCTATTAATTTACCCGAGCGGATCAGGGGCAGCCTCTCCGTCTTCTGCATAATATTTAGTATGTTCTCAAGCTCGTCCTTCGAGAAAACGGCCTTGGTGTTTTTTTCCACCAATTTCATAAGCGGAAATACCTCGTCTACATTGAGGCCCGTCTTGGCTGAAGTAAAGAGAACCGGCATAGACCTTATATAGTGCATCCTCTTACGAAGCGCGTCCTCATATCTGGACATCTCTACGTTCTTTATCGTATCCCATTTGTTTACGAGGAGAATGCACCCTTTTCCGCTTTCTTCCACAAGCCTTATGATCCTCATATCGTCTACCGCAAGCCCCTCGTAGCCGTCTATCATTACTATGCAGATATCGCTCCGGTTTATACTCCCTTCCGCCCTCAAAAGGCTATGAGCGTCTACCGGCTCTTTTATTTTTCTTTTATGCCGCATGCCGGCAGTGTCTATAAATACGAAATCTTTTCCCTCTTTTTCAAGGTAAATATCTATCGAATCTCTTGTAGTGCCCGGCGCCTCGTGCACAATAACCCTATCTTCATTTATTATCCTGTTTATAAAAGATGATTTGCCTACGTTCGGGCGGCCGACTACCGCAAGTTTCATGGCGCCTGGCGGATATTCCGCTTCTGCCGGATGGGCATTGACCGCTAGCTTCTCTATCAATTCAGTGATGCCTATATTATGTATGGCCGAAACGGCATAAACGGGGTCTATGCCGAAATTATAAAAACCGCCGATCTCTTTTTCCAGACGCTCATTATCTACCTTATTTACGGCCAGGATCAATTCTTTGCCGGACTTTCGCAGTATAGAGAGAATATCCTCATCCTGCGGCATAACTCCCGAGGTTACATCGCACACAAAAAGGACCGCATCTGTTTTAACTATAGCGAGCTCTATCTGTCCCTTGACCAGCGCCATAAGGTGGTCTCCTTTACCGATCTCATAACCGCCGGTATCTACCAATTCAAAAGAAACTCCGCCCTTGTTTACTACGGCTTTTACCCTGTCTCTCGTAGTACCTGCCAGTTGCTCTGTTATGGCCTGGCGCTTTCCGACAATCCTATTAAATAGCGTAGATTTTCCTACATTCGGCCGGCCGACTATACATATTTTATATATGCTTCGTTTTTCCATTTAGAACCCTATTTGCCCTTAATAAGTAATGCGCACCCGAAAAAACTGTAAAAAGCGCCGCAAGCGTCCATATCGCATAAGAATATTTAAACTGGATCAATACGCTGAGGATCGTGGCCATTTGAAAAAAAGTGGTAACCTTGCCCAGCATACTCGGCTTGAACTCAACATATCCGTATACAAAATATATAACTGCCGCGCCTGTCAATATAAAGAGATCCCTCGTCAGAACTATTACGAGAACCCACGGCGGGATCTTAAGGTGCGCCGGGCCGTATGCCACGAAAGAGAGGGTGATAAATGATGCCGCAAGCAAAAACTTATCCGCCAAAGGATCCAGCAATATGCCTAACGAGGTTATCTGGTTGTACCTTCTGGCAATGAACCCGTCGACGGCATCCGTAATAACAGCTACGATAAATATTATAAGAGGAAGACGGGATAAAAAAGGATTACCCTCAGCGTGGTATATGACGCTTACCACAAATGCGGGCGTCAAAAGCAATCGTGCTAAGGAAAGTGCGTTTGGAGTGTTCATCCTCAACCTGCAATATTTTGCAACACTATATCACATCGCACTGCCTAAGTCAATCCTTCACTCTATAACAATATTGGCACTCTCCTCGCTCCAGACATCGGCACTGCACACATCGTCTCAAAACACGCTACGGATTTGGGCAAAACTAAAGTCGTTCGGCCGGGGAGCCCTCCGGAATTCCCTTGTGGGTTACGCAGCACCCTTACGGGCGCTGCTTTCAGGGGAGTAATTCTTCGGTCAGTTCCGGCTTCCCTCGGCCTCACTCCTAAGTTTTGCTAACGTCGCAAATGGCCAAAACCAAATCCTCCGCTATAGTTTTGAGTCGAGTGTTCCGTGCCGATGTATAGAAATAATAGTGATACCTCTCCGAGCGAATTAAAATTTTAGCCTCGAGCCAGCCAAAAATCGGTTTCTAAAAGGGCGCTTGGCCTCGCCACGGAGGGCTCGGCACTTCCTCGGCCATTGCGGCCTCGGTCGCTGTCCGCCCCAGATTTGCCATTGCTTGCGTATATGCAAATCATCCCGAGCGAAGTCGAGGGACG
>JAZDNG010000024.1:0-20475 GCA_043800065.1 Candidatus Omnitrophota bacterium
AGAGAAGCAGCTATTGAGAAAGAAAAAGGAACTATATAATCCCGAGAAGCTTCAATTGACTTTAAGAAACGCTTTTATATTACAAAGGGAAAACGTTGTCTTCACTCCTCACATCGCTTTTTATTCCAAAGAAGCGCTAAAAAGGATTTTAGATACTACCGTAGAGAATATTAAGAGTTTTTTAAAAGGATCGCCGATAAATGTCGTAAACCCGGCGAAGTAAGTACTTCGCACAGGAAATGCTATGTGGGACTATTCAGAAAAAGTAAAAGAATTGTTTAGAAATCCTAAAAACGTCGGAGAGATAGATAACCCCGATGCGGTAGGAGAAGTGGGAAGCATCATCTGTGGAGATGCTCTTCGCCTGACGCTCCGCGTAGACAAAAATACAGACAAGATCTTAGACGCGAAATTCCAGACTTTCGGCTGCGCAAGCGCTATTGCCTCTTCATCCGCGCTTACTGAGATGATAAAAGGCATGACCGTGGATGAAGCGTCCAAAGTAACCAACAAGAATATAGCCGATTATCTCGGCGGATTGCCCGAAGAGAAAATGCATTGCTCGGTTATGGGTATGGAGGCCCTGGAAGTCGCTATAGCCAATTACAGAGGCACGCAGCAAAAGAAAGAGATGATCGGCGAGGAAAAAATCGTATGCAAATGTTTCAGCGTCACCGACAAGAAGATAATCCGCGCCATAAAAGAAAATAATCTGCACACGGTAGAAGAAGTAACTAATTATACTAAAGCGGGCGGCGGCTGCGGCAAATGCAAGGGGGAGATAGAAAAATTACTTAACGAATTCTGGAAGAAAGAAGGAAGTAAGGCCGTATATAAAAAAGAGCCGCCGAAGTTTAAACTTACCAATCTCCAGCGAATTGCCGCCATACAGGAGACGATAGACAGAGAGATCCGCCCCAGCCTCAAGGCCGACGGCGGTAACATAGAAGTTGTAGATATAGATCGCAACAAGGTCTATGTGAAATTATTAGGCACATGCCTGGGCTGTCCCGCGACCGGCGTTACGCTGAAGGTTCTTGTAGAATCGAAATTAAGAGAATTTGTCGACGAAAGCATAGTGGTGGAAGAGCTCAAATAATAAGGAGGATGCGACGTGAAAGTCGTATACGTCGATAATAACGCTACTACCATGGTTGCGCCCGAAGTCTTCGAGGCGATGAAGCCATTTCTTACGGATAAATACGGAAATCCGTCAAGCATGCATACTTTTGGCGGCCAAGTGCACAAAAATATAGATACTGCGCGGCAGAGCACGGCGGACATTTTGGGGGCGAACAGCCCTTCCGAAATAATATTTACGGGTTGTGGCACCGAAAGCGATAATGCCGCGATAATAGGTACGCTTCGGTCTTATCCGGAGAAAAGACACATAATCACTACAAAAGTGGAACATGCGGCGATTCTGAATTTATGCCAATACCTTGAGACGACAGGTTATCGAGTGACGTATCTCAATGTTAATACCGAAGGCATGATAGACCTGAACGAACTAAAAGGCGCTATTGATCACGATACGGCGCTTATTTCCGTAATGTACGCCAATAATGAAACAGGCGTTATTTTTCCCGTTGAAGATATCGCCGAAATTGCAAGGCAAAGAGGAGTCGTGTTTCATACGGATGCGGTGCAAGCGGTAGGAAAGATACCTTTCAAACTTACGAAACTACCCGTAGATCTTTTGAGCATGTCGGGGCATAAGATACACGCTCCGAAAGGCGTAGGCGCGCTTTATGTGCGCAAAGGAACAAAATTCACTCCGTTTTTAATCGGCGGCCATCAGGAACATGGCAGGCGCGGTGGGACTGAGAACGTGGCGTCTATTGTCGGGCTGGGTGTTGCCTGCGAATCGGCCAAAAAGAATATAGGCGAAGAGAATGCGCGCGTTAAAAAACTCCGCGACAGGCTGGAAAGCGCCATACTGAAGGCCGTATCCAATTCAAGGATAAACGGCCATAAAGAGCATAGACTTTCTAATACCTCTAACATCTCATTTGAGTTTATCGAAGGAGAGGCGATACTCCTCAAGCTTGACGAAAAAGGAATTGCGGCCTCAAGCGGTTCCGCGTGCACCTCCGGCTCATTGACGGCGTCGCATGTGTTGCGGGCAATGGGCATTCCTTTCACCTTTATCCAAGGTTCCATACGTTTCAGTTTAAGCAGATATAATACCGAAAGCGAAATAGATTATATCATAGAAGAGCTGCCGCCGGTAATAAAACGCTTGAGGGAGATATCCCCTTACGGCAGGTAAACCGAGGTATCGTGATGGTAAATATTTCACAAAAATGGTGTACCCTGGTTCTTCTAGCACTTGTTCTTTTATCGTCCCGGCTTTTGTTTTCTGAAGAGCCGGCTAAATTGTCGCTTGACGATGCTATTAAAGAAGCCCTCATATCAAACCCCGAAATATTAGCCGCTAAGAAAAACTATGAAGCGGCGAAAACAAAAATCTCTCAGGAACTTATGCCGGAAGACCCGATGGCCGAGTTCCATTATGACAAAATGCGCGCGGGTGTCCCCGGAGTGGCCGGAAAAGGGATGAAGAGCTGGGCGATTTCCCAAAAAATGCCGTTTCCTACAAAGCTTTTACTCCGCTCGCAGATCGCCTCCAAAGACGCTAAGATCTCTTATGAAAATTACCGCGAAAAAGAGCGCGGCATAATAGCGCGGGTAAAATCTGCGTATTTCGAGATCTGGTATCTGGAAAAAGCTGAGGGCGTGACCTATGAAAACAAAGCCATCCTGGAACAGTTTGCGCGAAGCGCGGCGGCGCGCTATTCGGTTAACAAGGGAAGCCAGCAAGACGTTTTAAAGGCGGATGTGGAAATAGCCAAAATAAACAATTCGCTGATTTTACTTGACCAAAAACTTCAGATCGTCAAAGCAAAATTAAATATACTTTTAAATAAAGAGCCGGATGCGAAATTACACATCGAGGATGTTTTGGAAAGAAAAGATGTAGCGGAATCCATTAACGAACTGTTTGCGGCGTCCAAAGAATACCGGCCGAAACTTCGTGCGTTTCAATATGCCGTGGAAAGGGGCAAAACCGCCTATATGCTTGCGTGGAATGAATTTTTACCCGATCTCTCCGGCAAATTTGAGCAAATGATAGCTAGTGACGCAAGCGGCAGATGGAAAGGCATGCTGGGCGTCAGCGTCCCCATATGGTTCATGGAGAAACAGGTACCGGGAGTAAAAGAAAAACAATCGGAGCTCGATATGATACGCGCGGATTACAATACGATGGAAAATATGGCGCTCTTTGAAGTGAAATACGCTTACGCCGAGGCGGAATCGTACAAGAAGCTGGTAGAAACATTTGAGACATCTTTTATCCCGCAGGCAGAGCAGGCGCTCAAAGCCTCTCTTACGGGCTATGAAGCGGGGCAGGTGGACTTTTTGAATCTTCTGGACAGCCAGAGGATGCTTTTGGATATAAAACTGGATTACTATAAGACAATTTTTGAACTGGAAACAGCAAAGGCAGACCTGGAAGAAGCGGTAGGAACGGACCTATAAGGAGGCGTCAATTTTATGCGAAAAGCTGTCATTTTTATAACAGTATTTTTGTTTTTTGCCGGAGGGTGTGCGAAAAGTCCGGAGCAAACTGCCAAAAAAGAGCTGCCAAAGGCTGAAACAGGTACGACGGGTGGAACATATTACGGCTGCGGAGTAAAGGAAGAAGGCCATTGCCCGCATTGCGACGAGGGAAAGCTGGATGCGCAGTGTATCTGCGGCGGCCATTCTTTTATGATTGAAGCAGGCAAGCAAATGAACTGCCCGATTTGCAAAAAGCCGCTTAAGAAGATAGAACCGCAAGATACGGCAAAGATAACGCCCCCGGCCAAAAAGATACAAAAACCCGCCCAGCGGAAAATCTTATATTACCGCAACCCGATGAATCCCGCTATTACTTCCGAAGTTCCCATGAAAGATTCTATGGGTATGGATTTCATCCCCGTATATGAGGAGACGTCCGAGGAGCCGGCGAGCGAAGAAGCGCTTTCAAGGGTAAAACTTAGCCCCGAACAGATAGAATTAGCCGGCGTTAAGACTGAGGAAATAATAAAACGCCACCTTTCCAAGCTCATACGTACTGTGGGCAAAGTGGCATTTGATCCGGAGTTAGCCGTGTCACAAGAAGAATTCCTTACCGCCCTTGAGACGCGCGAGAAGGTGAAAAATAGTTCTGACCAGGGCGTCATAAAAAGGGCCGACGGCCTTGTTGAAAAATCGAAATTCAGGTTGAGGCTTCTCGGAATGGGCGATGACGAGATAAGAGCGTTGGAGGAAGAGGGAATAGCCCAGATGAATTTAGTATTGCCGGAGGAAAGGGCGTGGGTATACGCGGATATCTACGAATATGAACTGGGATGGATAAAAGTAGGGCAGGGCGTTTTAATAACTACTACGGCTTATCCGGGCGAAAGATTTGACGGCGTGATAAAGTCAATAAGTCCTGTAATCAATCCGATGACCCGCTCCGCGAAGATAAGGATAGAAGCCGATAATAAAGGTAGGAAGCTGCAGCCGGAGATGTATGCCGATGTAATTATAGAAAGCATGTATATGAATATCGATGGTTCGTACATGACTTTAGCCATTCCTAAAGACGCGGTTTTAGATACGGGCGCGCGGAAGATAGTTTACGTGGATATCGGAGGAGGCGCTTTTATAGGCAAAGAAGTAAAACTGGGTCCCGAGGCGAGCGCCGATGTCGAAGGCCGCGAACAGAAGTTTTATCCAGTCATAAGCGGCTTGAATGAAGGCGACAAAGTCGTAACCAAATCAAATTTCTTGATAGATTCGCAGAGCCAGTTAAGCGGAGGAATCAGCGGCGCTTACGGTGGCGCGTTGACTACAGAAGAAGGGAAGGCACCTCCTGCGCCCCTGCATCCGCAGCACTAAGCAATAGTAGGAGACACTTAAGCGTCTCCTACTAGTAGAGATACAATATGATAGACAAAATAATAGAGACATGTTTAAAAAACCGTTTTTTAGTAATCTCGGCATTCGCTCTCATAATCATATGGGGCATTTTTTCGATACAGAATACGCCAATTGACGCGATACCTGACATCGGCGAACTGCAGGTCATCGTTTTTGCCGATTGGCCGGGCAGAAGCCCTAAAGATGTCGAAGACCAGGTTGTTTACCCCTTGACGACCCGCCTCCTGGGCACGCCGGGCGTAAAAGTTATACGCTCCTCATCGGGTTTCGGCATCGGCATGGTCTATCTCATTTTCAAAGAGGATGTCGATTACTATTGGGCGAGAACGCGCGTTCTGGAAAGGCTTAATTTTGCTACCGCCGGTTTGCCCGAAGGGGCAATGGTCTCTTTAGGCCCCGACGCCACGGCTATAGGGCAGATCTTCTGGTATACCGTAGAAAACGGTTACTATTGTTCCGATCATCCCCAGGAATCTTACGATAAGCCGGGTTTATGTCCTATAGATAAAAATCCGCTTATTGCCTCCCAATATGATTTATCACAATTACGTTCCCTGCAGGACTGGTATGTGCGCTATCAGTTAAATGCCGTACCGGGCGTTTCGGAAGTAGGCTCTGTCGGCGGTTATGTCAAGCAATACCAGGTCGACGTAGATCCCAATAAATTGCTTTCGTATAACATAAGATTAATGGACGTGTTGACAGCGGTCAAGCGCTCCAATATAGACGTAGGGGCCAAGGTCTTCGAGGAGGGGCAGGTAGAATATATAGTTCGCGGCGTCGGTTTCATTAAGAACGTTACGGACATTGAAAATATAGTCATATCAAGCCACGCGGGCACGCCTGTTTATATAAAAAATATCGGGGTTGTTTCTCTAGGGCCGGAATTCAGAAGAGGAGCATTGGATAAAGAAGGCGTGGAGGTTACCGGTGGCGTTGTCCTGATGCGCTACGGAGAGAATCCGTTAAAAGTGATTAATGATATAAAAGAGAAGATCGTAGAATTAAAAGTGGGGTTGCCACCCGGAGTCAGAATTGTACCTTTCTATGACCGCACCGGCCTTATTAAAAGGTGCGTCAACACATTAACCAACGCGTTAATTCAGGAAATAATTATTACCGTATTTGTCATTGCGGTATTTCTGCTTCATTTCTGGGGCAGTGTCATCATATCTATCGTGCTTCCGATAGGGATCTTAATAGCTTTTATATTGATGCGGCAGATAGGGGTTGATGCCAATATCATGTCCTTAGGGGGCATTGCGATCGCTATCGGCGTTATGGTTGATTCCGGCTGCGTCTTGGTAGAGAACATGTACAGAAGGATCGCCGAGCGCCGCGCCGAAAGAAGCCTGCCGAAATTACCGGACACAGAACGTCTTGAGGTGTGCACCAAAGCCGCGCAGGAAGTAGGCAGGCCCGTTTTATTTTCGCTCCTTACGACGATAGTGGGGTTTATCCCCGTCTTTGTCCTTACGGGGCAGGCGGGAAAACTTTTCAGGCCGCTGGCATTCACCAAAACTTTTGCCATGCTTGGCGCCGCGCTTATCGCGTTAACTTTGCTGCCGACGTTATCGTATTATTTATTGAAAGGCAGATTGAGGCTGGCAGAAGATAACGCGACATCAAAGCTCCTTATAAAGATTTACAAACCCGCCGCTACATGGGCGCTGGAGAATAAGAAGAAGATCGTCGCGATCGCGCTTATAATATTGCTTACAGGCGGGATACTTGCAGCGCTGATGAAGCAGGAATTTATGCCCCCGCTCAATGAGGGGGACCTGCTCTTTATGCCCGTTCTATTGCCCGGCGCATCTTTGACGCAGGTGCAGGAAGTCTTAAAGACGCAGGATATGATAATAAAGGAGAAATTCCCCAATGAGGTTGAATGGGTTGTAGGAAAATTGGGCCGCGCAGAAACCGCGACCGATCCGGCGCCCATAATAATGATCGAGACGATTATTCATTTGAAAGGGCAAAAGATGTGGCGGAGAGGAATGACAAGGGAGAAGTTGATACGGGAAATTCAGGAAAAAACCGAGATACCCGGCGTAAGCCCCATAATGACGCAGCCCATCAGAAACCGCATCGATATGCTGGCGACAGGGATTCAGACGCCGGTAGGCATCAAAGTTTTTGGATCGGATTTGAAAAAGATAGAAGAGATAGCCATAGAATTGGAAAAAATAGTAAGCAAAGTTAAAGGCGCGGTTTCGCCTTTTGCCGAGCGTTTCGGCAGCCTGCCTTATTTTGAAATTGAAATAGACAGAGAAAAGGCCGCCCGCTACGGATTAAGGATAGATGACATTCAGGATATTATTATGACCGCTATAGGAGGAGAAAATCTTACTACGACGGTAGAAGGAAGGGAGCGCTATCCCGTAAGAGTAAGATATATGCGCGAGTTAAGGGATAGCCCCGAGGCCCTGGAAAGAATATTTGTTTCAAGCATAATGGGCGAGCAGGTGCCTTTGAGCCAGGTAGCAAAATTGGAGAAGGTTACGGGGCCGTCTATGATTCAATCCGAAAACACGCTTCCTTATGCGCGCATATTCATAAATGTAAATCAGGACGTCGTGGGGCTGGTGGATTTTGTAAAATCCGCGCAGAAATCCGTGAATGAAGCGGTAAAAAGCGGGAAGATCGAGCTCCCGCCGGGATATTATATCGGCTGGTCCGGGCAGTTTGAGTCGGAGATGGAATCGCGCCAAAGGCTGATGCCGTCTCTAGCCATATGTTTGGCCATTATACTATTGCTTCTCTATGTAGCGTTTAAGAACTCCTTTACTTCTCTGGCTGTAGTCAGCACCGGCCTTCCGGTATCGCTCATGGGCGGTATTATACTTTTATTTATTTTAGGCTTCAAATTTTCAACAGCCGTCTGGGTGGGCTTTATCGCTTTATTTGGCGTAGCGACGGATAATGCTGTGGTATTGGTTTCATGCCTGGATGATTTATTCAAGAACAAGATGCCAAAAACAGTGGCTGAAATACGAGCTACCGTAATAGAAGGCGGGTTATTGAGAGTGCGGCCCGCCATGATGACTACAACTACGACTATTATTGCTCTTCTGCCGGTCATGCTGTCAACCGGCACCGGCTCCGAAATCATGAAACCGATGGCCGCTCCCACCGTAGGAGGCCTTATTACGGCGACATTATCCAATCTTATCTTAGTCCCTGTTTTATACTGCTGGATTAAGGAAAGAAAGTTTGCCAATGGCTGAAGATACTTTCAAAATGCCGAATAGGGACGTCCCCGTTTGCCCTTGTATTTTGCCCGCCCAAGTGATATAGTATTATATTACCAAAATCATAAAAAAGGGGAGGCCATGGACCAAATCTCAGGATTTTCATTACAAGAGCACCTTAATATGCTTATGCCGTTAGGCATATTTTTGCTTACCCTGTTTTTAGGTTTTATCTTAAGAGAGATCATATTTGCGCGGCTTCAGCGTTGGTCTAAAAATACCAAAACCCCCATAGATGATATTGTCGTTGCCGCGATAAGAGGGCCGTTTATAATATGGTCCGTAATGCTCGGCCTTTATTTTGCGCTCCAAACTGCTGTTCTGCCCGCAGAATTAGTCCACATCATAGATAAATTATTGCTTGTCCTCGCCATATTTTCCGTTACTTTTGTCCTAGCCAGCATGGCAGGCAACTTAATAAATGCGTATTCCCGTAAACTCGAATCGACTCTGCCCGTTACTT
This sequence comes from Candidatus Omnitrophota bacterium, assembly GCA_043800065.1. Classification (GTDB taxonomy): domain Bacteria; phylum Omnitrophota; class Gorgyraeia; order JAHIPI01; family JAHIPI01; genus JAHIPI01. The sequence continues at coordinate 8,689 of JAZDNG010000024.1, forward strand.
CGCTGACGCAGCACATAAGCCGCATAATCATATTCAGTGTAGGTATTTTAATAATTTTAAACTCACTCGGTATATCAATAACCCCCATTCTGGCTACACTGGGCATAGGAGGCTTGGCGGTTGCGCTGGCTTTACAGGACACGCTTTCCAATCTTTTCGCCGGCTTTCATATAATATTGACACGCCAAATCAGGGTCGGCGATTACCTGAAACTCGACTCCGGGGAAGAAGGATACGTTACGGATATCAATTGGCGCACGACCAAGATCAGGATGCTGCCGAATAATATAGTCCTTGTGCCTAACGAGAAACTGAGCAAATCTATAGTTACCAATTTTTGTCTGCCCGAAAAAGAGATGGCGGTGTTGGTTAATCTGGGCGTCCATTATGCGAGCGACCTCAAAAAAGTAGAGAAGGTCACCTGCAAAGTAGCCAAAGAGGTCATGAAAGAAGTCCAGGGCGGCGTCCCGGAATTTGACCCGTTTATCCGCTATCACACCTTTGACGATTTCAGTATAAATTTCACCGTTATTCTCAGGGCCAAGGAATTCGTGGACCAGTATCTGGTCAAGCACGAATTTGTCAAAAGGCTTCATGAGGAGTATGCTAAAGAATCCATAAATATCCCTTACCCGATCAGAGCCATAAACTATGAACAGGAGAAAGAGGGAAGTAAGCCATGAAAAGAATACTCCTATTTCTTCTGCCGATTCTAATCATTGTGACCGTGGGATTTGCAATATTCGGTATTATGCAGGTCAGGTTTGAGGACGAAAAGCAGATGGACGACCTGAGGAGGAAGGCCAAGGCCGTAGGCGAGAGTATAGAAGTATCCGCAAAATACACTCTTATGAATAATGATTTAAGGTCCGCTAACCGGCTGGTAGAGAGTTTTCAAAAAAGAGAGCGGCTTCAAGGTTGCGCTATTTACGATAAAGACGGCCAGACCCTCGCAATTACCGAGCGCATTGCCGACTGGCGGGAAAAAGACAAGGCGTATATAAAAGAAGCCCTGGCCGATAAGAAGAGCCGCGGCACATTGATGAGGTATAAAGAGTATTCCGTTTACAGTTATATAATTCCGGTCTTAGACGACGACGGCAATTCGCTGGGCCTGGTAGAGGTAATTTATGATACCTCGTATTTATTTACCATATTGGCCCAACTGTGGAAGAGCATAAGTATTACGCTAATAGTTTTATTGTTGCTTGTGACTGCAATCGTTTTGTTAATACAATGGCAGATGTTCGTGCTGCCCACGCGCCGTCTTACCCAATGGTTTAAACATTTTCAAAAGGGCGAAATAGATAAATTGAAACCCTTTGAAGAGAAGGGCGAGTTCGGCAAATTAATAAGCGAGGTAGAACAGGTCGCATTGAGCCTGCGAGTGGCGCGAAAAGTAGTGACCGAAGAAGCGCATGAACGCATACATAAAGAGGAGAACTGGACGGAAAATAAGCTGCGCGACCTGATCCATGCAAAACTGGGCGATAATGCTCTTTTTGTGGTGTCAAACCGCGAGCCATACATGAATGTAGTAGACAGCGTGACAGGCGTTGCTAAGTGTATACGCCCCGCAAGCGGCGTAGTCACCGCGATAGACCCCATATTGCGCGCCTGCGGCGGAACGTGGATAGCCCACGGCAGCGGCACGGAAGACAAAAAATTTGTTAATTCAAAGAATAAACTGGGCGTTCCTCCCAAAGACAACCGTTATATATTGAAGAGGGTTTTTCTTACAAAGAAAGAGGAAGAAGGTTATTACTACGGTTTTTCCAATGAAGGGCTGTGGCCGCTCTGCCATGTTACGCACACAAGGCCCATCTTCCGTGAAACCGATTGGCAGATGTACAAAAAGGTAAATCTTAAGTTTGCCGAAAGCATACTTGAGGAGCTGCCGGCCAATAATCCCTTTGTGTTTATACAGGATTATCACTTTACTCTTCTTCCTGCAATGATAAAAGAGAAGCGCCCCGACGCTACTGTAGCGCTTTTTTGGCACATTCCCTGGCCTAACCCTGAGGTCTTTGCAATCTGCCCTTATCAAAAGGAGATACTGGACGGCATGCTGGCCTGTGATTTAATAGGCTTTCACGTTCAATTCCAATGCAATAATTTCATAGATACCGCGAACAGGCTTATCGAGTGCCGCGTAGATACGGAAAAATTCAGTGTCGTAAGGGGCAATAAAGAAACCTTCGTAAGGGCCTTTCCCATAAGTGTGGACGGATATATGTCGGGCAGTATTCCAAAGGTAAACGAGGAAGAAGTAAGAAAAATAAAGCAGGAACTCGAGCTCGAAGATAAATTTGTAGCTGTGGCTGTAGACAGGATAGATTATACCAAAGGCATAATAGAGCGCATACTGGCCATTGACAGATTCCTGGAAAAATATCCCGAATACATAAATAAATTCGTCTTCATCCAACTGGCTGCGCCGAGCCGCACGCATATAAAACGCTATCACGAACTGATGGGCGAGATAGACGACATGATAGAGAAGAAGAACTGGAAATATTCCGATGGAAATTGGAGGCCGATAATATATCTGAAAAGGCATTTTTCGCCCGAAGAGATCAGGCCATATTATGTGCTTGGCGACATGTGCATAGTAAGCTCTCTGCACGATGGGATGAATCTGGTATCCAAAGAGTACGTCACAGCCAGGTCCGATTCTAGCGGGATCCTCCTTTTAAGCCGTTTTACGGGAGCCGCCAGAGAATTGACGGACGCAGTCCCAATCAACCCCTATTCCATAGAGGAATTCGCGGACGCCATAAAGTTCGGGATCGAACTGCCCGATGAAGAGAAGAAAAAGCGCATGGAGAATATGCGCAGTTTAGTAGCCGAAAACAATGTTTACCGCTGGGCGGGCAATATCATCACAGAACTCACTTCACTTAAGAAGAGCTGAAGGGGACGTTTCACTTTGCCCTAACATATTACGGCACAATAAATTACAAGAGCTCGATTTCCAGTTTATATATAGATTAAATCGGAAAATGGCATATTGTAACTTCTTATGAAATAAGGGGTTGTAGCAAAGTGAAACGTCCCCTTTTAGCTGGCTGATTTATGTATTATCTTTTTAATAAATGGGATAAGCTTAAGGCGGGCCTGAAAGGCAAAAGCCTATTCATATTTTTAGACTATGACGGTACGCTTACGCCGATCAAAAATACGCCCGCGGAAGCAAAAATGTCGGCCGAAGCGAGGAAGGTATTGAAGCGGCTTGCCAAAAAAGGCCGCAACAAAGTTGCGATAATAAGCGGCCGCTCGCTCAAAGACATAAAAAAGATCGTTGGCATTAGTGGTATTTTATATGTAGGCAACCACGGCCTGGAAATGGAAGGGCCGAAAATAACGTTTAAGTGCCCGGTTACACCCGCATATATCGGTATCCTCGGAAAGATAAAAAGGGAATTGGCAGCCGGTCTTTCAAAAATAGAAGGCGTTATAATAGAAGACAAGGGCCTTACTTTATCCGTGCATTTCCGGCAGGTTAAGAAGAAAGACGAGCTTCCGGTAAAGACGATATTTTACAATAGCGTTCGGCCATATATTAAAAAAAGAGCTATCCGCGTAACTTCCGGCAAAAAGGTCTTTGAGGTAAGGCCGCCGCTTAGGTGGAATAAGGGCAATGCAGTCATGTGGCTTTTGGCCCATTCGACTGCGCTCGGGGCTAAAAGAGGCACGATCCCTATATACATAGGCGACGATGTTACCGACGAAGACGCCTTTAAGGCGCTCAGAAAACGGGGCATAACTGTCTTTGTAGGTAATGCGCCGCTCTCAAAGGCAAAGTATTATCTTGAGGATAGCGAAGAAGTCATAAAATTCCTTAAAATGATATTATTCTTAGAGGATAAAAGAATATGAAAAAGCCCGTAAAGGCGAAAGAACCTTTTAAATTCTATACGCGTCTTCATCTGTCGGAGCTGACAGGCCTGAAGGCCGAGACGCTGGAGGAGCTCCTGGACTTGATCAAGACCGTTCCCGGCTCTTCAATCTATCACCATACCCATAGGTTTCTGCAACAGCACCAGTACCTTTCGCCCGAGCCGCCGAATGACTTTGCATATTGGGCGGCCAGTGTCTTGGGAGAGGATGAATTGGGCGAGAAGCTGGCGAGCATAGATACTATTCAGTACTCGACCATACACGCCCTCAGGGAGAAGATAGCCAAAACAATAGAGGATTATCTGAAAGATAATCCCCGGGCCAAGGCAAGATTTGCCGACTCGGGCAACGAATTTTATTTTATTAAATCCGTAAGTTTTATAATCCCGACCAATTATACCGCTACTGACCTTAGAGAATTTGTGGAGGTATTGAAAAAAATTACTATCGACTCAATATACTTCCATATCTTCGAATCGCGCTTACGGCTCGAGAAAAAGACAAACGACTTTTCATATTGGATCGAGACGTCGCTCGGCGACAAAGAGCTTGCTGAAAAAATAAGCAAGATAGATCCCTATACATATACCCTGGACGATCTTCGAAAAAGCGTAATAAAAATGGTAGAGAAAAGGATGCAGGCTTAATATGTCAAAAATAGAAGAATATGTTCCTATAGTAGGGCAATCGGTTATGGACGATCTCCAGCTTTTGGGAGAGCGGCTGAAAGGAAAGGTCATCCAGCACATAAACTCCACTGCTGTAGGCGGCGGAGTAGCCGAGATACTTAACCGCATGGTCCCGCTCTTAAAAGAACTAGGCGTAGATACCAGATGGGACCTTATAAAAGGCGGCGAACAATTTTTCGAAGTGACTAAAAGATTTCACAACGCTCTGCACGGAAGGGATGAAGGGCTCACACAACGCGATTTTGACATCTTTATGGATACGAGCCGGATGAATATAGAAGAAGTCAATATATACGGCGACATTGTTTTTATTCACGACCCTCAGCCGATAGCGCTTGTCGAGAAGAAGGCGGACAATAAATGGATATGGCGCTGTCATATTGACGTATCTCAACCGGACGAGAAGGTATGGGGATTTCTTTTGGATTTTATACTTAAGTACGACTCCGCTGTCTTTTCCGCGCCGAGCTTTTCGCGTGAGTTGGCTATCCGGCAATTTTTGATAGCGCCTTCTATAGACCCGTTAAGCGATAAGAATAAAGAACTGCCGCAGGATGTAATAGGCGGCGTATTAGAGAAATATAATATTACGACCGATAAACCGATTGTGACGCAGATATCCCGTTTTGACCGGTTGAAAGACCCTGTCGGCGTCATTGAGGCCTATCAGCGCGTAAAACGGCACATAGATTGCCAGTTGATTTTAGCGGGCGGGACGGCTGCGGATGATCCGGAGGCCGTACAGGTTCTCGAGGAAGTAAGAGAGAAGGCCGGCGGGGATAAAGATATACACATCCTGCTTTTACCGCAAAATGATATAGAAATAAATGCGCTCCAGAGAGCGTCAACCGTTATTGTGCAGAAGTCGCTGAAAGAGGGCTTTGGCTTGACAGTTTCCGAGGCGCTGTGGAAAGGGAAGCCGGTAGTTGCCTCAAACGTAGGAGGCATCCCCTTACAGATAAAACATAAATATTCCGGGCTCTTGTGCCATTCCGTAGAGGGCGCAGCCTTTGCAATAAAACAGCTTTTACACAGCCCGGAATACGCCAGGAAATTAGGCGAAAACGGCCGGGAGCATATAAAAAATAATTTTCTCCTTACGCGCCATCTCAGGGATTACATGCTGGTATTTTTGTCTTTGTATCATCCGGAAGACATTGTATATTTATAAACGAGAAAGGCTCCTATGAGGCCGAGCGGTTGGATTTTTATTATATTTTCTTGGGCAGCGATAATCTCATTGGCCATATTCTGCTTCACCATGGTATTCAAAAAAGGCCTGGGCGGAAAGAAAGCGAGAAAAGAGTGATATTTAAAAAGATCATCGATTCCGGGCTTATATTCGGGATCATAATAGTTGCTTTCGTAATTTCATTGGCAATAGTTACAGTGGCGAGAGACGGTAAGGATTTAAGGGTCGGCTTGTTCGGAATAGAGCAGATAAAAAACCAACGGACTCCCTACGAAAACCCCACCGATGTCGACAGGTCACTTTTCCGTTATGCGCCCGGTTTTGCCATAATCCAGTGGCCTTTTATGCTGCAGGCAAAGATGTACCAGCCTTTTAAATTCGTCAATATTACCCCTTCAATACTTGCGTGGTATTGGACTCAAATTTTGATGCTCGCCTTAAGCGCGAAAATGCTTTTCAGGCTTATTCCGGCGCCTTCTAAAGAGATCGGTAATCATAATCTGAAATTAAGTTTCCTTCTCGCCTTGCCTTTAATAGGTTATGAGCTGGCTAATTGCCAGAACAAGATAATGGCGCTTTTCTTTATGCTGGCGGCGCTTCTATTTTTCAAGGAGAACAGGCTCTTTGTATCGGCGCTTTTATTCAGCCTGGCAATAACAGTATATATCCCGCTCATATTTTTCCTTTTGTATTTCATTATAAGGAAGAAAGAATATATCATCGGTTTTATTCCGGCGTTTCTTATTATCTTTGTCGCGATTCCGTCTCTTTTTTTCGGGTTCGAATTCAATAATTTCCTTCTCAGGGAGTGGTATGTCCGTACCCTGAAACCATTTTCCCTGACCACTTCATACGCGAGTTATATTGACCTCAGGGCAAGCAGCCAGTCGCTGCCCAGCGCCGTAGGAAAACTCTTTGCGTTCGGAAGAACATGGCAGTTTACGTATCTTGTGCACCCCGTGGTGCTCCATTTTATAATCAGGATTTCCGCAGGGCTTATTGTATTTTTCTCACTTCTAGCCGCGTGGAAGGGGAGAAAAGACGTTTTTCAGGGATTACAGTACGCGATTTTTCTTATTTTAGCGTTATTGTTACCGCAGTATTGCATATATTACACATGGTCGTGGCTTTTTGTAATATATTTCGCCGTATTCAATTATATAGGCCGGCCGGAAGCACCCGCTGATCAAAAAGCAGTTTTGCGGATATTGGCTATTATTTTAATAATAGGGAGTTATTCTATCGCGGCGCGCTTCTTAAATAATATTTCCGTACTTTTTTGGACTACTCTTCTTTTCTGGCTGGGCGCCGTGGCTACTCTGATGTCGCCGGCAAGCCGTAGGGGAGGCTTAAATTTCCCCTACTCAAGCGGGGCGGCATAATGAAAGAGAACCTCTCCATAGTCTTGATCGCGCATAACGAAGAAGAAGTGATAGGCGAGATGATAGACACCCTCCTTGCCAATTACGATAAAGAACTTCTGGAGATCATTGCCGTTGACGATTCAAGCGCCGACAACACCTCCGCAGTCGTAGAATCGCGGGCGAAAAAAAACGGCAAAGTCAAACTCATAAGGAAAGGGGCCCCTTCGGGTGTCGGGTACGCAATGAGAACGGGTTTTCAGAATATAAGCCCTAAGACTGGATACGTCCTTTCCATGGACAGCGATTTTCTGGAAAATGTCAAAGATGTAGGCGCGATGATAAATAAACTGGAAGAACAGAAACTCGACGGAGTCATAGGGTCGCGCTTCACAAAAGGTGGACGGCTTGTGGGTTACCCCGAGGAAAAGAAACTTATGAACCGCGGATGGCACGCTATCGTGCGGATCATTTTCGGGATAAAACAGAAAGACCTTACCAATAATTTTAAGCTTTATAAAGCGGACATCGTGCGAAGGATGCCGTGGAAAAGCGGCGGTTTTTCAATGAACGCAGAGACGGGAATCTTGCCTATAATATTCGGTTACGAAGTGGGCGAGGTGCCGGTCGCCTGGATCAACCGCAGCCCCCAGATGGGAAAATCTAAATTTAAACTATTCCAGGTCGGGTGGGGCTACGTACAGGTGGTGTTTTATGCCATGTGGCTCGTTTTGTTTAAGAAGCGAGAATACGGTAAAAAATAGATTGTACCAGATACACCTACGCGGTGTAATTTTACACCGCGTAGGTGTAAAGCGGTAAGAGCAAGACGAGGTTCAAGATGAGTGTCGCGATAATAACAGGTTCGGCCGGATTGATAGGCGCTGAGGCGTCCGCATTCTTTGCCCGATTAGGCCTTGATGTGGTCGGCGTAGATAACGACATGCGCCGCACATTTTTCGGCGACAACGCCTCTACCAAATGGCAGCGCGAACATCTGGAAAAGGAGCTCGGCAAGAAATACCGCCATATAGACCGAGACATAAGAGACTACGCCGCGATCGAAAAAATATTCAAAAAGTACGCCTCCGACATAAGACTTATAATACATACTGCCGCGCAGCCGTCTCACGACTGGGCCGCGCGCGAGCCGATAACGGATTTTACGGTAAATGCCAATGGCACGCTCAATATACTGGAAGCGGCACGCCTCAATACGCCTAAGGCAGTATTTATCTTTACTTCTACCAATAAAGTCTACGGCGATACCCCGAACCACCTGCCGTTAATTGAGAAAGAATACCGTTTTGAAATAGACCCAAGTCATACTTATCACGATGGAATACGTGAGGACATGTCCATAGACCAAAACCTGCACAGCCTCTTCGGTGCGTCAAAAGTTGCCGCTGATATATTGGTGCAGGAATACGGCCGCTATTTCGGGATGTACACGGCCTCTTTCCGCGGCGGCTGTTTGGCCGGGCCTCGCCATTCTCCCACCCAGCTGCACGGCTTTCTCGCCTATCTTATGAAGTGCGCCGCAAAAGACGAGCCCTACACCGTCTTCGGCTACAAAGGCAAACAGGTGCGGGACAATATTCATAGCAACGATCTGATACGCGCCTTTTACGAATTCTTCAAGGCGCCGCGCGCGGGAGAAGTTTACAATATGGGAGGGGCAAGATACTCAAACTGCTCCATGCTGGAAGCTGTCAAGATATGCGAAGAGATTACCAAAAGAAAAATGAAATGGACTTATTCCGATACGAACCGCGTCGGCGATCATATGTGGTGGATATCAAGCGTCGCGAAGTTTATGAGCCACTATCCCGCCTGGCGCATAGAGTATGACGTGCCGAAGATCCTTCGCGAGATTTATGATTTGAATGTGGAACGCTGGCAGGGGGAGAAGTAAGCGCTTACTTATTGGTAAGCAGATAGAGTTTATGCCGCAGCACATCACGAAGCAGATCCTTTTTTCCGTTCAATATATCCCGAAGAGTATCTTTTTTAAATCCGTTTTTAAGCCTTGACTTCCAAGTATCCCGCTCGTCGAGTACCAAAAGTTTTGGCTTAAGCTTGTCGGGTATGGCTTTCTTGTAATCATCCTCCGAAATCACAAGGTAAACCTTTGCGCCGGAATTAATAAATTGCTCCAATTTTTGCCTGTGCGCGGGCAGGGCCTTCTCCGTATCTTTCCATTTTACATTCACTTCTTCAATCGGCATGTCGAGATAAAGCCCTAGCCGCTGCTGGCTGATGTCCATAGACCCTACGCCTACCCTGTCGCCCTCTTTCAGCGTTACTTTTATTTCAGCGGCGAACACGGAAAGGCTATTGTCGTTTAATAGAGGCAGTGCCTTCCCGGCAAAAAATATCATGACTATGGCCGTTGCAAGCGGTATCGCGAAGAGCGCCACGGAACCTTTTTTCTTCCAATACGGTACGGCCAAAAGCAAAAGCACAAAAATAAGTCCGTAATTGTAGAGCGGCACTTGGGCAGGGTAAAGATGCTTCATCGTGTAGAGAAGGACCGCTATGCCTAACGAATAAGTTATTATTACCAGCGTATACATTACCCTGAAATTCGGCGATTTGAATAAAGATCCGCTCTCTTCTAACCTGGTTAGATATGCGGCGACAAGGAGAGCAAAAGCGGGCGATATCGGCAGCATGTAGTGGTATATCTTTGACGAGATGAGAGTGAAAAGTACAAATATGGCAAGAAAAAAGCTTAAGACCAACTTGTAAGAATCTTTTTCGCGCGGCGATCTTTCTTTGTTTTTAAAGGCATCAATAAGCGATGCCGGCAAAAAGAGCGAATGCGGAATAAAAAATGCCAGAAGGGCCGGGACGTAATCAAAGAAATGTTTAGCGTAATTCAAAAGGGCCGCAGAGCCCGTTTTGTCTCCGGGAGAATAGAACATCCGCTCCAGCGCCTCTTTAGCGATTATATGGTTGAGATACACGTCGCCGTGCAGTTTGTACATCAATATATACCACGGAAGGCCTATTGCCGCGATGATTGCGATACCGAGCGGCATATTCATGGATTTGAAGAGCGATCGGTTTTTTGTGCTGATCATATAGGCCGAGACAGCGATGAGAGGGATGATAAATCCTAGCGGCCCTTTTGTCGCCATGGCGAGCCCCAGCACTACGAAAAAAGGAATGAAGGATTTCCTTATAAAAAGGTACATGGCAAAAGTTATGAGAAACGTCATCGCCATGTCGGGCGAAGAATATCGGGCGTACATAAAAAATATCGGGAACGTAGCGGCCATGAGCGCTGCTAATAATCCCGTTTTTTGATTGAAGAGCCTCCTGCCTATACCATAAGTAAGGATTATCGTAAAGATGGCGAATACTGCCGAAGGAAAACGCGCGGCAAAATTATTAATACCGAACACAATATAGGAGAGACTGACGCACCAGTAGAAGAGGATGGGTTTTGCGAATCTGAATTGATTGTGATAATAGGGGGTTATCCAGTCATGATTTACGAACATCTCCTTTACGCTCTGGAAGTAAAACTTCTCCATCTCTATTATAGGCAGCGCGCTGCCCAGGTGATATAAAAACATAATCGCGCAAACGGCAAATAACAGGATCTTTATCGAGTTATTAGCTAGCTTCATAGCAATATCATTATATACAATTGCCGTATTATATCAAGCATTATATATATGGTAGCCGACGTTTAAACGTCGGCTATACTGTGGATAACTTTACCTTGACAATAAAATGGGTATGGTGTAATCTAACTTTTAACAGTGGAGGGGGATTTATGTATAAAATAAGAGAATTGTTTAAGACAATAAAGGAAAATAATGCGTCAGACCTGCATTTATGCGTTGGGGCCGCTCCGATAAATAATTTCTTGACAGGTTTATGCTAAAAGCATAAAATATTATGCAGAAGGCATAATACATATGTTTACCGATAACCAGATACAGATCCTAGCCATACTGACAAGTCACCCGGCCGCAGAGTATTATCTGAGCGAATTGGGTGTGGCTTTAAATAAGCACCCCGGCACCTTCCAGAGAGGCCTCAATTCTCTTGAGAGGCGAGGCTTGGTCCTAAGCCACAAAAAAGGCAATCAGAGGCTTTTCAAAATCAATCAGACACATCCACTTTTCCCGGAAATTAAAAGCATCGCCCAGAAGACCAAAGGCGCAGCAGGTTTATTGAAGCGGGTGGTAAAGAATATCAACCCGAAAGCGCGCTTTTAGAAAAAATCGGCGCTATCGAGCGCAAACTTCAAAGAGAAATAAACTATAAAATCTATGCCAAAAACGAATTTAAGAAAAAAAATAAAGGAGAAAGACCCTTTTCTTGAAGAGATTTTGTCTGATAAGTATCTCCTGCTGAAAGGCATAATTTAGAAGACGTCCGAAATTTTACGGAAGCCAAAAAGGCATAGTGACCTGACCCCAGAAGTTGTACCAGTTCTTATGCTACTGCTATCGTTTCTGGAGCAGGCGGCCGATAGCCAAGAGAGCTGTGCGGCCTGAATGTATTATATAGCCTCCTCCAGCGTTCCACAAGCGTTTTTACTTCAAGTAATGTATCAAAAATCTCAAGGTTCAATATCTCGTCTCTTAGCTTGCCGTTAAACGATTCGATATATCCGTTCTCCCAT
>JAZDNG010000022.1:0-53914 GCA_043800065.1 Candidatus Omnitrophota bacterium
ATTCCTGGCAATACTGCAGCCGCAGGTCGTTTAAGAATATCTTATCAGTGTCCGCGCCGTTATCTTTGGCGGCTTCCAGGATCTTGTCGATAATAATATCGGTATTTCCGCCTATTCGCGGGCTGGCGTTTATCCCCAGCACTTTTGCGACATCGGAAGTCTTCATTATGTTCAATCCGCCTTCGCTAAAATTGCTCCTCCTTCGCCAAATTGCTTTCGCGTTTGGCTACGGAGGACAGGTTTCGCGTTCAGCTTCGGCGGATTTCCGCTTAGCCAAAGCGAAAAAAGTGGCGCTTCAATAATTCTCGCACATCACTTCGTAATAAGCTTGTGGATGCGCGCAAGCAGGGCACTCTTTCGGCGCGTCTTTACCCTCGTGGATATACCCGCAATTGCGGCATTTCCACTTAACCACCGCATCCTTTTTGAATACTTTCGCTTCCTTAATATTACTTAAGAGCTTCATGTATCTCTTTTCGTGTTCCACTTCGACTTCGGCTATCTCTTTAAACTGTTTGGCAACTTCTTCAAATCCCTCTTTGCGCGCGACCTCTTCAGCTTCCTTATAAAGCTTGGTCCATTCGAGATGCTCCCCTGCGGCAGCAGCGGCCAAATTGGTTGAGGTTTCGCCTATGACGCCGGAAGGATATGACGCCGTTATCTCTACTTCACCGCCCTCCAAAAACTTAAAAAATCTCTTTGCGTGCTCTTTTTCATTATCCGCTGTCTCCAAAAATATGGCAGATATCTGTTCGTAGCCCGCTTTTTTTGCCACGCTGGCGAAATAGGTGTAGCGGTTTCTCGCCTGCGATTCTCCGGCGAACGAAGCCAGAAGATTCTTTTCCGTCTTTGTGCCTTTTAAGCTTTTCATAATCCGCTCCTTGCCCGCCTAAGGCGGGCTTTTTTTAAACACATGTTATTTTATATGTGAAGGCGTAAGAGTCACTATTTCACTGACCTTCACGGAGATCATATATTCCGGCTTAGGAAAAAGCGATTCAGGATACCGCCTGTGGCCTTTAACGGATTCATCCTTTATATTTTTAAGAAGCCGGTGCGTAATACGCCCCGCCAATCTTTTTTCCCACGCTTTCAGTATATGGGGAGTAAGCGATTTCTTGCCCACTATGGCTGCTGTGCCCTTGAGACAATAGCCTACGAATTTATGTTCATCTACGGCAGTTATACTTATATTCCCATTGCGCTTCAGGTTAACCAGCGTATTTTTCCTGTAGAGATCCAGTAAATATACGGCACCTTTCTGGTTTATATCTACTATGCCCTTACAGGAATTATGCGTCGTGTTATCGCTGTCAACGGTAGAGACGATGACAAACGGTTGTCTTCGGAAAAATTGGACTATTTCAGAGGGCAATGCTTTCATATACATTTCTATTTTCGCAGATTTTTTAGAAAATTACCATTAAATTTGCAACAAAACCATGCGCTGCGGTTCAAGCCATTAGAGATTCTCTCCCCGGATGCTTATATTGATTTCTTTAAACAATATCTTCTTGCCGGAATCGGCAATGGCTTTCTGGATCATACCTACAAGCCCGAAACAACAAGGGACTTCCATGCGGACGCAAGTGACGGATTTTATATCGTTCTCTTTTACAATTTGGCTTATCTTCTTTTGATAAAATGCTATGTCGTCCAACTTTGGGCAGCCGACAAGAAGGATCTTCCCTTCCAGAAAGTTTTTGTGAAAATCCGCGTAGGCAAAAGGTACGCAATCGGCTGCTATTAATAAATCGGCCTTGTCAAAATGCGGCGCGTTCGGCGGTACAAGCATTATTTGCACCGGCCATTGCCTGAGTGACGATTCCTGATGTAAAGCTGTTTTATTTTTTGCGCTTGCCCCTTTTTTTGACGCTCTAAAATCCAGAGCTTGCGAGCCTGGGCACCCCTGAAAGCCGTACTGGGCCTTGATCATATTGGAGCTATGCTTTACGATATTCGCCATCACCTTTTTCTCGTCATATTTTTCAGCTTCGCGTTCTTCTATAGTAATGGCTCCCTGTGGGCAATGTCCGATACATGCTCCGAGCCCGTCGCAAAAAAAGTCGCCGATCAAGCGCGCCTTCTCGTCTATAATCTGGAGCGCGCCTTCCGGACAATTCGGAATGCAAAGGCCGCAACCGTTACATTTTTCTTCATCAATTTTTATGATCTTGCGTTTTGCCATAGTCGCTCAATCCTCTGGCGGGGTAAATTTCCTTTTTAAAAAATAGGCATCGATATCTACGATACCCTTTTTCTCGTCGTTTTTCTTAATGCTTTCTTTTATTTTCCCAATTGCGCCGCCGGCGTGCTCTTCTTCTTCCATCTGCTCTTTGACGTACCACCTGAGGAAATTTTCTGTATTTTTATCGCCTTCCTCACCAGCTAAGATTACAAGGCCATTTATCATTTTAGTGACTCTTTTTTCATGCTCCAGCGTCTTTTCGAATAGATCTATCGGCGATGAATATTCCTGAGGCGGAGTCTCTATAGAATCAAGTACGACTTTAGCGCCGTTTTGATTTAGGTAATCGTACATTCTCCTGGCATGCGCAGTTTCTTCTTCGACCTGAATTAAAAACCAATTCTCGAACCCTTTCAGGCCGATTGAAGCGGCGTGGGCTGCCATGCCTGCATATAGATACGCCGAGTAAAGCTCCCTATTGATCTGCCTGTTTATGGCCTTTGCCATTTTCCCGCTTATCATAAATACCCCCGAGCTATTTAATTAATGCTTTTAAGGCATCCAGTGCCGCCTTATAGTCAGGATGTGATGTTAATTCCGGAACATACTCTACATATCTGACGGTATTATCTTTATCGATAACAAATATCGCGCGCGCCAAAAGCCTCAGTTCTTTTATTAGAACACCGTATTTCAGTCCAAAATCCGCATCTCTGTGGTCAGAAAAAGTCTTTACTGTATCTATGTCATTATCCTGGCAAAAGCGTTTTTGCGCAAAAGGCAGGTCCATTGAGACGAATATTATGACAACATCCTTAGATATATTGGCTGCTTCTTTGTTGAAATTATGTACCTCCGCATCACAGACGGGCGTGTCCAGCGAAGGTACTGAAGCAATTAACCTTATTTTACCTTCGCATATTGCTGATGCGACCTCTTTCAGATTATTATCCAGGACGGTGAAGCTGGGAGCCTTCCGGCCTACTTTTATCTCATCACCCATTAATGTTACAGCGCTCTCCTTTACCTTGACGACGCCGGCACGTTCCATGGCTTGCCTTTCCGTTAAATTACTATAATTGCGCGGGCAGTTTAGTGTCTTACCCGGGACCTGCTACCGCAGCCTTCTTTACAATGCGCTACCTGCCTGAGCATCCATTTTCTTGTGAACATATTGACTTCTCCTTTCTCTTTTTTTCTAGGCCTAATTAATTCATCAATGAAAAGCTGTTCTGCATAAAAGTATTAATCTAAAAACATATCCTATCTCTTCTTCAGATATTCTTCAAATTTGCCCCAAAAAGGGTCTATCTTAGGATGCTTCAGTTTTCTTTTTTTATTGCCTTCGAAGATATGGATTCCGTTTCTTCCGGGTGAGACTTCGCCGACTATACTTGCCGGGATACCCTCGGATTTCAAAGCGCGCACTATCGTTTTCGCCCTGGATCTTTTTGCCGTAACCAAAAGCGTGCCTTCGCTTATAGCCTTATACGGGTCGATATCAAAACATTCGCAGGTCTTTTTTACTTCATACTGCAGTACCATTTCGTCCAGATGTATATTCATTCCCACCTTGCTATGGTCCGCCATTTCGTAAAGCCCGCCAAAAACACCACATTCCGTAGCGTCGTGCATGGCAGTAATTCCGCCTACCGATGCGACGATCAGGGCATCCTTTACGGTAGACATCTGATAATAAATCCGTTGGGCTTTTCTAACAAAGTCTTTACCGAATCTTGCTTCAAGAAATTTAGGAAAATAGGCCGCCATAAGGCCGGTAGTCTCTATGGCCGGCCCCTTGGATACAATAATGGCATCCCCTATTTTGCATTTAGGGATTATCAATTCTTTTCTACTGCCGACGCCCATCATGGTGGCGCCTCCCACCATCGGGTAGTTGCACCCTGCGTACCTGGCCGTGTGTCCGGTTACTACCGTTATGCCCAGCTTTGTGCACTCGCTGTGCACGGCATCCCACATGATCTCCAATTCTTTTTCCGTCATCTCAGGAGGCAGATTTAAATCTACGGATAAGTATCTGGGCCTTATGCCGCTCACAGCCACGTCACTGGCGATTATATGAACGGCAAACCATGTGGCTTCCTCTATCCCCAGCTCTCTGGCAATAAAAAAAGGATCCGTGGAAAGCACTATGACTTTACTACCGAGTGAGACTACGCCAAAATCGACTCCGTGCTGCGGCTTAACGATGACCGAAGCGTCCTTCTTGCCGAGCCTTGGGTAGATGACTCTTTCAAAAAAATCAGCGTGTATTTTTCCGAGTTCCGGTAGTTTTTCCATTTGAATCTCTTTGACTGCTTCTATTGGGGAGTTAAAACCATGGGCATAAAATAGCTCAGGCCTTTTCTTATCAACATAACGGCGATGGCCGCCAAAAGAAGATGCATTATTTTTGAGAGCACTTTGGTCCCTCTTTCACCCAAAGCTTTTATAATGAGAGATGAGGAGTAAAACATCAGGCCGGCCAACGCTACATTACAAAAGACAGATATGGACGCCGCGTAGACGCCGTGCTGTTCCGCCACCAATAGTGACGTAGTCAAAACTGCCGGGCCGGCTATTAACGGCGTGCCTAACGGCACCGCGCCTACTTCGCTGGCCGGTACGCTGTGTCTCTTCCTGGGATCTACAATATCGATTATCGCTATACAAAAAAGTACTATGCCGCCGGCTATCATAAAATCACCTATGGCGATATTGAGGACTTTAAATATCCACTTTCCGAAAAAAACGAAACCGATGGCAAGGCAAAGCGCGGTTATGACCGAATGCATAATGATCGTGGATTTCTTTTTTTTATTAAATTCTCTGGTCAGGCTCACAAATATAGGCAGGATCCCTATAGCGTCAACCGCGACAAATATGGGAATAAAGGCAAGCCAGAAGATTTTGATCATATGTTCTCCCGCTATTTTTGAGAATATTATACCACCCCCCAATATGATTATCAACAGACTTTTTTCTTTATTTTTTGGATACTTCGTGGTATACTTATGTAGACTTCTCAAATAATATGCTTGTATTGTGTTGTGTGTATTGAGTATTGCGTAAAAATTAACGCAATACGCCATACGCGATACGCAATACGCAAAATAGGAGACCAAAAATGCCTGATATGGAATTTTTTGACGTAAAGACGAAAAAAAAGTTTAAGACAACCGAGTTCAGAGTCGTGGAAAAGAGCGGCCGTAATTTTGCGGTCGCGAAATCCCCCAGCGGGCCACATGAATGCTGGAGAGTGTTGGGAAAAGACGCAGCAGCAAAACTCAAGGGCTAAGCGCGGGATAAGATATACCTCTTGACGGACAGAGTTTATTTATTATACATTTAGGACAGAGCGGTTTTCTTGCCATACATATTTCTCTGCCGTAGTTTACAAGAAGGTAATTGAAATCTAGCCAATCTTCTTTCGGCGCCAAAAGCATCAAATCCTTTTCTATTCTTTCCGGATTGTTTTCCTTACTAAACCCAAGCCTTTGCGAAAGCCTTTTGACGTGTGTGTCTACAGCTATACCTTCTGCTCTTCCGAATCCGCTCGAAAGCACTATATTCGCGGTTTTGCGCGCGACGCCGGCGAGCGTAATGAGCTCTTTCATGGAATCCGGCACGCGGCCGTTATAATCGCCGAGGATCTTTTGCGAAGCGGCTATTATATTCTTTGCCTTATTTCTATAAAAACCGGTTGAGCGTATATCTTTTTCGAGGGATGATCTTTTGGCGCCGGCAAAAGCGCTTATCGTATTATACTTCTTGAATAGTCCGGGGGTTATCCTATTTACTCTTTCGTCGGTGCATTGCGCAGAAAGTATTGTGGCAACCAGAAGATGAAACACATTTTTATGCCTAAGGGAGGTTCGCGGAAAAGGGTATCTTTTTCTGAGTATGCGTATAACCGGCTTTATTCTATCTTTTCGGCTTTTCATAAGACCTTGCCATAAGAAAAAGGAGGTCGGAGAGCCTGTTTAAATAGACTATTGCGAAGGGATTTTTAAGGATCTTCTCTCTTTTTAGCGCGACTACTTTTCTTTCGGCCTTTCTTGCCGCAGCTCTTGCGACATCCAGCATAGCTGAAAATGTGTTTTCGCCCGGCAATATAAAAGAACACCTTTTGGATATATATTTCTTTTCCATTGCCTTTGTCAAGGACTCAAGGTACGCTATCTCGTTATTTCCCAGCCTTTTATTGAGCTTATAAATAAAAGATTTCTTAGTGGCCACTTCGGAGCAGGCAACAAATAGATCGTTTTGCACTTTTTCCAGAAGGGCTTTGGCAAATTTATCTTTCGCTACACTCTTCGCCAGGCCCAAGAATGAACAAAGCTCGTCAAGCGCGCCGCAACATTCCATGCGCGGGCTGTCTTTTTTGTCCAAACCGCCGAAAAGAAGCGAGGTAACGCCTTTATCGCCTCTTTTTGTGGTTATGCTCATGATTATTATCCGTGTATGGGCTTGCCGAAGACTGCCATTGCAGCCTCGCCCGCTATTTCGGAAAGTGTGGGGTGCGCGTGTACCATCTTTGTTATTGCGTCCACGGTAAGGCCCGCGCTCTTGGCTAAGACAAATTCGTGTATTATCTCGGTAGCTCCCTCACCTATTATGTGTACCCCCAATAATTTTCTGGTTTTCTTATCGGCTATTATCTTTACGAATCCGTCGTCTTTTTTTCCTATTACAGCCTTTGCGTTCGCCTTGAAAAAATATTTTGATACCGCTATATCATATCCGCCCTCTTTTGCCTGGATTTCAGTAAGGCCTACGCCGGCTACCTCGGGATCGGAAAAGATCACATGGGGCACATTTTCATAATCTATAGGCTCTACTTTTACGCCGCATATATCCTCAGCGGCTATAATGCCCTCCCGGTATGCCACATGCGCATACATGGGCGTATTTAAGACGTCTCCTGCGGCGTATATACCCTTGACGCTGGTACGCATCTTCGAGTCGGTAACTATGAAACCGTCTTTTGTTTTGATACCCGCATCTTCCAAGCCAAGTCCGCCGATATTTGGTTTCCTGCCGGTAACTATTAATATTTTTTCGAAAGCCGTCTTATCGGCCGGCCCTATCGTTCGGCCGGTAAGGACTTCCATGCCCTTTTTTGCAAGAATCCTCGCAAGCGATTTTGATACCTCTTCGTCTTCAAAAGGCAATATGCGGGAAAGCGCCTCGATAAGTGTAACTTTGGTTCCAAGCCTTAAGAATAAGGACGCCAGCTCTACTCCTAAAGCGCCGGCGCCTACAACCAGCATCGTCTGGGGCAATTTTTCCAGTTTGATCGCCTCGCTGCTTGTTATGAACGATTTTTCATCTATGATTACGCCTTGCGGAATATTCGGGCTTGAACCTGTGGCTATGATTATATTATCCGCCTCTATCTCCGCGGATTTTTCGCCGTTTTGGGATACATTTATCTTTTTACCGGGAAGCAGCTTTGCCCTGCCGCTTATGAATTCTATGCCGTTCTTTTTGAAAAGGCTTTTCAGGCCGCTTTTTAGCGCCGATACTGCCTCCTGCGAGCGAGATACTATTTCTCTTATGTCCTGCCCCTTAGAAGCATTGCCTATAAGCGATTTAACGCCCACGCACCCCTCGTTCAGGCATACTCCGCCGAGATGCGCCTCGTCAATATCGATTACGCACGGCCTCTTTCCGAGCTGGCTGAGCCTTATAGCAGAAACATATCCGCCGGGCCCCGCACCTATTATGGCAACATCGCGCTTTTCGGACATTTACTACCTACATCTCTTTGACAGCCGATTGTATAAGCGGCGTAATGGCCTCGATCTCTTCTTTTGTCATCCGCCCCAGTTTTGCAAATCTCCATTCGCCTTCCGGGCCTGCATTTTCGCGAGACAACTGCAGTTTCTTATCTCCGTTATTATATGAAAATACGCCTACAGTTACCCGTGTACCCTCGAATTCCTTCGTCTCGTAAAACACCTTCTTGTCCAGACTCGCATCGTACGGCATTTTTATCCTCCTTAAATGAGCCCACAACTTACGGAGCTATTATTTTATCGAATTTGCGACGTAAGTTGTTGGTTTACGTTTTTGCCCGTCAGGGCGAATTTAACCCTTGACAATTTTGAAAGATGTATCATTTCAAAATAAAAAATTGTCAAGGGTAAGTTCGGACTTATAAGTTATGTCGCTTCTGTTTTTCATACAAGGCTCCATAACTTATGTCCTCACTTACCGTTCCTTTACTATTATATCAAATAAAGACGGAAAATGCTTTGTTAAAAATATAAAACCGCCTGCCATGATACCCATATTTACTTCGCGTCTTGGCCTTTTGATAAGATCCGATATTGCCTTTGCGACCGCTATCACCTTAAAATTGGTAAGCGCGTGATGCTTCACCTTACTGTCAACTTCTATCTTTTTGGAAAAATTGGTTTGCACAGAAGGCGGCCTGATTATAGAGACATTTATATTATATTTGGCGACCTCAAGGCGGAGGCTTTCCATAAAACCTTCCATGCCGTATTTACTGGCGCAATAAAGAGACCTGTAGGGCGCGGGCCCTTTGCCGAGTATGGAGGAGACATTTATTATATGGCCGGACTTTTGTTCGATCATATAAGGCAATATACCATGCGTAACCCTGATGGTGCCTAAAAGGTTTATATTGATCACGTCTTCGGCTTTTTTAATGTCCATATCTTTTACTCTGCCTACATAACTGATTGCCGCATTATTGATAAGGACATCTACCTTCCCGTATTTTTTGATGACCTCTTCAACAAGCCGCTTGACATCCGTGTCGTTTGATATATCAGCCACTACGGAAAGGTGTTTTTTTGGGCCTCCCGCCAAGTTATTCAGCACTATTTCCAGCGCTTCTTTTCTGCGCGCCACTAAAACTATAGCGGCATCACATTTAGCCAAAAAAAGTGCCGTTTTGCGCCCTATGCCGTCTGAGGCCCCCGTTACTACGACCACTTTATTCGTAAGATCAGCCATCTTCTTTCTCCGTCAATTCATTTATATCGTAAAGACCCATTTTCAGGGTTATCTTGGACGGGTCTGACTGCCAGGGCCACAACGCCGCGTAAAAATATTTACTTTCCGTTTCGTTTTTTGCGTAAAATGACTGCTCGCGTCTTAAACCGCCTATCATATCCACTACATTCTGCACTTCTTTAGTAAATTTTACGTTCTTTGCCGGCGGCTTAAGCGGCTTGCCGAATTCTTTTTCCAGAATAGTGTTGAGTTTTTCCAGATCTTTAACCATAAATACCGCTTCAAAATACTCATTCGCGTCGGAAGAAGTCCTGACTTCCGGTTCCAAGGCAGCTTTGATCTCATCCACAAGTTTCATTTCGTATCCTTTTTTATATAATTGCCCGGATTTTTATTAGACGCTAAACCTTATGTTCAAGAGATCGCCGTCTTCGACTATATAATCCTTGCCTTTTACCATAAGCCGGCCTGCTTCCTTTACCTTAGCTTCGCTCCCCAGCTCAATTAAATCCTTATACTTTATGACCTCCGCCCTTATGAATCCCCTCTCCATGTCACTGTGTATGGCGCCGGCCGCCTGCGGGGCAGTGCTATTCCTCCTTATGGTCCACGCTCGTGCCTCACTAGGGCCCCCGGTAAAAAAAGAGACAAGGCCGAGGGCCTTATACAACAGCCTGGTAAGCTTGTTTATGGCCGGCTCATCTATGCCAAGTTCTTTAAGAAACGACTCCCGCTCTTCGGGGGAATCGAGGCCCGCAAGTTCATTTTCTATCTTAGCTGAAACCTGCATTATATACATAGCGGTTTTTTTATACTTCTCTGCCAAATCCTTAGGCAATATTTCTTTTTTTAAATCATCCTCGCCGGTATTTAGCACCGCAAGCGTCGGCTTGAGGGTTATAAACGGATAATTCGTTAAAAATTTCTTGTGCTCGGCCCCTATATCAAGCGAGCAAAGGGGAAGACCCTTCTCAAGGTGTTCTTTAAACATCGCCAAAAGGATCTTCTCTTTTTCCTGTTCCGCTTCGTTCTTTCTTTTTGAGTCTTTATTTATTCTCTCGAGCCTTTTTTCCACAAACTCAAGATCGCTCAGGATTAATTCAACATTTATTGTATCTATATCTCTCGCAGGATTAACGGAGCCTTCTACATGATAAACCATCTCATCCTTAAAGGCCCTGACTATATGGCATATGGCATCGGCATCATTAAGATGTTCAAAGAGTATGCCGCTTTTGATGTATTCGCCTTCTATCTTCGGCATAAGTACCGCTTCTATCTGAGCGGGCGTTGTCTTCTTGGGAGAATATACGGCTCGTATCTTATCAAGCCGCGGATCTTTTACGGTTATAATCCCCTTGAAGGGCGATCTAAGTTTTTCCTGTTCGGCCTGCGATAGATCGATGCCCGTAAGAAGTTTAAATATCGTCTTTTTTCCTACCTGTGGCAATCCTATAATGCCTATCTTCATCTTACAAAATCCAATAGATCCAAACCTATCTTCTGGAAAAGTTCCTGCAATTTAGCCATCGAGAGGCCCAACACATTATAATACGAACCCTTTATATCGTCAAATACTATAGATCCTATACCTTCTATAGAAAAACCGCCTGCTTTATCATACGGCCCTAACAACCTGAAATATTTTTCTATGTCCCGGCGCAGGATGCGTTTTATGCGAAGCGCCGTGATGTCGAACCCTGTGGACGACCTTCCGCTTTTTGCGTCTATAAGATGTAATCCCGAATAGACTAAAAGCCTTTTCCCGCTGAAAGAGCGCAGCATCTTTTTTGCCGCATCCTTATCAGCCGGTTTCCCCATAAGCTTTCCTTTAAAAAGAACCATTGTATCCACGCCCAGGATAATACCGGATCTCCTTCCTTTCGCCACCTGTTCGGCCTTTATCCTGGCGTTATGCATAACAAGCGCTCTGGGACCTCCGAAGGATTTGTGCATTTCAAGCACGCCGCTCGGTATGACTTTGTGCGATATGCCGCAAGAATTTAATATTGCGGATCTTCTCTTTGATTGCGATGCCAGTATTATTTTTTTCATGGTTTATATTACTACAAATTATTGCCGCAGAGATAACCCGTAGAAAATGCGGCCTGCATATTATAACCGCCGGTTTTGGCGTCTACATCTATGAGCTCACCGGCGAAAAATAACCCCTTAATCAACCTTGACTCCATGGTCTTGGGGTCTATCTCTTTAGTGTTCACTCCGCCTCTTGTAACTATTGCCTCTTCGATGGGTCTCGTCTTTTTTATCCGAAACCGCAGATCCTTAAGGCCTTTTACGAGGCGCTCTCTTTCTCGCGCAGTTATCTGATTGGCCTTTTTATCCTTTGAAAGGCCGCAATAATCTATAAAGCCCGGTATCATTTTTGCGGGCAGGATCTCTTTTAATATATTTTTCAGGGCCTTATTGGAATTCCCGGCCAACTCTCTTATAAGCCTGTTGTTCAATTTTGACAAGTCAAGCGCCGGTTTAAGGTCCAGTGATATCTCTACGCAATTTTTCTCTTGAAGAAGGTCATATGCGGAGCCGCTTAAATCTAATATTATAGGCCCGCTTAACCCGAAATGGGTAAAGATCATATCGCCGAAACATTCGGCTATTCTTTCGCCGTCACCGATCACTGCCGCTTTTACGTTATCAAGCGATAGTCCCTGCCATGTCCCGGGAAGGGCTGATTCCGTAACTAATGGCACAAGGGCAGGCCTTGGATCAACCAGTTGGTGCCCCAGCCGCTTTGCCGCATCAAAACCAAAGCCCGTCGATCCGGTCTCAGGATAAGAGACGCCGCCCGTGCATATGGCTACTCGCGGTGCGGCATATTCCGCACCGCGGGCTAATATCACTTTTTTCGTGCCGCTCTCATCCTGAATTACGTCTCTTACCTCGGAGCCTAAAATAACATCTACCCTATTTTCATGGAGATATCTTTTCAGGGCATCCAATATATCTTTTGATCTCCCCGATTCCGGAAAGACCCTCCTACCGCGCTCCACCTTAAGCCGAACGCCGCGCGCTTTAAAAAAATCGATTAATTCGGTGTTAAATATTTCAGAAAATGCATTCCTTAAAAATTTTCCGCTTCTGCCAAAATTGGCTATATGCTCATCTATGCTTCCGGCATTTGTAATGTTAGAGCGGCCAGATCCTGAGATAAGGAGTTTTCTGCCGAGCATATCGTTCTTTTCGACTAACAATACCTTTTTCCCACGCTCCGCCGCTCTTCCTGAGGCCATCATACCTGCCGGGCCGCCGCCTATTACTATGGCATCATAGGCTGCTTTAACTAACATGGCCTATCCTGAATTCTATTTCAAAATTTACGCTCTTACGCGGCGTTATAGAAAAATGCCAATTAAGCAGTATGACGGAGCCCTGGTAATTCTCTTCGTAGTCCTTTTCGGATTGAGAAACCGTCTTTATGGGAAAGCGCCATAAATCGCACTCTTTAGAAAATGATATTTTTAATCCCAGTTCTTTTTCCGTATCGGTAACTTCGGCATTGTCGATATGCTCTGTGATGCCGCGGGATAAAAGCGACGTATCTTTATATTTTTTCTTCCCCAGGACATAGGCATACCTGGAAGAATCGGCTTCCGGCATTATAAACGCGGCTTCTGTGCCAAACCAGAATTCTCGCTTCTTTTTTCCTAAATTTGTAATGCTATAAAATACTTTTAATGCCGAACCGTCTAAAACTACCTCTTTTTTAATGCTTACGGGCACATCGTACGCCGTGCCTTTTCTTTCCATCGTCACCCCTCCATCGCTCGCTTTAAAATCATAGGAAGAGTCGGCAAAATCACCTGCTTCGGCGTAATCAACGCCCTCAAAATCTTTCAATGTCGTTCCTTCTTCAAAGAAATGGTCTCTAAACATCGATTTTCTGTATCTGTCACAAACTATTTTTCCCGTAAAACCTTCTATTGCCTTCTCCTTGTCGTGGATGCTTACGCGCCCGCCCGACCCGGATTCTTTGGCCGCAGTTATATTCCTATGATAGGCTTCCTTATAACGCGTCAGGACGTTTAGCAGGTTAAATGCTCTTTCTTTGGAGTCGAGTTCGACTACACTACCCCCTTTTGACGGCTTTACGCATGCCCATATTTTCTTATTCTGCAGGATAACTTCATCGTGGCCGTCGGCATCAAAATCTACCACTTCCGCTTTATATGCGGTTTTGCCTTTCGCTCGGGCCTCTTGGCATATCTTTTCCGCTTTCAGGATATGCTCGTAAATTGCCTTTCTTAAATGGTAAAGGTACAGCCCCCCGAATATGCCGTGCCAATAAGCGCAATTGCATTGCCCCCTGTAAAGTTCCGAGCGCGCCTCCAGGATCTTTGGCGATGAATGCGGGCCTTCGGCACATTTTTCCACAAGGTCACTTACATAAAGCATCCTTTTGTGCATCTGGTTCGATTCTTCATATTTAACGAGAAAATTGCGGAAAAATCCTCCCCTTATAAACGGGCTGTATCGCTCATACTTATTTTCTTTTTTGATCTCCTCTTTTATGTCGTGAAGCGCCATAGACGCGTCTACGGGAAGGGCCCATTCCAGCATTTCTTCATAAGAAGCGGTGGGAAGATATACCCTCCCGAGCGGCGATTTATCTTTCAGGCATTCCGAAACAGTGCGCGTTACGAGCCAGTCGCTCGCCTTCGATAATGCATCCAGAAATCTGACGAGCCATTTATCTTCATAAACCCACTTATGCGTCCCAGGCCATTCGCCGAACTTCTCGGCGTCGTCGCCGTAAGTAAATATTACGCCTTCCTTCTTTTGGGCCATGTCTCTCATATATGAGATGGGCTTATCCGGCTCGCTGAACGGTATTATATACCTGAGTTCCTTGTCCGACGGAAGAACGCGTATTGATCGGCCGTTATTTTCGGATATGAAATAACCATAAGTATCTTCTTTACGAAGACCGGCGTATACAAAGTGCATATCATCAAGCACTACATAATCTATATCATTTTTAGAAAGCGTGGAAATAAGCTCCGGCTCCCATACCCTTTCGGCTATCCAGGCGCCGTGCGTCTTTACGCCGAAACGCGATCCTACATAGTCGCGCATCATGGATAGCTGCCCCTGCCTGTCCCTTTCCGGAATTATGGATAATATCGGTTCGTAAAAACCTCCGCCGATTATTTCGACCTGTCCTCTTTTTACCAATTTTTTGATTGTCTCAAGTATCTCGGGCGTATTTTTCTCGAACCATTCAAGAAGGCACCCTGAAAAGTGCATGCTGAATTTTAAGGCGGGGTATTGCGAGACGATGTCCAAAAAAGGCTTATAGCACCTGTCGTGAACACGTTTTATTACATTGTCGAAATTCCCGACCGGCTGGTGAAAATGTATTATTAAGAGCAGGTCCGCTTTCATCTATTTTGCGCCTATCATCTTTTTGTAAAGCGCAAGATACTCGCGCGCGGAACGTTTCCAGGAAAAATCTGCGTTCATTCCTCTTAACTGGAGTTCCCGCCACTTCTTTTCATTCTTGAAAAGTTTCAGCGCTTTCTTCACAGTCTCCAGAAAATCGCATAAATCGGCATTATCAAATTTGAATCCGTTGCCGTTTTCTGTATCGGAGGAATAATCTATTATCGTATCGTCCAGCCCGCCGGTCGATCTCACTATTGGGACGGTCCCGTATTTCAGGCTGTACATCTGGTTGAGGCCGCAGGGTTCATACCTCGAAGGCATGAGAAATATATCGAGGCCTGCCTCTATCAGATGCGCCAATTTATTATCGAATCCTATCCTAATCCCCAGTTTTCCGGGATATTTTTTAGCCAGGTCAGCGAATATCCTTTCGTATTTAGCGTCGCCTGTACCTAATAATGCAAAACCGGCGCCTTGCCTGAGGACATCACTTACTATGCCGGCCATAAGGTCTATGCCTTTTTGTTCCGCCAGGCGCCCTACATAACCCAGAAGCGGGCTTTTGACAGAAAGCGAAAGCTTCATCTGTTTCATCAGCTCTTTTTTGCAATCCGCTTTTTTTTCCATGCTCTTAGGCCCGTAATTTACGGGTATGAGAGTATCATGCTCCGGATTCCAGTTTTCATAATCAGCGCCGTTTAAGATACCGTAAAGATCCTCTTTTCTTGTAGTTAGTAATCCTTCCAGCCCGCACCCGTATTCCGGAGTCAGGATCTCTCTCGCGTAGCGCTTACTGACTGTACTGATAGCGTCGGAATACAAAATACCGGATTTCATAAAATTGAGTTTACCGTAAAATTCAAGGGCGTACATAGTGAAAAACTCTTCGGGAACGCCTATTTCCTGAAGGACTTCGGGCCCGAAAAGGCCCTGGTATGCGAGATTATGGACAGTGAAAAGAACTTTTGCTTTCGTTAAGGGGTGCGCCTCATCAAAATATACATTCTTGTAAAGCGGCACAAGGGCGGTTTGCCAATCGTTAAGATGGATTATATCGGGATGAAACCCCAGATGTACCGATGCGGCCAAAATAGACTTTGAGAAAAAACTGAACCTCTTGGCATTGTCCTCATAATCGCCGCCCGGCGCGCCGTATAAGGCATCCCTGTTAAAATATCCGTCGTGTTCGGTAAAATAGAATTTCACGCCCTTAGATTCATATTCAAGCAGCGAAAAACGCTCGAGCCCGCCAAAAAGGGCAGGTTCATCCACGTCCGCAACTTTTTTCATGTTGATTTTTTTGTCCTTAGTCATCTTGTAAAAGGGCGCTATTACGCGGACATCGCAATCTCCTGCATCTTTAAGCGCGTAAGGAAGCGTGCCCGCGACATCGGCCAACCCGCCTGTTTTTGAAAAAGGTACTACTTCTGACGAAGCCAACAATATTTTCATCCCGTTAGACCTCCAATTGATTTTAAACTTTTTTTTAAACTTTTGTTTTTATGCCTGCGTCCCACCACCTACTACCGTTTAGACCCGAGACAATGCACGTTAAGAGGTCTAACGGGATTCATCATGCGCTCCACTCCTCCATTATGTGTTTTTTAGAAGGTATCTTTACCGAAATAAACCTATTTTTAGGCCAAGACTCGGCTATCCCGCCGTCCGCCTCTACTAAAATCACGAATTCAAGCTCATCATTTTCTTTTACCCCCAAATCCGTAAACGGAATGGTTACCTCCGCAATCTCATCGAAAGAATATCCGGAAAATTCCTTCTTTTCTATTTCTTTACCGCTATTATCGAAAACTGTTATAGTCCCATCATCTTCTTTGTTGAGAGGTATCGATACATAAACGTGAGACGGCGCCAATATCTTTAATATCAGTTTTATGCGTTCCGCCTCTTTATCGCGCGAATTTACATTCGTATCGATCCGGACATGAAGATTAGATTCGTTCGAGCCGTAATAAAACGCCTTTACGATACTTTCGCGGCCGAACATCGTGCTCCCTTTTTCGTGCACATTATAAAGCCCCGCCATTTCCCACTCATAGAAAGAATCGATGCGGCCGTTTATGGTAGGCGTAAACGTAAGCGTCGGCTCGCGGCGCGGCCGGCCCTTTTCCAGTATTACTATCGGCTCTTTGAGATAGGCCGGGACTGCCTTACCCATTATTTTGTATACATTCATAAGGTGCATACGAAAAAGACTGTCAAAGACGCTGTCATTCTCGGACGTAAAATCGTCGCCGTACCACCAGAACCAATCACTTGATTCGGCGGCATAGATCTCTTCCCACGCCTGTTTCTTGGTTTTGCCTGTTTCGGCAAGCGCCTCTCTTGTCTTGGCCAGTAGTTCCCACGCCTTATCTTTTTCGCGGCTGCCTATCCATATGTGAAAATCGTGGTTTATCCAGCTGCCGGCATGTATGGTATTTAATTTCAGCGGGGTTACTTTTTTATTTTTCACGATATCCCTGAATGTGGTCAATTCAATATTTGCCTCTTTCGGCAAAAGGCCGTATATTCCGTTAAGAAATTCTTTTCCGCCGTCCGGAAAATACTCCCAAGGATTTTCTCCGTCAAGCGCTACGGTGACGACATGTTCGCCCGGAAGCGCCTGGACCCAGTCTCTTATATTGCGCATATGAGTTATAAAATCTGATACTGCTTTTTTCTGTTCCATACCGGCGTAGTCGAAACTTATATTGTTAGACAGGTTCTTATCGCGGAAAAATATATTAAGGCCCGGATATTTCCGGTGCTCGAAGGGTTTGTATATTACTTTACCCCTCTCAAAGTCTTCCCCTTTGAGAGATTCGAGAAGTATCTCTTCATCGGTCGCTATCCACTGTAATTTTGCTTCTTTAAATATAGAAAGCGCCCTTTCGTTTACCGATCCCTCAGCAGGCCAGAAGCCCGAGGGCTCGCACCCGAAAAAGGATTTGTACAGTTCTATGGCTTTAGTTACGTGTTCGGCTGCGTCATCCGGATAATTAAAGCCGTATGTCCCGTCGCCGCCGCATAATAACGGCAGTATGGGGTGGTAGAAAGGCGTGGTGGACACTTCCAGCTTCCCCTGATCTTGCAGCCTCTTATAGGACGGGATCACCTTTGCTATGATGCTCTCCTGTTTGAGTATAAGCGCCCTTTTATCTCTTTCCGTAAAATTCGCGCCCTTTTTCTTCAGATTTTTGATCAGACTGTCCTCTTCCGAAAGGGCGAACCCGCACCAGGCAAGGTTATACAGAACCTGTAAATCCCTATAATCCTGCGCCTTAAAAGAATCCACTATTTTAGAGGCCATATCCTTTGAAGTATGGCGCCCTCTTTTATCTAAAAGCTCCGTGTACCTTTTTGACTTTAAAACGTGGTTTTCCCAATTGATCATGAAGAAATTTGAAAGGATGTATTCTTTGTCCTGCTTGGTAAGTTTTTCAGCGGGCCTCAGAGACAATTCTCTGTGCTTGTCTTTTATGTGTCTCTCGGAAAGATCTTTTAGTTGATAAAGAAGGGACGGAGTAAGATTTACCACGGCCTTGGCTTTGGGATTGGACTCTATCGCCCGCATCATATCCCAATAGCCCTTGGTGGCATGCAGCCGCACCCACGGCAGATAATAATGGCTCGTGAGATAATCCTTATAAAGCGGCTGATGCATATGCCATAGGAAAACAACATACAGCGTCTTCATCGGCCTATCCGTTTTTTAATCAACTTTTAATTCCCGCATGAATTTTGCCGCTTCTTCGGGAGGGGTGGGGTTTATATAAAACCCGGAGCCCCATTCAAATCCTGCGGTCTTGACTAAGCGCGGGAAGAGTTCTATATGCCAATGGTAGTCGTCTTCTATGGTATGCCAGTATCCACGCCGCGGGAATCTGTTGGGCGCTGTATGTATAAGATAGTTGTACTCCGGGTCGTCAAGCGCTTTCCCCAGTTTCTGAAGCGTGACCTTCATCACGTCTGCCAGAGAAGAAACCTTATTTATGACTTTCTGGTCATAAAAATCTATGCAATGCTCTTTGGGCAGTATCCATATTTCAAAGGGAAAACGCGACGCATAGGGGCAGAACGCGATAAACGCGTCATTTTCGTACACTATTCTTTCCCCTACTTCCGTCTCTTCTTTTATCAAATCGCAAAATACACATCTTTCCTTAAGCTTGAAGTAAGCTTCGGCGCCAATCAACTCTTCTCTGACCCTTTTGATCGTCACCGGAGTAGCTATAAGCTGATGATGAGGATGAGAAAGCGAGGCGCCCGCCGCTACGGAACCTTTATTTTTAAAGACGAGTATATACCTAAGCCTCTTATCATTATGCAGGTCTTTTACCCGCGACTGCAGCACAACGATCCAGTTTTTTATCTCTTCTATGCTCTGATCCTTTGCCTCTCTCCTGTGATCGGTGGTCTCTATGACGACTTCATGGGCGCCAAAACCCGCCATCATGTCAAACATGCCCCGTCCCGACTTCTGAAGCGTCACATCTATGCCCAACGCCGGATATTTATTGGGCACTACTCTTACTTTCCATCCCGGCTTATTAGGCTGGGAGCCGTATTCGCGTAAAGCGTATATCTCCGGCGGAGTCATATCTTCGTGGCCTACGCAAAAAGGGCATGTAGCCGGATCTGTCCCGGTAGCGGCCTTTTCTATTTTATAGCTTCCGGGGCGCTTGGCGCGCTCGGTAGCTATTATTACCCACCTGCCTAAAATAGGATCTTTTCTCAGCTCTGCCATTTTTTTATCTCCTTAAATGACTGTTCCCGGCCCGATTACTGAATTCTTTTCTATGACAACGATGCCGTCTCTTATGCAGTAATTTTCGCCGTCAAATGTTTTGACCTTCTTCTGGTTTAAGATCTTTGTGCCGTCGCCTATAGCGACATCTTTATCTACAATAGCATTCTTTATAACGCAGTTTTTCCCTATGCCTAAAGACGGCACATTCTTTGACTGCTTCATCTTTACATCATCCAATGTTTCGTAGTAATCACACCCCATGATAATGGAATCTTCTATAAAAGAATTCTCCCCTATCCGGCTCCTAAGGCCTATTATGGAATGTTTTATCGTCGTATTTGAAAGTATTATCGCGCCCTCCGCCACTATACTTTTGACCATATGCGAATCATTGACCTTTGACGGCGGAAGATATCGTGGCCGTGAAAATATGAGCCAATGCTCGTCAAACATATCAAGCGGGGGAAGATCTTCGGTAAGCGCGAGTGACTCATCATAATATGACTTTATGGTCCCTATGTCCTTCCAGTAACCTTTGAATAAAAATGCGTATGTCCTTTTATTGGAAAAGGAACTCGGTATTATTTCTCTCCCGAAATCCTCCGCTTTTGGGCTAGACCTCAATATATCTACGAGGGCATCTTTATTAAAAAGGTATATGCCCATAGAGCCAAGAAAAAACTCTTTGCCGGCCGCTCCCACCATCATATCCCTGATACCGTCTGCATTGTGCGGCTTCTCCACAAATTTATTGATCCTGTAATTATCGTCCGTACCCATTATGCCCAGCTCATTCACATCTTTGGCGTTGACGGCATTACACGCTATCGTGATCTGGGCGTCCTTTTCTATGTGGAAACGGAGCATCGTCCTGAAGTCCATCTTGTACATATGGTCGCCGGCTAAAATAAGGACATATTTATATGCGGGGTCATTGAAGTGCTTAAGGCACCTTCTCACGGCATCGGCTGTCCCCTGAAACCAATTAGTGTCATCCATAGACTGCTCTGCGGCCATTATATCTACAAAGCCCTTTGAAAACGGATCAAGTTTGTAGGTACGCGATATATGCTTATTAAGCGATTCGGAGTTGAATTGTGTGAGGATGTATATCTTATTGAACCCGGAGTTGAGGCAGTTACTTACCGGGATATCGATTAATCTGTATCTGCCGAAGACAGGGACGGCCGGTTTTGACCTGACTTTCGTAAGGGGGTATAACCGCGTGCCGCGGCCTCCCCCCATTACAACGCATAACAAATTCTTCATAAGATCATACCTTAACGAATATAGTACCCACCGGATAATATAGACAATATTATATCCTTGGCAGGCAAAAGTCAACGAGAAAATGGCCCGCTGATAGCATGCTGCAATTTTCAGTGGTCAAACTTTATGATTGCAGACCATAAAATAACATAGTATAAGAAAAGCGAAACACGCGCAAATAAATATATCGCCGTAAGATGTATAAAAACTGCGATTTTTTTCCACTTTGATGTTAAAGGTCTTTGATCCTTCTTTATAGATATTTCCCGTATTTTTATCGTATATGGAATCCTTGATTATGCCTTTTGGGCTTATATAGCAGGATAGCCCGTTATTTGCCGCGCGGATAACGCTCGTCCGGTTCTCCACGGCCCGAAAAACCGATGCCTGGGCATGCTGAAACTGTTCGGAGGATTCCCTAAACCACGCGTCATTGGTGATATTTATCAGAAAATCGGCCCCATCCTTCGCAAAACGCCTTGCCAGTTCCGGAAAGATGTCTTCAAAGCAGATAAGCGCCGCATATTTGTACGGCCTCTCATTTTCTTTCGTTATCTCAAATATGGTAAACTCCTCCCCCTTTGTATAATTGCCTATTTCCTTATTTATCGCGTTTCGGAAAAACGGGATTTCGGATTCGAACGGAATATATTCGCCAAAAGGAACCAGGTGGATCTTGTCATATTGCCGGCGTATAGTACCGTCCGGCGAAAATAAAATGGCGCTATTAAAAAAATAATCTTTCCCTTCCTCGCCCTCATATGTTACCGCTCCAGAAAAAAGTGGCGCATCCATCTCCTTCATCAACTTTAGCAGCCTAATTCGTATATCGTCTTCATCTATAAACCCCGGTATGGCCGTCTCCGGCCACACGACGAGATCCACGCCATCTTCCGCCGCCTCTTTTGTAAGCGTTTCATACCTATCCAGTATATAATCCCTATAAGCGGGATCCCATTTCTTAAACTGTTCGATACTGCCCTGCACGACGGCTAATCTGAGGTTCGTATCAGCTTCAATCTTTTTAAGAGAAAAAGCGCCGTACCCTATATACAGACCCAGAATAATACAAAATATTATCGCCTGTAATACAAAGGCGCGCTTCTTCTCTTTTTTTAAAAATATGGATAAGCACGAAAATAATATAAAATTCACCATCACAATCATAAACGAAACACCGTACGCGCCCGTTATATCGGCTATCTGTATCAAAAGGGGGTTTTTATACTGGGTATATCCGAGCAAGCCCCATGGAAATCCGGTAAAAAACCACCCACGCATAAATTCTACTGAAACCCATAGCGCCGGGATAATCACGCATAACAAAAAAGATAACCGCGAATTCTCAAATTTTCGAAAAAACACATTGGATAATAAACCGAATAGCCCGAAAAATAAAGAAAGGTAAAGTATTAAAACAGGATACCCCAGTTTAGTGACATAGGTAAGCCAATAGAGGGACCCCGCGAAGAAAAGCGCTCCCGTAATGTATGAGAAAAAAAAGGCCCTTGCGGGCGAGGTCTTCTTTACAATAAAAAGGAGCGGCACAAGCGAAACCCACGCCAGAGCCGATAGCTCAAATCCGGGAAAAGACAATATTAAAAAAATGGCCGTCAGTAACAATAAACCGGCATTCCGCAGCATCTATATTCCTTTATTAGCAGGTTTTCCAAGTGACACAATATAACCAGGTTGCAAATTTGAAATCTATAAATTCAACATATCAACGGGTATTTTTTTCTATAACAGCTACTATGATTGATATTACAACGAGAATAAAAAAACCTAAAATACGAGGTATATGGCAATAAAAAATCGCGAACCCATATCCACAAAGAACTAAAAAGTATATACTGTTTTTTATCAACTGGATCATTTGGTTTTTCGTCATATTGACCTCTACCCCCTATCTCATATAGCTATATCATGCCTTTCCACAATATGAAACTCATAAATTTTAATAAGTAGGCAGAAAAACAGCATCCCTATTGCGGGCAAATTTCATAGTTAAATTCAAAGTCTTTGTCTCCACTGGTTGCTAAAGTTCAACGCAACATTTCTTTTATTTTTAAAATTTAAGATTTGTTGTTGACAAATTAAAATTGAAACATTACAATAGCTACAAGATGCTTAAATGTAAAATAAACGGCTGTAAAAAGTATACAAGATATAAAAATACAAAAGAAGTTTACTGCTCTATGCATCGGGCAAGAATTAAGCGCCATGGATATCCCGAATTAAAAACAGGGGCCCATGCCTTAGAAAAACTGCCTCATCCTTTTATCGATGATTTTATTCGTGCAAATTGTGAAAAATTAATTGATGAGCAAATCGCTGCAATATTAAAGAAAAAAGGCTTTAAAGAAGCTACTGTATGGACCGTAAAATATCGCCGAAGAAAATTAGGGATCAAAAAATATCTTTATGGCGAAGTAAAAAAACATAAAGTATGGATTAGGGCACAAGCTATTAAAAAATACGGAAATAAATGTGAACTATGCGGATTTAAATTAGTCATCGATACTCATCATATCTTACCAAAGCACAAGGGTGGATCGCATAGCATCGACAATTTAATAGTAATCTGCCCTAATTGTCATGCACTTATTACACGAAAATATCTTGTTTTAAAAAACAGAAGCGATATACCTGCTTTGCAAAAGAAAATTGCTAATTTTTAGGCTATCTTAACTGTATTTGGGATAGCAACAAAATTTATATTTCATCAGCTTGCCAGTTTTAGGATTTATTTTCCCGCACGGACAGGGGTCATTCCGGCCGACTTTGGGTTCATGCCTTTGATACGGCGCGCTGGGAGCGCCTTTTGCTTCCGGCCTGTTTAGATCACCCGGCTCGGGGGATTTTTGCGCTCTCTTTGCCTGCCGCAGGGCAGAATGCTCGCTGTGTATAAACTCCTGGTTTCGAAAAACAGGCTCGGCGGACTCTATCTCTTTCTTAACCGCTTGTATCCTGAATAACCGCTCGAGCGTCTTATTTCGGACCGTTTCTTCCATTTCAAAAAATAGTTTATGGGCTTCATGTTTATACTCCAAAAGCGGGTCCTTCTGGCCGTAAGCCCGTAATTGAATGCCTTCTCTCAGATAATCCATAGCGTGCAGATGGTGCATCCACTCGGAATCCACCACCCGAAGCATCTCAAATTTTTCTATTTGCCTTAATATCTGGGCGTCTATCATCTTTTCCCTGTATTCATAGGCGGCCTTCGCCCTTTCGGTTATCTTTTCAAGTATCTCATCGCGGCTGCCTGATTCAAAGTCTATACCTTCCGGGTTTATCATAAAATTCATCTTTAGATATTGGGAAAGTTTGGCAATATTCCATTCTGCCGGATTTTGAGGAAGATATTCGTCTAGGATAGAACCAAGTGCGTCATCTATCATCTCAAATACCTTCTCTTTGGCATCTTCGGCTTCTATTATGCTGTTTCTATAGTTATAGACCTCTGTCCTTTGAATATTCATGACATTGTCATATTCGAGGGTATGTTTTCTATAGCTGAAATTCTGCTCCTCCACCCTTTTCTGGGCGATCTCTATGCTCTTGGTTATCATAGTATGCTCTATGGGCATGCCCTCTTCCCATTTGAAAAATTCCATAAGGCGCGCTATCCTGTCTGAGCCGAATATCCTCATAAGATCGTCTTCGAGCGAGAGATAAAATCTGCTCGAGCCGGGATCCCCTTGCCTGCCCGCTCTCCCGCGCAGCTGATTGTCTATCCTGCGCGACTCGTGGCGCTCTGTGGCTATGACATGAAGCCCGCCCTTTTGGGACACGCCCTCTCCAAGCACGATATCAGTACCTCGGCCTGCCATGTTTGTGGATATTGTAATCGCGTATGGCTGGCCGGCTCTTGTGATGATCTCCGCCTCCTGGGCATGATACTTGGCATTCAGGACGTGATGCGGGATACCCATCTTCGTAAGTATGCTGCTCATTTTTTCGGACTTTTCTACGGAGATGGTGCCGATTAAAACCGGCCTGCCTATTTTATAAAGTTCCGTTATCTCATTGCACGCCGCCCTGAATTTCTCCATCTCCGTCTTATACATCAGGTCGGGATATTCATGCCTTATAAGCGTCTTATTGGTAGGAACGGTCACAACATTCAGCTTGTATATCTTTTTAAATTCGGAGGCCTCTGTCACTGCCGTTCCTGTCATGCCCGCAAGCTTGGAATACATCCTGAAATAATTCTGGAACGTTATCGTCGCAAGTGTCTGGGATTCCCTCTGTATATCAAGGCCTTCCTTGGCCTCCAGCGCTTCGTGTATACCGTCTGAAAAACGGCGGCCCGGCATCATCCTCCCCGTAAACTCATCCACGATGACGACTTTATTATCGCTTATGACATATTCCACATCTAAATGGAAAAGGACATACGCCTTCAAAAGCTGCCTGAGGTTATCGAGCCGTCTTATTCTGACCTCATACCCTGCCATTCGCTCGGCCTCTTTATTTTTTTTCTCTTCATCGCTTAAAGAATCGTCTTTCCTTATCGCGCCCAATATATCGTCTATATCTTCCACCTCGAGCTGGCCGGGGAATACTCTGAGAAATTCGTCCTGCCCCTTTGCGGCAAGGACAACGTCGCGGGTCTTTTCGTCGTAAACGTAATATAATTCGGATTCGAGGCGCAATTTTTCCGCCTCAAACCCTTTCCTCTCAAAAGAACTTATTACTTCGTCAAGTTTCCGTTTAAGGGAAGGATTATTTGCTATCAATCGCAAAAGCCGCGGCTCTTTGGGGGAACCTTTATAGAGAATATATAAGCCTTCTTTAAACTCTTCGGTATCAGTTTTGTTTTCGCCTATGAGCTTTTCTATTTTATCAAGATAGCTTTTTGCGAGAGACTCCTGTCGTTGGTGCATCCTCGCCACAAACGGCTTTATTTCGTCGTAGCGATGACTCGTCTCTTCAACCGGCCCCGATATTATAAGCGGCGTCCTCGCCTCGTCTATAAGGATACTATCGACTTCGTCCACGATCGCGTAGTAGAATCCGCGCTGGACTCTGTCTTCCCTTCTGAGTTTCATATTATCGCGGAGATAATCGAACCCGAATTCATTATTGGTCCCGTAGGTTATGTCGCAGTTATACGCTCCCTGCCTCTCTGAGTCATCCATATCATGCTGTATGACGCCGACTGTCATTCCCAGGAATTCATAAATGGGCCCCATCCAGTTTCTGTCGCGTTTGGCCAGATAATCGTTCACTGTGACAAGATGTACCCCTTTACCGGCCAAGGCGTTAAGATATATAGGCAGTGTCGCGACAAGCGTCTTTCCTTCTCCCGTCGCCATCTCGGCTATCATTCCGCGATCGAGGACTATACCACCCAGTATCTGGACGTCAAAATGCCTCATGTTTATAGTCCTCTTTGCCGTCTCCCTCACTACGGCAAATGCCTCCGGAAGAATCTCTTCCGATGCCCTGCCTCTTATATATTTAAGCTTCTCTTTTACCTTCTCCTTCTCTTCCTGAGATACTACTTCCCCGAGGTTTTTCTCAAGCGCTTCTATCTCTTCCGAGTATTTGTTGATATTTTCCTGCATCCTCCGGCGGAAAAAATCGGTCTTGGCGCGAAGCTCGTCGTCGGAAAGCTTGCATAGCGCAGCTTCAAAAGAATTTACCCTATCCAGAATGGGCCGTATCTGGCTCAATACTCTTTGGCTTTCTGTGCTGAATATATTAAACATTATTTTTTCTCCGCTGCCATTTTTAAATACGCCTCCATGAAACCGTCCAGATCTCCGTCCATAACTGCCGAGACATTTGACGTCTCGTAATCCGTCCTGTGGTCCTTTACCATGGAATAGGGGTGCATTACATATGAACGTATCTGGCTCCCCCAGGCGATCTCGCTCTTTTCACTGTAATGTTTTTCAAATGCTTTCATCTTCTTTTCTTTCTCAACCTCATAGAGACGCGCCTTTAACACCCTTAAGGCCACAATCTTATTCTTGTGCTGGGAACGTTCGTTCTGGCACTGCACGACTATGCCGCTTGGATTGTGCGTTATCCTGACGGCAGAATCCGTAACGTTGACGTGCTGGCCGCCGGCGCCGCTTGAACGGTAGGTGTCTATCCTCAAATCGGATTCGTTTATCTTTATATCTATGTCATCCGCTATCTCCGGGATCACATCGGCTGACGCAAAGGAGGTGTGCCTTCTTTTATTTGAATCAAAGGGTGATATCCTTACAAGTCGGTGCACGCCGTTTTCCGCTTTCAAATATCCGTAGGCAAAGTCCCCTTTTATTATCACCGTTATATTCTTTATGCCGGCCGCCTCCCCCTGAAGGTAATCTATGATAGATACGGAAAAACCTTTTTTCTCCGACCATCTGGAATACATCCTGAATAACATATTGGCCCAATCGCACGATTCTGTTCCGCCCGCCCCGGCATTTATACTCAAGATCGCGTTTCGCCTGTCATCTTTTTTTGACAAAAGGCTCTTGAACTCCAGGGAGTCAGATTCTTTCTGCACGCTGTCTATATCTTTACTCAATTCACTAATAGTTTCGGAATCGCTCTCATCGACTATTTCAATAAGCTCTTTTATCTCCGCGCATTTTTTTGCAATAAGGGCATACGGATCGTTTATGCACTTGGCGGATTTCAATTCATTTATAAGCTTCTCCGCCCTTTTGGAATCGGTCCAGAAATCCGCCTTTGCTATCTCGGCCTCAACGTCTTTTATGGTCCGCACCTTATCGCCAATAGCCAGATATGTCCCTATCTGCACGAGCTTCTTTTCCAACTGTGTTATGCGTTCTTTTAATTCTTTCAGCATGCTGGCACACTCGCTCCGAAAAACACCGGCTTCCTTTTTTTTCGACAGCGTGAGTAACACGGGGTTTACATTGAACTTGATATTCCCGCGAGCGAATAAAATTTTAGCCTCGAGCCAGCCAAAAATCGGTTTATAAAAGGGCGCTTGGTGTTCGCCGCAGGCGATCCGGCACCAAAGGTGCCGGATGAGGCGGCGCGGTAGCGTCAGCCGAGTTCAAGCGCCCCCGATTTTTGGCGCCAGCCCAGCACCATACGGTGCTGGGCCAGCGAGAGGCGTAAAGAAATTTTACCTGAGCGAGCGGAATGTCAAGTTCAATGTTTACTCAATATTTATATTATAAACCCGCTACCTATCGCGGTCAAGCTTTGCGAACTGCTCCTCTATCTTTTTCCTGCGCAATACGCGGTGATAGCCTATCGCAAACCGGTGCGCTTCGTCCCTTAAGCGCTGCACAAGATGAAGGATGGGCGATGAATGCGAAAATATTATCGGCTCCCGCCGGTCCTTTAAATATATATGTTCGAACTTTTTCGCTATGCCCATAACCGGCAAACTGCCGAAACCCGTTTCCCGAAGAACGGATAAGGCCGCATTAAGATGCCCCTTTCCTCCGTCAATAATAACGAGATCAGGGGCGGGGAGCCTCTCTTTTCTCACTCTTTCATATCTGCGTCTTACTACCTCGCGCATCATCTCGTAATCATCCGCGCCCGAAACAAAACGTATCTTGAATCTTCTGTAATCGTCTTTCGCCGGTTTTCCATCTATAAAACTGACCATAGAGCCGACTGCCTCTTTTCCGCTTATGTTGGATATATCAAATGCCTCTATTCTCCTGAGCGGCCTTCTTAGCTTCAAAAGATAACGCAATTCTTCCAATTCGCCATAAGGCGTTACTCCGGACTTGGCTTTAGGTACTACCTTAAGCGCCATAATCCTGTCTCTTAAGACCGCGGCCCTCTCATAATCCCTGCTATCAGCGGCTATCCGCATCTTACTGGATAATTCCCGAACAAGGCCGCGCCTATCCCCTTTTAAAAACATCTTTATTTCTTTCGCTATATCAGCGTATGTTTTTTTGCTTACCGCTTTCACGCACGGCCCGAGGCACTGGCCTATGCGGTAATTAAGGCATACCTTTTTGGGCATATGATTGCAGGTCCGAAGAGGAAACATCCTCTTCATTATAGCTACGGCTTTACGCAAAAGTTTTACGTCTGTATAAGGGCCGTAGAAAATCCATTTTTTTTCATTTGTTCGGTGTGAAGCGCCTGTTTTGCGCACAATAATAAGCCGGGGATATCTTTCGTTCTTTGTCAGCGCCAGATAAGGATACGACTTATCGTCCTTCAGTTCAATGTTATAACGCGGCTCATATTTCTTTATAAGCGCCGATTCCAGTATAAGCGCCTCTGCCTCCGAGCCCGTCACCAAACAAGTTATATCCGCGACCTTTTCCACCATAAGGCCTATGCGGCGGG
The DNA here is from genome assembly GCA_043800065.1 of Candidatus Omnitrophota bacterium. Taxonomy (GTDB): domain Bacteria; phylum Omnitrophota; class Gorgyraeia; order JAHIPI01; family JAHIPI01; genus JAHIPI01. The sequence goes on from JAZDNG010000022.1 coordinate 28,902, forward strand.
ATAGGCCCCGGCCATCTCTAAAATAAGACGAAACTCGCTTCTTTAAAGACGCGGCCTTCCCTATATATAGGATCGCGCCGCTTTTGTCTTTCATCATATAAACGCCCGGAAGCTCGGGTATATTCTTTATCTTTTCTTTATCCATAAAAATACCGTATTGATCTCGCTTACTCTAAGCGCGATTGAACCAAGAATGTAAACGACGACACTCATTGCGATTAAAAATACGAGATTGAATATATCCTTTATGCCGTTATCCCATGTAATCGCCGACAGAAGAGCGAAGGTAACAAAACCCATCAAAAATGACGCGCCGAGAATCTTCATGAAAGACTCCAGTATCTTTCTACCGCCAAAATGGCCTATTTTTCTCCGGAGCCTTATATAAAGAGATCCGAAATTTATGAAACCCGCCATGGATGTCGCTAACGCGAGGCCGGCGGCTTTAAGCGGCCACATAAGAGTGAGATTCAATGCTATATTACAGAACAAGGTGTAAAAAGATACTTTTAACGGAGTGACTGTGTCGTGCATGGAGTAAAAAACGCTCACTAATATCCTCATGCCTCCATACGCCACGAGGCCTATCGAATAACATAAAAGCACTCCAGAGGTAACCAAAGTAGCGTAGCTGTCGAATTCGCCCCTTTCAAACAGGACTTTTACTATCGGCTTAGACAGGACCATAAGGCCTACAGCCGCCGGGACCGTAAAAAATAGCATGGTCCTCAGCGAAAACGAGATCGTCTCTTTCAGTTTTTCCATGTCATTTGCGGCAGCATGAAAAGACATAGTGGGAAGCGCTGCCGTCGCTAACGATATACCGAAGATGGCAAGGGGAAGTTGAAAAAGGCGGTTGCCGTAATAAAGAGCGGCTACCGCTCCCTTTCCTGTTATAAAGTCAAGGGATGCCAGTATCCTGTTTACTATGACATTAACCTCATAAATACCCGCCCCCATCATCCGCGGTATAAGAAGCTTACCGGCTTTAAGAGCGCCTTCATGCTTAAAGCCCGCTTTCAGGTCTAAGAAAGGGCCAAACTTCAAAACTGTAAAGAGCTGAATCAGAAGCTGTGCTATCCCTCCTACTATCACCGCCGCCACTACATGCATAATCGTGACATTGGGATAAAATATAAGCATGCCGCCTATAATGACCGCGTTAAACACGATCCCGGAAATAGCCGGCGCCTTAAAGTGCTTCAGGGTGTTCAGGATACCCATACACACCGTAGCCAACCCGACAAGCAGTATGTAGGGAAACAATATACGCGTAAAGCGTACCGTAAGATCGAATTTTTCCGGATCCTTCATAAACCCCGGGGCTATTATCCTGACTAAAAGTGGAGATATGAAAATACCTATTATTACAATTACCAAAAGTACCACAAGAAAAAGGTTGAAGACGACGTTTGCGAGGCGCCAAAATTCTTTCCTTCCCTTCTTTTGGTCACACTCGGCAAGTACCGGCACGAGCGCTGTGTTTACCGCGCCTTCTGCCGCAAGCTCTCTAAGGGCATTCGGTATGGTAAAGGCCATGAGAAACGCTTGTATAGCGCTTCCTATACCAAAAAATTTTGCAAATAGTATCTCTCTTATGAGGCCCAACACGCGGCTTCCCATAATCCCCGAGCTCACTATAAAGGTGGATTTAGCCAGTCTTTTCTCGGTTGTCATTTTACCCTATTTTCTCAATCCCGTAAAATGATCCCGATCCCCGAAGGGGAAAGGGAACTCATTTTTTATTGACATTGATACTATTTTTTGCTATTCTTATTACCTTAACAAACTAAAGATTAAAAGGAGGAATAATAAATTGCCTACACGTAGAGCAGCTTACAAAGCACTTAGGTCCGATGTTAAAAAACGCGAACGCAATACCGTATTCATGTCGGAACTTAAAACGCGCGCAAAAAAATTGGAACATCTGATCGCCGAAAAAAAGAAAGATGAAACGAAGAAATATTTTGACATATTGACGGTCAAATATATGAAGGCCGCCTCCAAGGGGATCATCCACAAGAAAACGGCATCGAGAAAAATATCCCGCCTGGCTAAGAAAATAAATACTCTCAAATAAGTGTACCGGTTATCCGGTTATCCGGAGCCGTACATATTCTAACTATAAGCATCTCAAGGGCATCCTGTGGTTTTAGATGCCCCGTTTTTATTCCATGATCCGCCTCCAGGAGGAACTCAAGGCTCTTGTCTATTTCTTTCTTGGTAAAAACCCCGGCATCTTTTAAAAACCCTCCCATCCTGTTTTGCGGCACTTTACACTTTTCGGATATGGTCCTTTCGGAAGACCCTTTTTCCATAAGGTCCTTTACTCTCCTCACCCTTCTAAGCTGCCACCCTACCATGCCCAGGATCTCCGGTACGGCCTTTTTGGCTTTTAATAACTCGTTTGATATGAGAAGCGACCTCTTGGCGTCTTTCATGCTAAGAGCGTCCACTAAGTCAAATACGCTTCGCATGAGAGAGGCGCCGGTCAGTTTCTCTACGTGATCTTTAGTTACCAAGGGCTCTTTGCCGGCATAGGCCACCAATTTTTCTATCTCATTTATAAGGCCGCCCATGTCTTCTTCCTTGATCTCGGCTAACGTGGCCGCCGCTTCATATCTTATGGGTTTCGCCCTCTTCTTAAATTCTGCCTGAATCCAGGAAACCAGCCTATCCCCTTTCGGAGGTATAAAAGCCATTTCTTTTGCGTGGGCCCTTAAACTCGCATAAAAATCTCCCTGCAATTCTTCCCTGGAAAGATCTATGACGAGGCATGAATTTTTGGATGGATTCTTTACGTACTCCGTGATCAAACTCTTTTCTTTTTCAGAAGCAGAGCCGAAACCGCTTATGATAATAAGCCTTTTTGCCGATATGATCGGCGCGCTCTGAAGTGCGTCCAATATATCTTTAGCGTCGCATCTTCCCATCTCATAGGTATTAAAATTAAAGGCCTCGCTCCCCTTTTCGAGCAAGGCCGTTTTAAGCTTTTCTATGGCTTCTTTTTTCAGGTACTTTTCGTCGCCTTTAAAAATATATACCGGGGAAATTGCGGGCATAACACTGCTTACCACCCCTCTACAGTTCTTTCAACAACGCGCCGCGCAAGGTCTTTTATCGCCTCATCGCGTGCTGTATCTTCCGATGTAGCGTACCTGCCCATTGTGTTGTATGTTGCCTCTCCCGCGAAACCTTTTTCCGTCCACATCACCTTGCCACCGAGGCTTTCTATGAGCTTCATATCCACTACTATCCTGACCCTGTACTCCTCTACATTATTCGCATTATCATATCGGAGGGCTTCCTTTATGTAATTGGTAAGCGTCCCCTCAAGCACCAGATTTGCCTTATCCTTCTGGGCTATTTTCAGATTACCGTCAAATGCAAATCTGTCCACGATGGCGTTTGTAACATCATTTTCTATGCCCGGCCTGTATATGGCGTATTTGCTGTCTTCGGTGACTTCGCTTCCCACTGCTATAGTGCTTTTAAAATTACCCACACATATACTTTTTAAATTTTCCGGTAAAAGGCTCCTGCCGCTGTATCCGCAGCCGGAAAATATGAAAGCGCAAAATGTTAAAATTAATAAAAAAGATATTTTCTGTGCCATTATTCGGATCCAGCTCCTCTCTTTTCAAGCCGCGTGACCTTTTCAATGGCCCTTGCCGCGATAGCGGTATCGCTGTAATTTTCCGCCACGTCCTTATAGTACACAAGGGCGCTTTGCGGGTGGCCGTTTCTTTCGTAGAATTCGGCGGTCTCAAACGTGCTCATCGCCTTCTTCTCCCTCAATCGATCAAGCGCTGTTCTCGCTTCCTGATTCAGTTCGATATCAGCGGTCTCTTCTATGAGCCTTTTATATTCATCTATCGCCCTATCGGTAAATTCCTGGTCATACGCCGGATCCCTGGAGACATAATAAGTAGAAAGGGCTATCTGATACTTAGCGTCTTCGGCGAGGGGACTCTTCGGGTAATCGTCTATCAATTTCTGGTATGCGAGCACTGCCTCTTCATAAAAACCGTCATTTTTATATGCCTCTCCTATTTTAAATTGGGACAGGTCCGCATATCGTCCGTAAGGAGCGTTCTCGACGACTTTCGTAAAGACTTCTACCGCTTTATCCATAGCCGGCAATATCTTAAGCCCCATTATTTTGGCTTTCTGGCCTTCTACGAATAAGCTGCCTATTTTATATTCCCGCTCTATGATCTCGTCGACTCTCTCGTTATAAGGATATTTATCTATTGTTCTCTGATAAGCCAAAAAGGCCTCATAATAATCATCTATCGCTTCGTAAGAGCGCCCTACATAATATTGGGCTGCAGGCGAATGGATAGAATTGGGGTAATTCTTTATAAGCTTTTCGAATTCGGCGATAGCCTTTGTGTATTCGCCCCCATCGTAGAAGCTCATAGCCCATTCCATTTGCTCATCGGGCGTATCTTTGACGGCGTATTTTGGATTACTCCACTTGTTATTGCGGGGCGTCCATATCCAGTAGCTAAAAGCGGAATCGGAAAGCAATATCAACGTAAGTAGTATAATCAGGGTATAGAGGTATTTTTTATGCATGATAAACTTGTTAACATGTTCTGAGATCATCGGATTAAATATATCACAGCCGGTTATGCTTGTCAATCCTTTCGTACGGGAAGGTAGCTGAAAAAACACGGGCACCTGCCTATTTTATAAGTAAGAATGTACATTCAAAAATAGGCGCGTGCCCCTAAAACTTCAATACGTAGTCGTATCTAATTTTGTTATGTATTTGGAGAGATTGCTCCTGTCTTCTCTCGCGACTTCCAAAAACTGGTTGCCAATCTCGTACTGATCCCCCGAAGGAACCTTTCTTATCCATGCCACTTTGGATATTGCTTTTATTGGGCGGGGATTGGCCGGTAAAAATACCTCCACGACGAGACGGCTGGCTAAAGGTAAAAATTCGTTTGCAATAAAACGAACTCCGCCTTCTCCTACGTCCCTGGTAATAGCACCTATAGTGCCTTCCGCTAATTGCCGCAACTTCTTATACTGCAATGGGATAGCAGAATTTACACGTCTATGTTTTCGTCTCTCATTTGGATGGTCTAACACGCTTTTTATCCCCTTAATCACAAACAAGTATATCACGCCTATATCTTCTTGTCAATAGAAATGCAGAAAAATACTATAAATTTGGCATGTTCCGCAATTTTCGATAAATATGGATTAAGAATCGGTTCGATTTGTCGCGCTCGAGTACCATAAAAAGTGCAAAATAATAAAGCGGGATAATTGCCCCGCTGACCGGTTCCGACTTGAAGTACGCAAAAGGTATTTTTGAGGAAAAATCAAGAATCCGCAAAAGTATCGCTATGAAAAACTCGGCTGATTCCCTGAATGCCTCGCTTAAAAAACCGCAAAGCCCGGAAAAGATAAGCGCGGATATCGAAAGGGACATTATTATAAAGAGGCATGGTATTGCCAGAATATTAACGACTAAGGAAACAAATGAAATAAGGTTAAAAGAGTATAATATGACCGGGAAAAGCCCCAACCATACGGCCAAAGAACCGGAAAATAATACCGCAAAATAGTATAAAAAATTTTCTCCCTTCTTTTTTCTGTTTATTCTATCAATACCTAAGGCGTGATTTATTTTCGGCAAGATATAAATAAGCGAGAGTACGGCGCCGAAAGATAATATAAATCCCATATCGAACAACTGATTCGGTTGAAAGATAAGTATTAGGCAAGCCGCAAGGCCCAAAGAATTATAGATATCCGTGTTCTTCTTCAGCACATAGGAACCCATAAGAACGGCGCCCATTATCGTTGACCTTGCTACCGACGGCATCCAGCCCACCATTATCGCATAAAACAAGACAAGGATAATTGCTGTTATATATTTTGGACCTCGCGGCAACCCTGCCGCACCCAAAATAAAAAGTACTATGAAAGAGATTATCCCTACATGCAGTCCGCTTATCGCGAGAAGGTGGATCGTCTGAGTATTGGCAAAAATCTCCTTCCACCTTCGGGATATATTTTCCCTGTCGCCTAATAGTAGGGCATTCAGAAAATATCCGGCATTGCGGCTGAATGTTTCGCTTATCCTCTCCTTCAGCGCCGATTTTACGCTATAAGCAAAACGTTTTAAAGATAAGCCGCCGCTAATACCCTGGGAAACCAGGCCGTCTTTTTTCCGTATAGTCCCGAGGGCAAAGATGCCCTTTCTCGCAAGATATGCGCGGTATCCCTCCCACTTCTTTCCGGGCCAAGGCGCCTTTATTTCGGCCTCAAATATTATTTCCTCGTCGTAATCCAATTCTATATCTTTATACGAGGTTATCGATATAACGCCGTGCGCGGGAAACCACTTATCGCCTATCTTAAGCAGTTTCGGTTTGACCAGAAAAGAATAAGTATCCCCAAATGCGGTATATTTTAAAATGGGGGCGCTTGCCACTATTCCGTTTACTGCGAAATGACGCGGTGCGTTGGAAACAAAATAGGATACATGCCCCTTTTGATAGGATATGGAGGAAATAAAAAAATTGGCGGCGCATATTACAAGCGAGATAAAGATGGCGAGGAAAAAGAACGGGCGTCTCATTCTACCTCTAGATAATCCTTAATAGCTTCAAATTTCTTATCGCCCATGCCGGAAACATCTTTTATTTCTTCTTTGTAGGAAAAATCACCGTGTTCATTGCGATACTCTATGATGCGGTTCCCAAGGACGGGCCCTATGCCGTCTAAACGCATAAGTTCTTCGTATGAAGCAGTATTTATATTGACCGATTTGGCCTTTTCAAGAATACGGTCCAGATCTTTTCTTACAGCCGGCCTGCGGCGGAAGGTATCCTTTTTGGCGTCTATCCAGAGCGGGCCGAAAAATTGCTTATAATAAGAATAGCCGATGCCAAATAGGGCGCCGGCTACTAAAAAAAATATTACGTATTTTTCCGTTTTTGTTAAGAAGGCCATATTATATTACTATATTCACGAGCTTGCCTGGCACGACTATAAACTTTTTAACGTCCTTACCTTCTATCCAGCGTTTTATCTCAGTGTCATCTAGAATTATCTTCTTTAATTCTTTCTCACCCGTATCTACCGAGACCGTCATACGGCTCCTTAATTTACCGTTTATCTGAACTACTATCTCCGCTTCCTCGGTCAAAAGTGCATTGGGGTCAAAATCGGGCCACGGGGCCATAAATACGCTTTCCCCGCCCCCTGTCATCTGCCACAATTCTTCCGAGATATGCGGCACAAAAGGCGAAAGAAGTATTATTGTGATTTTCAGCGCCTCTTTTATGGCCGGCGATACGCGCTTTTTGCCGCTTCCGACCGCGAGATAGACCTGATTAAGGAGTTCCATGGTGCTCGCTATCGCAGTATTGAAATGGAAATCTTTTTCCATGTCCTCGGTGACTTTTTTTGTAGTGGCGTGCGTTATCCTTTTCAGTTCTTTATCGGCTTTTTCGCAAAGCGCGTCTTCCCAGTTACCCGCAGTCATATCGTCGACTATCCTGTAAAGCCGTTTGAGAAACCTGTAAGCGCCTTCTACTCCCCTGTCGCTCCACTCGGCATCTTTCTCCGGAGGGCCTATAAAGAGCGTATATAACCTTACCGTATCAGCGCCGTATTTTTCGATTAGAATATCAGGGCTTACTACGTTGCCTTTTGATTTGGACATCTTCGCGCCGTCTTTTGTTATCATGCCCTGCGTAAAAAGCCGCCGGAACGGCTCGTCAAAATCTATAAACTTTAAATCGCTTAAGACCTTTGTTATAAACCGGGAATATAAAAGGTGGAGTATGGCGTGCTCAACTCCGCCGATATATTGGTCCACCGGAAGCCATCTCGTTACAGTCTCTTTGTCAAAGGGCTTCTTGTCGTCCTTCGCCGAGAGATAACGCAGATAATACCAGCTTGAATCCACGAATGTATCCATGGTATCCGTCTCGCGTTTGGCGGGCCCTTTGCATTTCGGGCATTTAGTATTTATGAATTTCCCGCTGGCTTTAAGCGGGGACTGTCCGTGCGGTTTGAATTCTATGTCCTCTGGTAAAAGTACCGGCAGGTCTTTTTCGGGTACCGCCATCTCGCCGCATTTGTCACAATATATAATAGGGATCGGCGCACCCCAATATCTCTGCCGTGATATGAGCCAATCTCGCAGGCGGTAATGGACAGAGTGTCTGCCTATTTTTTCCTTTTCCATCCAGCCGGCGATCTTTTCCATTGCTTCGCGGTTCGAAAGGCCGTCAAACTGTTTGGAATTTACCATTATGCCATCATCTACATAGGCACACGCCATCGATGCCGCGTCAAGATGTTCTTTGGGATTGTCTATGACTACTTCTATAGGAAGGTTATATTTTTTGGCAAATTCGAAGTCCCTCTGATCGTGGGCCGGTACCGCCATTACGGCGCCCGTGCCGTATTCCATAAGGACGTAATTTGCTATGAGAAGGGGTATCTTTCTGCCATTGACGGGATTTATGACATGCCTGCCTATCGACATCCCCTCTTTTTCTATTTCGGCGGCGGCGCGTTCGATCTTATCCTGTACGCGCACCCGCTGTATAAATTCCTCGAACTTTGTTATATCTTTATTTCCTTTTATCAATTCAGGAATCTTAGGATGTTCGGGCGCGATTACCATATAAGTAGCGCCGAATATCGTATCCACCCTCGTGGTAAAACAGGTTAACGTAATATCCGTGCCATCCACCCTAAAATCTATATCGACGCCGCTACTCTTGCCGATCCAGTTGGCCTGCATAATCTTGACGCGTTCGGGCCAGTCCGTAAGGCGCGATATATCGTTTAAAAGCCTCTCCGCGTAATCGGTTATTTTGAAGAACCACTGTTCCAAATCCCGCTCCACGACCTTTGTTTCACAGCGTTCACAGGCACCATTTATAACTTGTTCGTTTGCCAGAACGGTCATGCAGGAGGGGCACCAATTGACTGCGCCCTTCTTCTTATAAGCCAGGCCCTTCTTGTAAAGCTCGACAAAAATCCACTGCGTCCATTTGTAATAATCGGGAAGGCATGAAATTACCTCTTTGCCCCAGTCATAACCGACGCCCCACTGGCGGAACTGTTTCTTCATCGTCTCTATATTGTTTAGGGTGGATACTTTTGGAGGGATTCCGCTTTTTATAGCGGCGTTTTCCGCCGGAAGGCCAAATGCGTCGAATCCCATCGGCGTAAGCACGTTAAAACCGCGCATTATCTTATATCTGGCGACGGCGTCGCCTATTATGTAATTCCGTCCGTGGCCCACATGAAGCGCTGCTGAAGGATAAGGAAACATCATAAGGCAGTAAAATTTATTTTTGTACTTTTTGAGGTCCGCCTTAAAAAGTCCTATCTCGTCCCAGTGTTTCTGCCACTTTACTTCGATTTCTTTAAACGGAAAGTCGTTTGCCATGAGGTTCATTCTAACACAAAAAAGAGTGCGGGGTCAATAGGTTTAACCTATGGTCCCAGGGGATAAGGATAAATACCATGCTCGCTGCAGGATGGAAGGGCGTTTAAAGCGCCTATGGTATAAGTGCCGTTTGCGGGACAATTTGGAAAACCGGAACGTATATATGCCGCTACTTCGGCTTCGGTCGGCTCATCTGTGGAGCTTTTACCGTTTTCGAGTGCCCATTGCTCCTTTGCGGAATCAATCTGTCGCATATTATTAATGCATATGGATTCTCTCGCTTCAAGGCGGGCATTATTGAAATTAGGAATGGCTATAGCGGCAAGAAGGCCAATAATGCTAACGGCGATCATTATCTCTACAAGAGTAAACCCTATTACACCGCGTAGGTGTAATAGGGAAAAAACTTTTATTTTATGGGGTTTAACATCCATAATACGGTTCTTCTCCGCTACAATTCCTACGAAGCCTAACGCGAAAGCAATTGGGCGAAGTAGAATGGTGGAGCTGACGAGAATCGAACTCGTGACCTCACAATGCCATTGTGATGTGATCCCGCTTCACCACAGCCCCACAGGTTGGTTTATTATATCAGAAAATATATCAACTGTGAAGACTTTTTATTGTCAAAATTTCTTGAGGATTAATGGGGATTATGTTATAGTATACAAGCAATCGATGCGCCGAAGTGGCGGAACTGGCATACGCGCCGGTCTCAAAAACCGGTGACCGTAAGGTCATGAGGGTTCAACTCCCTCCTTCGGCACCATTCTACTTTAATCCGCTTTAGGGGAGCTCTCTCCATTGGTTTGTGGATATGTAATAAATACCGAAGGTTTCAACGATATTCTGCAGATATTCTTCGTTTTCCTGTATTTCTGCTGTGCCGCGTAAAACCGCTTCCTGCCCTGCCCATACGCCGCCGTTAACATTTAAACTATCGGCGCCGCCGTTAATATTAAATGCTCCGGTTGTATAAATACAACCGTCGATACTGCCGACTCCGTTAATGCTCGTATCGCCGGTATCCTCCGGATCCGTCGCAACATCGCCTCTCACGATAAAGAAACCTCCTATGGTCCCTATATTGCCGTTCAAGGTGAGATCCCCCTCAAGATAGACAACATTAGGTATTCTTTGTACCTCGTCGTACCAATAAGATGTGGGAAAAGTTGGGCTCGCCGGCGGCCCTAATTCTTCATTAGAAAAATAATTATCTTCTCCGCCGGGCTGCACCTGCGACCTGGCAATGCTCTCTAATAGCGCAAAATCAGGCTGCGGCCAGGAATCCATCGAATCGTCCTGGATGCATGAATAGTCTCCTCCGGGCGGGTTGGTGGTGAATGAATCGGAATAGATGATATCGCCCAGAACAGTGACGCCGCTGCCGTTTATTGTTACATCCGGAGCGCTGACTGAGCTTATGGGAAGCTGTTTTTTGATTATAGAGACTTCTATTTTTCTGGAAATATCCCCGATCGTAAGACCCGAGGGGATAGTCCCTGTCGAGACAACGTAGCGGCTGGTGGTTGCCGGGTCTATGACAACAGGCGCACCGATTGAAATAGAATACTCGCCTCCCCCTGCGCCTAAGCTGACACCTGTAATACCGAGCCAGTTAGTATAATCATTCTTAAGCTCATAAATAGCCCTGGATACGCCGGCATCGGCAAGCCAGAATGCCTTTATAGAAGCCATCTGGCGCTGAACATTATAGACCTCTCTCCTTTGGTAAATAAAAAAATACCCCGCTACCATGCACATAAGAAGTACGAGCGGTAAAACCAATAAAAGTATAAAGCCGCCTTTTCTCATACTTACTCCCACGACCGGATAGAATTCCTTGGCCAAACCGATTCAAAAAAGCTGAATGAATACGTCTTACCGCGGTGAATCTTGGAAAATGTTATAGATATATCGGCATAATCTGTGGTTGCAGTAACATTGAATGCCGAAACATCGCCTCCTATGACCGTACCTGACGGGCCGTAATAGAGCTCGCCGTTATTTAAATAAAATCTTCTGGTCTCTCCGCCCGCGAGAATATAACTAATATCTGAAGAGTTTGTAACTGTGCTGAAAGAGACGGCCTCCCTCAGGCCGTTATTGCCGCCCGGGCCCCTTAGGATCTTCTGCATGATAAGCGCGCCGTCCGCAAGCTCCTTTGCCCGGACGCTCTCGACGTCATTCACATTCATCACCATTGCATATAAAGATACGACTCCGACGAGCCCAAGAAGCAACACGGTACTTGCCATCAGTATTTCTGTTATAGTAAATGCGGACTTATTTAAGAATAACAGCTTATTTTTGAAATTCATATGTTCTACTCGGTTATTATAGTTACTAGAGATGCGGAAATATTCCTCGTCCCCGCATATGACTTTTCCTGCCATACAATATTCGCGCTTACAATTTTATATGAATTTAAATGCCCTGCGTCCTGGACCTCGTTGACAGCTTGAGAATATGTGCCTGTCGTATCATCCGAAGCGTCTAGAGGTGTTCCGTTATTATCAATAACTACCGGCGCGCTAGGAATCGCTACGACACTACTATAATTCTGCGCCTTTAAGCCCTCCAGCTTTGAAGAAATCCGATGCATCGCCTGAAGATAATGGCGCATGTTGACATTAGATGCTTTTAACATAACGAAAGTTGCGAGTATAGAAAAATTCACCAATGAAAATATGATGATCGCGACTACCGCTTCTACGAGTGTAAGGCCTTTTTTATTCATTTTTCCGTTATTCCGTTATAGTGTATAGTATGGTGTTGTCTTTGGCCTTGAGGCTGTAATTTTTATTTTTAAATCTTTCCGCGGCTTTTAACTCTTTTTCAATACTATCCTGATCCAACGGCAAAACAAGCAGCGGTTCAACTCTTACTAAAACAGTTATATTTCTTGGCGCACTCTCCGCGGCTGTTTTCTCATAAGCAAAAACAGAGAAAAAAAGCAATAGAGCCGCCATAACCAGCTTTAGCCAGTTTCTTTTAATCTCGATTTTAAATTCTCCTGCATTTTGTTCAGCTCATCCGCCAGATCGTGGAGCTCGTCATTTTTACGCAAGGCTATGCGCGTGTCGAACTTACCCTCGCCGATACCGCGTATGATAGATTTAATGCGGTAAATGGGCCCGGCGATCCGGTGAGATATAAAAATAGCGAAAATAAAAATCAAAACTGCGAGGATGAACATATTTTTCATAAGCGCTACGGCCACTTTATTAAAAATGGCCACAAAGAGTCCTTGAGGATAGACCTGTGATAACTTTTCCCCCAGAATATCGCATGTAGTGCGAAAAACCGTAAAGCCGCTCAATATTGCGGTCACAAACGCCACTAAAAGAATAATGCCGGCGTACCTCAGCTGAAAACCGCGGGTCAGAAAATATCGCGTCCTTACGATGCGTCCGTCCATGAATTATTCCCCCTTCTCTCTCGTGATGTATAAATCTCTCTTTATAAGTAAGATAAGCGGCGCCTTCGCGTTTGACAATAAAGTGTCGATTTCATCTTTCGGAATATAGCGTGTAGAAACCGAGTTAATTTCAAGCAGCCAGTCACCCGGTTTTATCAAAATTTTCTCCGCGCCCCTTATACCCGATACATCTTTTATAAAATAACCCTCTTCCTTAAGGCCTGTGTTTAACTTGATCTTTTTAGGATTGGAGAAAGATGCCTCTCTTTCAATGCTCAGTTTTACCATCGAAAATTCCGGACCGGATAATTTTTTGATCATCTCCTCATACGTCATATACTGTACATTTTCGTTCCAGACAGAGCTGATTATATCTTTTTTGAGGATTCCATAATCGTGTGCGGGTGATTCCGGCGATACATTGTATACGTAATACTTGCTGACGGCATCGCTTTTTTTAATCTTAAGGCCAAGCAGATCTCTTACATTCTTTTCATATGAAACTACGACATCTTTACCGGCGCTAAGCGCGGGTTCTTCCAGCGCCGTCATGAGCGCTACATCTTCTTTTGCTATTTCTGCGCCCGAGGTCAATTCTTTTCTGATCGCTGCTATTTCTCCGTCGCGGGCCTGGATTGAATTGGGATTCAATTTTAATACGGCCCGGTAATAATAGGCTGCTGCCTTGTAGTTCGTGCGCTTGACAGCGTCATTCCCCAACTTTAAAAGGCGCGTCTCGGTATCTTCGTATTGCATAGATTTGATATTTTCGCGTAAAAATGTCTTTTCGCCCTCGAAAGTACTTATAACTACGCGGTCCACATATTCATCTACGATAAGGCCTTTAATCTCGTTATTGCCGGGAAGTATGATGGTATCGGCAAATATGCCGGAAGAAAATACCGAGAAAATGATAAATAATGCGAAAAATGTAAAATGCTTCATTTTCCCTTGCTCATCAGCTTCCAAGGATTGCGTTTTATGTCGTCCGAAAATTCCTTAAAATTAGCGGTTGTGGCTTCAAGATTATCAAATGTGGCGTCTATCTTTTCTTTGTTATCGGTAACCACCAAATTGGTGTTTTGGGCCAGCTCCTTTATACTGCTGAGTGTCTCATTGAGGTCATTAGCAATGGCTTCCCCCTTTTTAGCCAGCGAATCAAATTGAAGCGGGTCTTCTCCCATAATTGTATCACCCGGTTTGAGATAAGGAGCATCTACCGAACCCGCTGTGACTTCTATATATTTTTCACCCATAAGGCCAAGCGCTGTAATGATAGCCTGGGAATCTGTCTTTAGCTTTGCGCTTTTATCCAGCGAAAGTGTTACGATGACATTGGTCCCTTTGTCGTACGAAAGCTGTATATTCTGGACCTTTCCTATCTCAACACCGGCCAGGCGCACAGGCGCGTTTCTCTGCACGCCCGCTACTATACCAAAGACCGCCTTTACGGTATAGCCTTCTTTTTTAAAATCGAAACTGCCTGTTTTGTATAAAAGCCCCAAAAGCACAAAAACGCATATTACAAAAAGCACGCCCACTTTCATCTCGTTAGATATGTTTCCCTTTGCCATTTTTCACCCCGTTTATTTGGTAAGTTCTTCCAAGTAATTATCTTTATTCATGAAGAAATTTATCGGCCCTTCCGGATCACCGTTTATAAACTGTCTCACGATAGGGTTGGATGTATTTTTTATCTCATCCGCCAGGCCATCCTCTATCACTTTGCCCTCGTGGAGCATGGCTATCCTGTCCGCTATCCTGAATACACTTTTCATGTCGTGCGTTACAACAACACTTGTTATAGAAAGTTTCTTGCTGAGGTCTAAAATAAGTTTATCTATGACACCGGCCATGATGGGATCGAGGCCCGTAGTGGGTTCATCATAAAAAACTATTTCGGGATCCATTACCATGGCCCTGGCGAGGCCTACTCTTTTTTTCATGCCCCCGGAAAGCTGCGCGGGCATAAGGTTTTCAAAGCCTCTTAAGCCCACGAGCTCCAATTTCATCTTGACCATAATGCTCATAATATTCTCGTCAAGCTTGGTATGCTCCCTTAACGGCATTGCTACGTTCTCTTTGACACTCAAAGAATCAAAGAGCGCGCCGGATTGGAACAGCATTCCGAATTTCTTCTTCACGGCGTCCAGCTCTTCTTCGCTCATATTGGAAATATCTCTGCCCATTACATGAACGCTTCCTTTATCGGGCTTTATCGAACCTATCATATGTCGCAAGAGCGTACTCTTTCCGCATCCGGAGCCGCCCATTATTACCATTGTCTCACCTTTATATATCTGTAAGCTTGCGCCGGAAAGGATCTGCCTTTGGCCGAATGCTTTATGCACACCTTTTACGTCTATTACTACCTCTTTATGGTCCATAGGGATGGATCTCAAACTTTCTATTTATACGTTGGTAAAGAAGAAAATGGCCGTGAGAATACAATCGGCCACTATTATGAGTATAAAACTCGTCACTATGCTGGTTGTGGTGGATTTTCCCACGCCTTCGGCGCCGCCCGAAGTATTCAACCCATAATAGCATCCTATAAGGGCGATTATCCCGCCAAATACAAAGCTCTTGGCCACGCCCGTCATTATGTCTTTGGCCGTAAGAAACCTGAAAGTAGTATCCATATATAAACCCGGGTTTATATTCAGATTAAAAACCCCTATGAGATAGCCTCCGAATATCCCGACGGCATCGGCAAGTACAGTAAGACATGGCAGCATTATGATAAGCGCCAGAAAACGCGGCACCACAAGAAATCTTACGGGGTTCAGCGCCATACATTCGAGCGCTTCAACCTGCTCGGTCACTTTCATTGTGCCGAGCTCCGCGCTCATCGCCGCGCCCACTCTTCCGGCTATAACAAGCCCTGTAAGTACGGGGCCCAATTCGCGCGTTATGGAAACAGCAACAAGGCCGGCTACATATATAACGGCTCCCAAAGATTCTAACTGCGGCGCTGTCTGCATCGCTATTACTACGCCGGTAAATAGCGCCACGAAAAATACTATCAAAAGCGACTTTACCCCCACAAAAACCATCTGTTCGAATATGCTTTGCCGCTTTGCCGCTTTTTTCCTAAACGGGCCTACAAAAATCCAGTAGACAGTATCGACTAAAAGAGCCAGCACGTTTACGATCTGCTGGCTCGTTTTTATTATTGAACTGCCCATCTTCTCGAAAAAATTGCCCATCGGGTTACCTCTTAAAAGCTTTTTAGCGCTTCGTCCTGAGAATCGGATATGTCAAAAAGTTTTTCCAGCTTGGTTATCTCAAAAAGGCTTCGCACTTTATTGGAAAGATTGCTCAGCTTCAACCTTCCGCCGTAATTCTTAATATTTTTTAAAATCTCCACCAAAGTCGCCAACCCCGAGCTGTCTATGTATTCCACTTTTTGCAGATCTATAAGCACTTTGGCAAATTTATCCTTCATCACCTTATCAAACAACTTTTTGACCTGCGGGGAAGTATTTATGTCAATATCACCTTCGGTAGCGCAAATCATAATCCCATTTTTGTCTTCAAACTTAATTTGCATCATAACCTCCTGAATAACGCGTGGGCTTATTTAAACAATTTCACCATAGTTACTCTGTTGCCTCTCTTGCTGTACTTTACTTTGTTCATCAATTTTTGCATTAAAAAAACGCCTCTTCCGCCTTCTTGCAGAAGATTATCTTCTTGCCGCGGATCAGGAACGCTCTTCAAGTGGAACCCTTCCCCCTTATCCTCGATGCATACAATAATCTTTTTAGCGTCCAGGGAATATCTGATTAATACAGGAAGCTCTTTATCATAGTTATTGCCGTGTTCTATAGCATTCCGTACGGCTTCTTCTACCGCAAGCCTGATATCAAACTGTACGGACTCATCAACACCCTTTTCTTTCAGGTGTTCCAACAGTTCATGGCTTACTTTTTTAATATACCCTATATCGCTTGGAATTTCAATCTTTTTATCGATCCTTGCTGCTTGTTTCATCGGAATCATCGGCCTCTTCAAATATTCCTATTTTCCTGAACTTAGCATATCTAGTTTCTAAAAGTTCCTTAGTTGACAGCTTTCCCAGATCGACTAGATACTTTATTATCTTCTTTTTTATATTACTTGCTGCGACGGCTGGGACTCTGTGCGCTCCGCCAAGGGGTTCTTTTATGATATCATCTATTAACCCCATTTCGTGTAAATCCTGCGCTGTAAGTTTCAGCACCTCTGCCGCAATTGACGCTTTGGCCCGGTCTTTCCATAGTATAGCTGCGCAGCCTTCCGGCGATATGACTGAGTAGTAGGCATTTTCTAAAACGCATATCTTGTCGCCCACACCTATACCAAGCGCTCCTCCGGATCCGCCTTCGCCTATAACTATTATGACTATAGGTACTTGTAGTACTGCCATCTCCATAAGGTTATACGCAATAGCGCCGGCCTGACCTCTCTCTTCGGCACCTATACCCGGATATGCTCCGGGTGTATCTATGAAAGAAACTATCGGTACTTTAAATTTTTCGGCCAGTTTCATCACCCTTATAGCTTTCCGGTAGCCTTCGGGCTGAGCACTGCCGAAATTTCTCTCCAGATTCTCCTTTGTATCCTTGCCTTTTTGATGTCCTACGACGCATATTTTATCGCCGTTTATTTTTGCAAAACCGGTGATTATGGATTTGTCATCGCTGAATGCGCGGTCGCCGTGCAGCTCCATAAAATCGGTCATAATCATACTTATATAATCTAAGGTGTAGGGCCTTTTGGGATGGCGCGCTATCTGTACGCGCTGCCAGGGCGTCAGGTTTTCAAATATCTCTTTCTTTGCCTTCTCAAGTTTCTCTTCGAGCTTTTTAATCTCACTAGAAAGATCCATGTTCTCGCCCGAAGAAAATTTCTTCAGCTCTTCTATTTTCCGCTCCAGCTCAACCACAGGTTTTTCGAAATCCAATCCGGTTCTGTTCATGAGCCTCTAATCTATTATCGCCACTTCCGTGCCTACCGGAACTATGCAATAGATCTCCTCTACATCTTTGTTGCTCATCCGCACGCATCCCGCCGTAACCTGCCGGCCCAGCGTAGAATCGTCGGTAGTGCCGTGTATGCCGTAATGTTCAAGGGTAAGCCCCAGCCATCTTGTCCCCAATATATTGTCGGGGCTTCCCGGCGGAATAACAGCCCCCGCCCTATGCCAGGTAGGGTCGACTAATTTCTCCTTTATCTGGTATGCCCCTATCGGAGTGCTGCTGTTTATCCCGGTCGCAACAATATAAGTCTTGAATACCTCGCCGTCGGATTTTAATATAAGTATGTTCTGGGATTTATCGACCAATATGGAATATTTCGCCTTGGATATCTTAAGTTTCATCCCCGGCCTTATTAGATTGCCGGATAGGGCATTACTCTTCATTATGAGATCTACTGTCGTGCCGAATTTCTTGGCTATCTTCGCTAGATTATCACCGGGAACTACTTCATATACTGTGCTGTCTTGGGTGGGAATCGGGGAAAAGAGTATTCTTACGTTAAAATCATCAAGTTCGGATCTTACTTGAGATACCAAAGCGCTTTCGGGGTACTCGGTGAGTATCTTTTTATACATATTGCGGGCATCCGATATCTTGCCCTCAGCCGCTAATTTATCTGCCTCATTATAAATCTTGGACGCTTCCCTATCGCTTGCTTCGGCCGTCTGCGCCTTGGCGGATACCCCGGGAATAGAGGAATTCCTTTTGTAAATAATAGCCGACAAAACCAGTGCCGCAATAATCACGCCTGCTGCAATAAAAATTATACGCTTGTTCATTCTATCCCCATATTAAGCGCTAAGAATAAGAGCGATAAGTATACCCAGAAAAGTGCCTGCCAACACCTCCATGGGCGTGTGGCCTATAAGTTCCTTTAGCCGTTCTTCTTGTATATTTTTTTTCCAATAGATATCATCCAGTATTTTATTCAATATCTCCGCCTGTTTACCGCTCGCTCGCCTTACGCCCTGCGCGTCAAAGATGACAACAATGGTAAATATCAACGCCACATAAAAGATGGGTGAGGTAAAACCGGCATGAATACCTACGGCGGTCGTAAGGGCTGAAACCGCAGCTGCGTGGGAGGATGGCATGCCGCCTGTTCCGACAAACCACCTAAAGTCGAACCTCTTCTCTTTTAAGACTCCCAATAGTACTTTAAGGCTCTGCGCCACCAACCAGGCAATAAAAGTGGTAAGCAGTATGTCAAACTTGGGATTGCCTATTATCTGCATTTCTCATCCTATTTATAAACTACGTGGTAGGGGAGGTTTAAACCTCCCCTACCATTAATTTTTCCCTTGACGCCAGAGGCATATTATATTATACTCCAGTAAATAAAGCAAGGAAAAATAACATGGCCAAAGGCCACCGTAAAAGAGTAAGAAGGAATAAGAGGATCAAAAAAGCCAATCGCGGAAAAAGGCCTAACTTTTAGCGTACAGCGTATAGCGTTTGGCGTATAGGTTTACCTCTTCACCAGCGGAAAGTCTACATCCTCTTTTATATCACCTTCTTTAGCAAGCTCTACATCCCTTGAGGCATCGCCTCGAAGTTCGTACTCTTTTGGTATGCTTTCTATAACGATTTCCACCTTCTGGGCGCCGCCCTTGAGCTTCTTTAAGAAATATCTCCCCATGCCATCGGTAAGGGTAGAATTATCCTCCACTTTCAACTCAATATCGGCTACCCCTTCTTCGTCGGCATCGAATTTACCGTTGCCATTCTTATCTACAAATACTGTCCCGATTATAGTCCGGAGCGCATATAAGGGGAAATTCTCCTTGTAATCATCCCCCTCCTTGGCTATAAATGTCTTTTTTGAGGAACATAAAGGCAGTAAATTTGCCGGGAGGCTCCCCATATTGAGGCTAAGGGTCCTCTCTCCGCTTTTGATATATTCGAAGTTATAGTAGCCGGCCGCCTCAGTATAATCTGTAGTGCCGTCGTCCAAAGCAATAAGGATATCCCTGATCCCGTAATCATCTCCATCCATCTCGCCGTTCATATTAACATCGTTAAAGACTTGTCCCGAAACCTCTGTTCTCGCCAATACGCCAAAATTGACCTCGGATATCTTTTCCCTTTCAAGCCTGACTGCCTGCGGATTAGATACCGTAGAACTATATCCTTCGGGCAGCGTCTTTATATCAAGCAATATGGATGCCTCTTCGCCCTGCAGCTTATCAAATTTGTAGAATCCCCTTTCGTTTGTCGTCGCGCATTTTTTATTTTGGGCAAAAATGTCCACCTTGGGCATGCCCTCGTCCTCCGCATCCTTTATTCCGTTATTGTTTAAGTCCTTAAAGACGTAGCCCTGCACTCCGCCGGCATTAGAGAACCTGAGTGTGGTATCAAGAAGATAAGTGCCGCCCCAGTACATGCGCATCTCCCGCCGTTTATTGGTAGGTGTTGAATCGATTATAGGTTTTATATCTTTATTATTTATGCGGAGATATAGCTCCATATCGGGCCCGGGTTTATACTTTATCTCCCCTTCTATCTCTCCGTATTCCTCATTCGCAAGGACAGATATGCCCGACATTATGTTTGAGTCTTTTTTGTAACGCCACGCGACTGAGCCGTAAAAAGGCGTATTGAATATTCGCGAACTGTAAGCGACGCCTAAATTCATGGACGAGGATGTGCCGCTATCGCGGTTTTCAAGCATCTGTCTATAGTGCCATAGCTCCGAAATATCAAAATATAAATTCTTAAATACGTTCATCCTCATGCCTATAATAAGCCTTCTTTCGTCATAACTTGAGGATGCCGAATCCCTGTTTTTATAAGTTGCCGGGAAGTAATTAGCGAAAACGGTGGTACTGTTCTTAAAGAAACTGAAGCTGTGCTGAAGGTTAAAGCTATTGCCATAATCCTTGGTCATGGGGTTCATCCCCATCCTCCCTCTATTCCAAAGAGTCCACGAAAAACGGGTCATATCGGTAAGATCTACGCCCAGGGTCGAAACAAAGTCATAATTATGTTTATAAGGGGTCGTTGTTGAAGGGAGGTACTTATTTCTGAATCTGTTATATTCAGCCGAATACTTCAGGAACTTCAGGGGATAGTAACTCAATTTAAGATAATAGCCTTTTTCGCCGCGGTAGGGAACGCTTTGATCAAATACCAATTCGTAATCACTGTCGATGGACCTCGCTATGCCGTTAAAATTGAATTTATACTCGTCGGATTTTAAGTTCAGCTCCCCCCTCACCGCACCTCCGTGCTGGCCTCTCGCGTATTCTCCGTCAAGATTTATGGCCCCGTCAAAAAAAGTAAGCCCCATACCTCCGCCGGCGACTACTTCGCTGGTCTCGAGGTCATTGCCCTGCGACCTCATTACAGTAGTCCTTAAGCTAAGAAAATCCGTAGGTTTTACGCCGAATTTACCGCCATAAAAATAATTTTTCCCTTGAAAATCCACTACTTTTTTACCCCACATAGCGGCGCCGCGGGCGCCCCACATGGTATCAAAAGTTATATTTTTTCTGTCCGGATTCTTGAACCTAAATCCCTGGTAGGCGGTCGCCGGCAAAGTGATCTCGGAAAAATAGGCGCCCACATCTCCGAAGGCGCCTTCTATGTCCGGCCCCGTAAGAGATGCGTGCCAAGCCGACAGGTCTTTGTGAAAATCATCTTCGCGATACCCCTTGCCTTCGTATTGGAATTTTGCGGCCGCCATGCCCCATGGCGTCTCTCCGCTTATATCAAGACGCTGGTACCAATCCGTATAATGGTAAGAGCGGTCGGGGTTATCCGATTTAGAATTAAGCCTGTATCTGTCGTACGAATATCTTACCTTAAACGATTCCATCTTCTCGGCTTCTATAAGTCTGAGCTGGGTCTCTCTGAAGATATCATGACCTTTTTGAACGACTTTGACGCGTAGCGTCTTTCTTCCGCCTTCATCCCATATGTGAACAAAACTCTCGCCCAGGCCGATCGCTTTTACTGCAAGTTCCGCATCGCTCTGCCGGGATGCTTCTATGACCTCCGGATTAGTGACAAGAAAACGGAGCATTCCCGGTACGGGAATAACGGCGATCTGCTCCTTTTCTATCGTGATACTGTAATTATTTTTCTCCAGCTCGCTTATAGAATATCTATAGGTCGTTGTCTTCTGAGATACCTTTTCTTCTTTAGGCCTTTTGGTTTCTACCGGCCTCGGGGGCGGGGAAGAGGGCGGGATAGAGCTTTTATGATCCTCCCGCGGCAGCGTCTTAGCCGGCTCCTCGGAGATCTGTTTTGCCACTACTATTTCGGGTTCAGCCTTTTCTTCCGTCGGAGTAATGGCCATCTCTTCTTCTTCCTTCTCTTCTTCCCTACCTCCGGGGTAAAGCATCTCATTCGTCAGATCGTATTCTTTTTTGAATTCTTCAAAAAGGTAGATTATCTCTTCTTTTGAAGTACGGAATGGCTTTTTTTCGGGTTTGACTTCTTCTCTAAGATCGAGCATCTTGTTTGTCAGCGCAATCTCTCTTTCGAGCTGCTCGATTAGAAGGGTGGCTTCGTCTATATCCTCGTTACTGTAAGAAGCTGCGGGGTAGGATGTCCATGATTCGGGAGACATCTCTTCTCTGTACTCCCTTTGGGCAGGATCGATAAAATCATCGCCGAATGCCAAAAATAAAGGAGAAGAAAATAGGATAAAGAAAAGTATGAGACCTATTTTTCTTTTCATTTAATTTTCACTTAATCGAGAAATCTCCTTCTTTGGTAAGTTCTTTATCGCCGAACATTACTACGGCTTTAGCCTTATATTTACCGGCCGAAAAGGCCGTTTCGGCCCTTGCCTCTATCTCCTTCCGGCTGTTTGGCGCTACTAAAACATTCTTGAGGGGCAGGCTTGCCACAACACCTTCTTTGTCATCAATGATATCTATACGCCCGGATGTCTTGATATTAAGATTTCCGGTATTATTTATCACTATATTAAAGCTAGGCGGGTTCGTATTGGCATTAATGTTAAGCTTATCGATGCCTCCGGAAGAACTGACCTTCAAAACTGTCTCCGCTACGAGCGGCGAATCCAATCCTGTATCCAGAGTCGCTATCACGTCATAAGTCCCCTCATTAAGTTCGCCCAGCCACTCTGCCTTATAATCCATTGTGTCGCCCGGCAGTGTATTGATGGGGCCCAATTCTTTCCGCCCGAAGACATTGCCGTCTTTATCTATTATACTCATCACGCCATTGGCGATTATATGTGTATTGCCTTCGTTCTTTAAAGTCAGGTTTATGGTAAGGGGGCTATTCTGATCAGGCCTGCCGCAGGTAAATGATGTTATCTCTCCTTTTCTATCTATACGCCCTTCGCTTTCCTGATATATAATAGTGCCTATCCTGCCGGAAAAACGGACCATCATGTTTCCGCTGGTTGCTTCTCCTTCGCTGACAATAGATTCGAAAAATATAACGGCATAATGGCCGCCCGAAGCATCGGCCGGTACTGAAATCGTATATTGAACGCCTATGCGGGAATTTGCTTCAACGCGGAATTTCTGAGGATGCGTCGATATCCACTTCGCGCAGGAAAGAGGCGTTGTACCCGCCGGCGCAAATTGTTTACCGCCGGATTTTTCGTAAACCCAGTCCTCGGCATAGGCCCGCATGTCCATAGGACTGTCACTTTTATTCTCAACCGTTATCGTTCCGCTCCTCGTCTCTCCCGGCGAAATGCTCAGACGTACGCTAGGCGGACTTACATTGATGGAGAATGCCGCCGCTTCTTTGTGCGCTGCAAAAAATATCATTACAAATATTATTGCGAAAATTAAAATTCTATTTTTCATTTTTTCTCCAAATTTTTCTGCTGTTTAGCATATTTGAAAATTTGCCCCGAGCTTGCCGACGGGCTTATTATTCCGTAAAGGTGAATACTATTTTTGTATTATATATGCCCGATTGGACCGGCCTCGGCACTATCACTTTAAACTTAAGGGTAATATCCGTCCCGGGATTTCCCTCTGTGCCCGGAGCACTATATACGGTCCTCTCTACCGTGAAATCCTCCTGATTTCTTACCAGCGAATTATTCCCCGGAACACTGCTTGATATCCCATACCAGAAAAAATTGGTGTTCGGAATAAATGAGGAAGGATTCAAAATACTTGTCAGCGGCCGCTCTGCCCTTATCCTAAGCTGCCAGGGGTTACCCTGATCCGTTTGGCATGTCACCGTCAGCCCTATGCCCGGGACATCATCTTTTATATCTCCCATATTCAAATTGCCGAAATCGATAGAATAGAAATTGAGGTTTATGGAGAAAGCCGCGAGGGCATCCTGCGTGTACAAAAATACGGCCGAAGAAGCTATGAGGAGCGCTAAGAATATAAATTTTATATTTTTCAAAGTATCATCTCCAATTTTATTCAGTCATTGTCAGGATAAGCGTGGTGGAATAAGTCCCCGCCGCCTGATTTTGCGGGATATCGATGTTAAACGTCAGGTGAAGCTCTACATTCGGATTTGTGATATAGTCCTGACCGCCTGCCTGATAAAATGCAAAAGGCGTCGCGCTAAGATTCCCTGTACCGGGATTCCATGTACCGCTTCCCGTGGCCCACCCCCACCAGTTGAAGTTGTCGTTCGATATAGTGGCTGTCCCGGAAGTAAGTTCAGAGGTGATATTTATGCTGACGCTCCAAGGCATATTATTATTTGTAACGCAGACCACATAAAGGTCTTTCGGCTCCGTGGCGATCCCGGGATCCACGTTACCGAAATTTAAGGTCGGAGGATTTGCCGATATGGTAAATACCGGATTAACTCCGACTGAAGCGTCCAGATTGGAGACGTCTTGTGAGGCAATGGCATAACCGGCCGCACATACAAAAAAGAAAAGCCCCAAGGCTAAAATTAGATGCTTTCTACTTGTCATAATATCACCTTTTCCTTTTATTTCGTTATAATTATACTCTTACGCTTATTAATAAGTGTACCATACGTAGGGCGTTTGTCAACCCTTCGGCGCGCTTTTCTATTTAATAGAGTAGGAAGAGATTTTGCAATCTCTGTCCCCTTCCTCAAACCGTACGTACCGTTTTCCGGTATACGGCTTTCTTCTTTAGTTGCCCCATCGCAGGGGATGGAATAGGTAATAGCTCTTGCAATAATACAAGCCCCT
>JAZDNG010000029.1:0-77517 GCA_043800065.1 Candidatus Omnitrophota bacterium
GAAGATGATTTTAATTTCGAAAGTGCCCACGTTATCCCTGCCCTAATAAGAAAATTTGATGAGGCGAAAAAAGATAATAGGCCTTCTGTTGAGGTGTGGGGCAGCGGCCGGCCGAGGCGGGAGTTTATCTTTGCCGACGATTTGGCAGGCGCCTGTGCTTTTGTATTAACTAACTACAAAGAGAAGGGGCATATCAATGTGGGATGCTCACTGGATTACAGTATAAAGGAATTAGCAAATGTAATATCTGAGACGGTTGGCTTTAAGGGGAAGATAATATATAACACAGATAAACCCGACGGCGTAAAACAAAAATTATTGGATTCGACAAAGATTAATTCCTTAGGCTGGAATCCCAAAGTTTCTCTTAAACAGGGAATAAATATTACCTATAATTGGTTTAAAGAGCATAGAGGAGCAAAGCATCAATGAGGATAATGCTCTTATATCCAAAGTGGACGGGCGATTACGGCCTATTTGCTTCCTTTGCCAAAAAGGCATCCACCTGGCCTCCTTTGAATTTGGCATATCTTGCGGCAGCGGCAGAAGCTAAGGGACATGAAGTAAAGATTATCGACGGGGAAGCGGAAGCCATGTCTTTGAAGGATATGATAAACGAGACGGAGGCTTTTAAGCCGGACATTATCGGTATTACTGCAACAACGCCTTTTTATCATTTTGCAAATGAGCTTGCAGCGGGGATTAAGCAGAGAATAGCCAAAGTACCTATTGTAATCGGAGGGCCGCACATAACAATCTTGAAAGAACGGGCGTTTGACCCTTTCTTTGATTATGCCTTTATCGGGGAATCGGAAGAATCTTGGCCGTTATTTCTGGAGCGATACGAAAATGGCAAAGATATCTCCGATGTGAAGGGCATTCTTTACAGGAGCGGCAGTTCCGTTAAGTTTACGGGCGAAGCTGGGCCGATTAATAATCTCGATTCCATACCCGTTCCGGCAAGACATTTATTAAGGATGCACAACTATAAGATGGGAACGCTCGAGGGCCTCAAGAAGTTTACTACTATAATGACAACAAGAGGGTGCCCTTTTAAATGCATATTCTGCAGCACAAAAGTTTTTGGATCACGTGTCAGAAAGCGGTCCCCAAGACTGGTCGTAAATGAGATAATTTCTATTATATCAAAACACAATATCAGGCATTTTATTATTCTGGATGATACCCTCACCCTTGACAAAAATCACATATTGGAACTTTGCGATATAATTGAGAAAGAGAAATTGGATATCACCTTTGAAGGAAGTACTCGCGCCGACCTCATGGACGAGGAAATTGTTTCGCGGATGGTTAAGGCCGGGTTGATAAGGATTTCATTCGGGCTCGAATCGGTGGATCCGACGATTCGAAAGATCATGCGCAAAGGCCTGCCACTGGAAAGTTATACAAAAGCTAACAGGCTGACCAATAAATACGGCATAGAAACCTTAAATTCGTGCATGATAGGATTGCCGGGAGAGACAGTCGGGACGATAAAGAAAACAATGTCTTATCTGAGGAATAGCCGTGAGATTAAGCAGGCCAATTTAAGTATCGCTGTGCCTTATCCGGGCACAGAACTTTATGAGATGGCAAAAAAAAGGGAGCACGGACTGATGCTCGAGACAGAAGACTTTTCGAAATACCGCCGCTATAATGCCGCAGTTATGACAGTCGGCGATTTATCCCCTGAGGATCTTATTAAGTTACAGAACGACGCATTTGTCAGCATATATCTCGCGCCATGGCGGATAATCCCCATGCTGCGAAAATCAGGAATAATAGGCGGCCTTCTCACATTTCTTCGATTGATGAGAAGCATCCGCCGGGCTATCTTTGACAAAAAAAGCCCTTCATTATTCAGGAGAAAGTAAAATGAAAATTCCTTTCGGGACCATATCAGTTACCCAAAAGTCTAAAAATTTAACAAAAGAGATTCTGCGCTCAGGCAGGCTTTCCAGCGGTAAATATGTGAGAGAATTCGAAAGAAGATTTGCCGGGCTGCTTGGAGCAAAGGAGGCAGTCGCGCTTTCAAGCGGCACAGACGCAGATGCCCTGGCATTAGCGGTATTATATGATTTTGGAGCTAAGCGGAATGATGAAATCATTGTTCCGGCCCTTTCGTTTGTCGCTACCGGCAACTCGGTTTTGCAGGCAGGATTTAAACCTGTTTTTGTTGATATTGACCGAACGACGTTGAATATCGATCCAAAAAGGATCGAACGAGCAATTACGAAAAAGACAAAAGCTATAATGCCGGTTCACCTTATGGGTAAACCCGCAGACATGGATGCGATAGGTAAAATAGCAAAACACCATAATCTCTATGTCGTTGAAGATGCCGCAGAAGCTCACGGAGCTTGTTATAAGGGCAGAAATGTCGGAATGTTAGGAGATATGGCTGCGTTCAGCTTATACGTTGCGCATATAATTACGACAGTCGAGGGCGGAATCGTCGTTACCAATCGCCGGGATTTTGCCGAGGTCTTAAGATCGCTCCGATCTCATGGTAGGGCCTGTAAGTGCAATATCTGCATCCTCAATACCAAGTCAGGATATTGCCAAAAAAGATTTAAAGGCGGCAAAGACATGCGATTTATTTTTGAAAGAATAGGATATTCCTGCAAGATGAACGAGATGGAAGCCGCTATCGGATTGGGAAGTTTGAATATGTATGATAAAATCATTAAAAAGAGAAGAAAAAATTTACTCACCATGATAGAGAGATTTCAGAAGTTCAATTCGTATCTTGCTACGATCAAAGAAGAAAATGGCGAAAAGATAGGGCCGCACGCTTTTCCTATAATTGTGCGCGAAGGCGTCCCTTTCGACAGAAATCACTTAGTGGATTATTTAGAAAAAAACGGTATTGAAACGAGAGATTTGTTTTCATCCATGCCTACCCAGTGCCCCGGCTTTTCCTTCCTCGGCTATAAATCAGGGGATTTTCCTAATGCCGAATATATCGGAAATAACGGCTTACATATAGGAGTTCATCAAGACCTGGGAGAGCGGCACATAGATTATTTTATGGACGTGGTGGCGAAATTTTTGCGGAGATCAGTCTAAAGCTTTCAAATATCCCTCTTGCGCTTATCACAAGATAAAACGGCACTATCGGCACCCTCATTCGGGAATAGGCCAAAACCCCTGACAACGCTGTAAAATAGCAAATGGTCATCATAAGAAGCAGGGCAAATATCCGCTTATCCTTCGGCCATACAATAATCAATCCGATTACAACAAAGAGATACTCCAGTATTTGCTTTGTCAATAGAATCAAGGTGGGAAGTTCATTATAGTAATTCGCGATTATTTTATGCGCAGTAAGCGGGATATCTTCCGTTATCGAAAACGGCTTTGCTTTAATTGCGAACAGGTCTGATATGCCGGTTCTCGCCGTTCCGAAATACATCATGAGGATGCGTTTTGTGAAATATTTTGCATATTGAACGGGATTTTCAGAGATATATGAAAAAGCTATCTTCCTGTATATTTTTGCTTCCTCGAATGGATTTGTAATGCCTTCTACCGAATTGCCCACTAACGCTTCCAAGGCCTCGTCCCGACTAATGTTTTCCGCATTTACTTTCGCAAGTACTGCCCCTCCTCTGCAAAAAAAGCGACCGGATGTTGTCGATACGGCGTAATAACCGTAGGTCCGTAAATTATGAAGTTGCCATGGAGATATTACAGCACAGAAGACCAGAAGTAGCATTACGATATTGCGTAATTTTTGAGAGATGCTGCCGGCGCTAAACATCAAAACGATAAAAAAGACCGCGGGGAAATACTGGCTTATAGGCCTAAAGAGAGTGGCCAAACCGGCGAAGAGCCCGGCTAATGCAAATCCCGATAACATGTTTTTCGTTAACCCCTTTATAAAGAAGAGGATACTCAAAGCAAAAAGGAATGTAAACGGAACTTCGGTAAGAAGTCTGATGCTGTAATAGGCAGATAGAAAGTTTACAGAATAAAGAAAAGCTGCTATAAGCGCAATTTTCTCAGATTGGAATACATCCTTTGCTATAAAATAAACTATTATCGCGATACCGGTATCCATTAAAACTTGCAGGAGAAGTACAAACCACGGTTTTGCTCCAAAGAGAAAATAGATAACCGCAAGAAATACCGGGTAGCCGGGGACTGCAAAAGCATCAACGTTTGAAAATGACTTGCTGGTAAGCAAGCCCACGGCATACGCCGTATAGCGAGCCGAGTCGCCAACCACGATTTTATTTCGTACTGCCCCTTCGTTCCATGGTTCGAGGGCAACAAAAAAAGAAAACCGTATCAAAAGAGATAATACGCAGATAAACCCCAATACCAGGGCTGCGTTTTTGGAATACCTGCCGATACTTGCCATTTTTCTGATCTTTATTCGGTTATTTCTCTTATATTGAAGTTGCTTTTGCTTTTGTCAAAATTTTTATCTATGGTAGTGAGGGCATCTAGATTCTTCAGGCCGCGCTCTGCGGCATGGTCGTGAGGTTTTATCTCAAGGACTTTTTTGAAGCACTGCCTGGCCCGTTCATAATTCCCTAAATTAGAATGTATCTCTCCCAATAATTCATATACAACGGCGCTTTTCTTTGCGGCTTCTGCGGCACTTTCCAGTGTTACGACAGCGGCCTCTTCCATTTCTTCAAACTTGAGGAGTATCCCCAGTTTAGTCAGGGCTGCTGCGTTTTTAGGATCGTTTTTAAGTATATCTTCGTAGATAGCCATGGCGTCGTGAAAGTTACCCTTCATCTCATTGAGCATCGCCAGGAACATAGGGATTAAAGAGAAGATTCTTCTTATGAAGATGGCCAGGGTATTAGGCGGGTTTTCTTCGATATGCCTTATTTCCGCAATTCTTAAAAGTTGCCTCGCCTTTGCAAAATCAGGCTTTATATTGATGGCGTGGGTAAGCAGGTCTATGGCATATTTATAATTCCGCCTCTCCAATGCTATCTGCGCCTTCTCGTAGTGGTCCTTAATCTCTTTCGGTATAGCATCTTCCGGCATATTTTAGTCCTTCTGTTTTAGTTTACGTCAGTTTTTTAAATACGCCCCAACCGTTGCGTTAAACTTATCTTTGTCACATTTCGGTACAAAGATCAAGTTGCCCCATGTAGGCTCATAGTCAAGGGGGTAGGAGACGCACCGGAGCCATTTACGGTAAGGCCGCGGGAAGCCCTCTCTGCTATATTCTATAGGGGGCGCCCAGTCAGAAACAAATGTTGCATACCCTTGCTTATTCATATAAGCTGCCATATCATGGTGGGTATAGCCAAAATGGGGGCGTGAACGTTCATCCAAAAATTCCGCTATTATAAGCTCGGGATGATATTTCGTAAAATCAAAACCTTTGAGCGCCAGAAAATCAGCCCCCTCAATGTCAATTTTTAAGAACGTCACGGTTTTGATATTTAATTCTTTAAGCACATCTTTTAAAGTGACTGTTTCTACTTCATAGGCCAATTTATGAGTCTTATCGAAAGGTTTAAATGAATGGATTCCCCAATGTATGGCACTTACGTAAAAAGATACCTTGGCGTTTGCGTCCGATACGGCCTTAGAGATGCAGGTTACATTCTTAAATCCGGCTAAATTATGTTTAAGCGTAGCATACATCTTTCGTTCCGGCTCAAAAGCCAGAATCCCCCAGCCCTTTTCTGCGAATATGCGCGTGACACGGCCATTATGAGCGCCTACATCTACCAAAAAAGGCTCGTTACTATTAAACTTATAAGTTGCTATGAGCTCGTGTTCCGAAAATTCCATATTTTTCACCATTTGATTTACCGCCAATAGGGCATCCGTTGAGGACACTTTATTCTAGCACACATAAAGTAGAGTATCAACTTTTTATTTTTAAGATATTTTAATTGTTTAGCCAACTGTGCGATAGCGTGGTAATAGCGAGAAGGCACCGTCATCCCGCCTTCTTGATTGTACAAAAATTGAACAAAACCGTTTTTATACTTGACATCCGCTCCCTCAGGACATACAATATGTTCAACTAATGAACAGATTGGAGATTATGAATAACCACGTTGCTTTAAAAGAAGAACAGACGCTTAATCTTATACGCGAGGTAGAAAAAGACCCCGCACTTAACCAAAGAACGCTTTCCCAGAAACTTAACGTGTCTTTGGGTAAGACAAACTACCTTCTTAATGAACTTGCCAAAAAAGGCGTTATCAAAATAGCCAGTTTCTCTAAAAATCCCAAAAAGGCCAAGAAGATACGCTACATTCTTACACAAAAAGGCCTTCAGCAGAAAATAAAACTTACCTGCCAATTTCTCCAGGTTAAGGAGACGGAGTATAAAAAGCTGAAAGATGAATATGATGAATATGTTAACGGGAGGGTATGATGTTAAATAATAAAGTGGTTCTTATAACAGGCGGAACGGGCTCTTTCGGACAGAGATTTACGGAAATAATATTCCAAAAGTACCGGCCCAAAAAAATTGTCATATTGAGCAGGGATGAATTTAAGCAATCCGAAATGGCCAGGCGCTTTTACGCCTCTAAGTATAACATCCGGTTTTTCCTGGGGGACATAAGGGACAAAGATAGGTTGGAGCGGGCCTTTGAGGGCATTGATTATGTAGTCCACGCCGCGGCATTAAAACAAGTTCCGGCCCTTGAATATAATCCTGGCGAGGCCGTAAAGACCAACATAATCGGCGCGGATAATATCGTCGCCGCCGCCATTAATAAAAATGTTAAGAAAGTAATAGCCCTATCTACGGATAAAGCGGTAAATCCCATAAGTTTATACGGCGCTACTAAATTGGTGGCGGAAAAGGTATTTGTTGATGCCAATGCCTACGGCGGCAACAGGGTAAAATTTTCAGTCGTCAGGTACGGCAATGTTGTGGCATCCCGCGGCAGCGTAATCCAGCTTTTTATGGAATTAAAGAAGAAGAATATTAAAGAATTGCCCATAACGGATGCCAGGATGACGCGTTTTTGGATGACGCTAGAACAAAGTGTTAAGCTTGTAATCAAGGCGCTGGAAGATGCAGAGGGAGGAGAGATATTTATACCCCGTATCCCGTCTATGAAAATAATAGATTTGGCAAGGGCCATTGAACCGAAATGTCGCTTTAAGGTTATAGGGATAAGGCCCGGCGAAAAGATGCACGAATCATTGACCGCAGAAGATGACTGCAGCAGGATCAAAATATACAGGGATATGTATGTTATTCTGCCGCAATTTTTTGAAAGAAAAGAAGTGCATAGAAAATACGAAAAATGCAAATCTGTTCCTAATGGATTTAGCTATAGGAGCGATAATAACATTAGTTGGCTTACCGTAACAAAATTGAGGAAAATTTTGGATAATATGACAATATGAAAAAAATACTATACGCGCACCAATACATAGATTCTGCCGATATAGATTCGGTCCACATGGCGCTTAAGTCGGATTGGCTTACGCAGGGGCCGAAGATAAAGGAATTTGAAGATGTATTATATAATTATGCCGGCGCTAAATATGCCGTTGCGGTATCGAGCGGAACAGCCGCGCTACATCTTGCCATGATGGCGCTCGGAATAGGCAAGGGAGACGAAATCATTACCTCTCCCATCACTTTTTCTGCCAGCGCAAATTGCGCCGTATATGTGGGGGCTACCCCAAGATTTGTGGATATAGATGATGCTACCTACCATTTGGACATAAAAAAATTAAAAGATTTTCTAAAAGTGCCGTCGCACAGAAAGAAAGTAAAAGCGATTATTCCCGTCGATTTTATGGGAACTGTTATTGACACGCCGGCAATAATGAAGGTCTGCGATAAATATGGCATATATATAGTAGAAGATGCGGCACATGCCTTGGGTGCCGAATACAGATACAACAAAGAATGGCTCAAGGTAGGAAGTTGCCGCCATTGCGATATAACAATACTCAGCTTTCACCCTATAAAACATATAACCACGGGCGAAGGCGGCGCCATTCTTACTAATAATAAAGATGTTTGTGAGGCAGCATTGCGGTTTCGCCATCACGGTATTTGCCGGGTTAAAAATAAGCCAAAATGGATGTACGATATTCCGCAACCGGGATTTAATTACCGTATTACCGATTTTCAGTGCGCTTTGGGTATATCCCAGATGAAAAAATTGGATAAAATGGTAAATGTGCGTAGGCGATTAGTCGGTAGCTATAACGACGCCTTTAGCTTGATCGAAGAAATCCGATTACCGTATGAAGCAAAAGATACTAAAGCATCATACCATTTGTATACCATAAGAGTTCCTGCGGCGCGGCGCAACAGGCTATATGATTATCTAAGGGGCAAAGGCATCCTTACCCAAGTAAATTATATCCCAGTACATTTGCTTTCTTATTATAAGAAGAATTTCGGATATAAACGCGGAGATTTTCCGGTTGCCGAAAGATATTTCGACGAATGCCTTAGCCTTCCGCTGCATGTTGGCCTGTCTAGACAAGACCAAAAAAAAGTAATAGACGAAACCATAAGGTTTTTTAGGAATGAGTGATATTTCTGCAAAAAAATTATCATTAGGCACGGCACAATTCGGCATGGACTACGGAATCGCAAACGAGAGAGGGCGGATGCCAAAAGACAGCGTTTTCAAAGTCCTAGAATATGCAAGCGCTGCCGGCATGGATACGCTTGATACCGCATACGAATACGGCGACAGCGAAGAGATCATAGGCGAGTATCTAAAAAATTCAAATAACAGATTTAAGATAATCTCTAAAATGCCCAAAGCAAACGGCAGTATGGATGATCCGGTTTCGTATTTCCCAAAAAGCTTGAAGCGTCTTAAGCAAGATAAAATTCATGGCTACCTAGTTAGGGATTCGGAAATCGCAGGATATGAAGAATTATATAAGAAACTTCTTGTCCTAAAAAAAGACGGTCTTATCGAGAAGATAGGCCTGTCCCTATATACTACAGATTCGCTCGATCAGATCTTAAGGCTCGATTTGCCCGTAGATATACTGCAAGCCCCTTATAATATTTTTGACAGGCGGTTTGAACGCTATTTTCCGGCGCTTAGAGCGCGCGGCGTTGATATACATACGCGGTCGGTATTTTTGCAAGGGTTATTTTTTCTAAACGAAAAAAGGATCGCCAAAGACTTTACCACCGCAAGTCTTGCGATATCGCAACTGCGCGGAGTTTCATCCGGATGCGGCGTGCCGATAGCTGCGTTATGCCTTTCTTTCGTGATGCTGAATAGCAATATAGACAAGGTGATAATAGGCGTTGATTCATTAGATCAGCTTAAAGAAAACGTGGATTCATTGAAGTATGTCGGCAAAGTGCAGCAGTTAGGCGACAGTTTAAACGCGCTGGAACTAGAAAAGGAAGAAATAATTCTTCCGTATACATGGAAATGAAAGCGACTATTATAGTACAGGCGAGAACGGGCTCTACGCGGCTTCCGGGTAAGGTGCTGCTGAAGGTGCTTAATAAAAGCGTACTTGAACACCTGATTGAGCGGCTTATGCGCGCGAAAGCGGTCGATAGGATAATTGTTGCGACAACTATCGCCCAAGACGATAACAAGATCGTGGACCTAGCGGCCAAAATGGGTATTTCAGCATATCAGGGTTCAGAGGAAGATGTCCTTGACAGGTTTTATCAGACGGCGTTACAGTTCGGCTTAAAAGATATCGTGCGGATCACGGCTGATTGCCCCCTGATGGATCCGTCGGTGATCGACAAGGGGATTGAATGTTATTTTTCATCGGCTACCGATTATGCGTCAAATGTCTTAGAACGTACTTATCCTGACGGCGAAGATGTCGAAGTATTCAGCTTCGATGCTCTTCGTCGCGCATGGAAGGAAACGAGGCTCCGGTCGGAGAGAGAGCACGTTACGTTGTATGTAAGAAAGCATCCGGAAAAATTCAAATTAACTAATTTTAAGAACGAGATAAACATCGCGGATAAACGATGGACCCTTGACAGGGAAGAAGATTTTATTTTTGTAAAAAAAGTTTACGAAGGGCTGTATCCTGATAAGCAATATTTCGGCATGGAAGATATCATGAACTTTCTAAAAAATAATCCCGGCACGGAAGAGATCAATAAAAAATGGGTCAAACAATATGAATAAAGGCCAAACGTTATACAAAAAAGCAAAAAAGTTGATTCCCGGAGGGACGCAGCTTTTTTCCAAAAATCCGGAAAATTTCTTACCGGAACTTTGGCCGGCTTATTACGAAAAAGCAAAAGGCTGTAATATCTGGGGGCTAGACGGAAAAAAGTATCGCGATATGGGCCATATGGGTATCGGCGCCTGTATTTTGGGTTACGCCGATAAAGATGTCGATGGTGCGGTAAAGCGGGCAGTTCAAAAGGGTTCTATGACTACTCTTAATTGCTACGAAGAAGTCGAGTTAGCGGAATTGCTTTGCGATATTCATCCTTGGGCCAAGAAAGTGCGATACGCCAGAACCGGCGGCGAGGCAATGACTGTAGCGGTGAGGGTCGCCAGAACAAAGACAAAAAAAGATATAATACTTTTTTGCGGTTATCACGGTTGGCACGATTGGTATCTGTCCGCGAATTTGGCGGATGACAGGTGCTTGGACGGGCATCTTCTTCCGGGGTTGAAGCCGGCAGGGGTGCCGCGGGGGCTCAAAGGCACGTCGCTCCCGTTTAGTTATAACGACATAAACGGATTTACGAAATTAATAGAGAGGCACAAGGGTAAGATCGCCGCTGTGGTTATGGAGCCGATAAGGAATTATTCTCCCGACAGGGGGTTCCTTGAAACAATACGCGAAGCGGCGGATGATTCTGGAGCGATACTTATATTTGACGAAATCACGGCTGGGTGGCGCCTTAATTTCGGAGGAGCGCATCTTAAATTCGGGGTCGATCCGGATATAGCTGTTTTTGCGAAGGCCATAAGCAACGGTTACCCTATGGCGGCAATCATAGGAAAAAAAGACGTAATGGACGCCGCCGAGGAGACTTTTATAAGCAGCACGTATTGGACAGAGCGCATAGGTCCGGTGGCTGCCCTGGCGACCATAAAAAAGTTAAAAAAGCTCAATATTTCGGCGCATCTTGAACATATGGGTAAAGTTGTCCAGGACGGCTGGAGGAAGACGGCGAAAAAACACAGCATTAACATAACTATAAGCGGGACGCCGCCTTTAGGGCATTTCTCATTCTATTATGATAAGCCGCTTGTTTTAAAAACACTATTTACTCAGGAGATGCTCAAAAAAGGCTTTTTAGCGGCCCCGGCGTTTTACGCTTCGTATGCTCACAAGGAAAAGGACATAAATGAGTATCTGAAAGCCCTTGACAGCGTATTTAGGATTATTGCCTCGGCCGCAAAAAGCAGTAATCCCAAAAAGTATCTAAATGGACCGGTTTGCCATAGTGGATTCAAAAGGTTGGCATGACGAAAGCGGTTATAATAACAGAGGGCGGCAAAAAAATAGGACTCGGGCATCTTGCGAGGTGTATCTCTCTTTATCGAGCATTTGAAAAGAAGAAAATTAGCCCGGTGCTTATCATAAACGGCGATAAAACCGCTGAGGATGTTTTGGCGGGCTACGATTGTCGTATTTTTAACTGGCTCAAGCACAAACAACGGCTATTTGATATTGCGAAAGATTCGGATATAGCGGTTATCGATTCTTATATTGCGGGAGCCGGTATATACAAAAGAGTATCTAATTTCGCAAAAGCCGCTGTGTATCTTGACGATAATATGCGGATGAAGTACCCGCGAGGTATTGTGGTAAACGGATCTATCTCTGCCGAGCTTATGAAATATCAGAAATCCAACGGTGTGGAATATTTATTAGGCAGCCGTTATATTTTGCTGAGAAAAGAATTTTGGGCTGTGCCTGCAAAACGAATAAACGGTAAAATCAAAAGCATCATGGTCACCTTCGGCGGCGCGGACGGCAGGAACATGACTCCTAAAGTAATAGATTTCCTGAATACCCGCTATCCCAGCGCGGAAAAAAATGTAATAGTAGGCGCCGGCTTTAAAAATAGCAGAGAAATAGAACGGCTTAAAGATAAAAAGGTCAATTTGATATACAGTCCGGATACCAAAAAAATGCGCGCGGCCATGCTTAAGTCCAATATAGCTATTTCAGCAGCCGGACAGACATTGTGTGAATTGGCGAGAATAGGCGTGCCCACTATCGCGGTCTGTGCGGCAGATAATCAGTTTCGCGGCGTAAAGGGCTGGCAGAAAAGCGGCTTTATAAGATATGCTGGAAAACATAGCAACAAAGGTCTTTTTAATAAACTGTCATCAGCAATAACAGAATTAGAGCCTTCTCAAAAGCGGCGCAAAGTAAGCGCGATAGGTCGGAGTTTAGTGGACGGCAAAGGAGCCCAGAGAGTCACCAAGGCAGCTATTGCTGCCGCAAAAAAAGTAAGAGTGATGCTTACGTGCGTAGGAGGCAAGTTCAGCCGCAATACGGTAAAGCTGCTGAAAGAGAGCAAAGATCCCGAGATAACGGTTATAGGGGTCGATTCAGGCAGGAGTATCGGATGCATCGATGGCCTGCAAGCGTTTCATATCGTTCCCCGCGGCTCTGATAAAGTGTATATACCGAAATTATTGGAATTGTGCGGGAAAGAAAGTGTCGATATTGTCATTCCCTGCGCCGATGAAGAAGTAGCTAAGATAGCCGCTTTTAAATCTCAGTTTGACGGGGCAGGTATTACATGTGCGGTAGATGGCCGGAAAACAGTTGCGCTGACCAATGATAAATTTGCATTATTTGAGCACCTGTCCAGAAATGGTATAAATATGCCCAGGTACAAATTAATAAAGAGCGCACAAGAGTTGAAGAAAAGCGCAGCATATTTCGGATATCCAAAAGAAAAATTTGTGATTAAGCCGAGATGCGGCAGGGGCACGCGCCATACATTTATCATAGGCAATGACGGCGAGTCCATGCCGTTAGAAGAAGCGCTGAATATATTCGGCGATTTACCGACGAACTTAATGGCCATGGAATACCTTTCGGGCGAGGCGTATGATGTGGATGTCCTGGCGCGTGAAGGTAATCCACTTTGCATAGTGCCAAGGCGCCGGACATGGCTAAATAAACTATCGCCCTTTAGTGAAGGGTGCGAGGTCGAAAACAACGAGGATGTAACGGAGTTTGTAAAGAGAATAACTTTGGTATTAAAGCTTAACTACGCCTATGATTTTGATTGCGGGATTACTGCTAAAGGGAAACCCGCGTTATACGAAATAAACCCGCGTTTTAGCGGGGCGATAGCCGCAAGCGCCGGCGCAGGGATTAATATGCCTGTCATGTTGGTCAGGATGATGCGCGGTCTGGATATACCGAAAATGCGTATTAAATTCGGGACTAAAATGATACCGAAACCAAACGGCGGCATGGACTTCGTACGCTTAAAAACAAAGAGGTTTTTAAAAGAGAACAAAAAATGAGGATCGCACTTATTCAAACCGTTCAACAGGAAGATACAGGCAGGCCAGAAATAGGCTTAGGGATACCCTATTTGAAATCCTACCTTTTGAAACACGAGCCGGACGTTGAAGTGGATTTATTCGTAAACGACGATAGGTTTAAAACTTTTGACCCCACTCATTATAACTTGGTAGGGATATCAAGCGTTTCCTTCTGTTTTGACGAAGCGAAGGAAATAGCGAAAATGGTAAAAGAAAAAAACGATATTCCTGTTCTTTTGGGCGGCTCCCATATATCAAATCTTCCCCAAAGCATCGAATATAAGTATTTTGATATAGGTGTTATCGGAGAGGGCGAGCAGACCTTTCTTGAATTAGTTCAAGCGCATAAAAAATACAACAGATTCACGCCAAACATACTTGAAAGCATAAAAGGCATTTGTTTTGTTAATGACGAAAAATATTGCTTTACAGGTCATAGAGATTACATATTTCCACTTGATAATATACCTAATTTCAACAAGGACTTTTTAAGAATTACCGGTGCTTTGCCTTATGTGGTGTCAACGAGAGGCTGCCCCTTCAATTGTAAATATTGCAGTAGTCAAACGATGTGGAAAAGGAAATTAAGATTTCACTCTGCTGATTACGTTTTAAAGGACATATTGGAAATACAAGAGCTATTCCCCGAAGAGCGTAGGATTATTTTTAAAGATGATAATTTCACCGCCAATAAAAATATGCTTTTAGGACTTATCGAAAATTTAGACAAGATAGAGAAGAGAAGGGCAAAGTTTATCGGCTCTACCCATATAAAGTTTATAAACGAGGAGATGCTAAGGATATTCAAGATACTAAACGTTATAAAAATCAATTTTGGCATAGAAACAGCCTCAAACCGGCTCTTAAGGATAATCAGAAAAGGCATGACAAAAGAAGATGCACAAGCAACTTTGGATTTGTGCTATAAAAACGGGATAACAACGGGATCGTCGTTTTTAATAGGTTTACCCGAAGAAACTGAAGATGATTTAAAAGAGACTTACGAGTTTACTTTGGACAATATGAAAAGAAATAAGCTGTTTACCACCGGCACGAACCTGCTCACGCCCTTGCCCGGCTTAAAAAGCGAATATTGGGATACGGCTGTGAATAAATACGATATAGACATACATACTTTTGAGTGGAAGAGGTTGGATCTTAGAAGTTTTCACGCTTATTATCTGCAGCGTAACGGCGGAACCATAAAAGACTGGTGGGCGTGGCGAAAGATGAAAAAGGCATTATACATCGGCGGTCTTCCAGAGGACAAGTTTTTGAAAGTCATAGAACCTTACGAAATTGAACTTATAAGGTATAACAAGGCAAATAGTAAGAGAGAAGGCGCTTGTGCAAATAAAAGTTAAAAATAAAAGAATAGGCGATAACGCGCCTGTTTTCATAATAGCGGAAATCGGGACAAATCATAACGGCGATTCGAAGCTTGCCGCGAAGCTGATCAAGGAAGCGGCGAAGGCAAGGGTAGATGCCGTTAAATTTCAGATTGTAAACCCCGAAGAAAGTTACCAGAGAGGAAGCCTTTCCTATAAAGTATTTAAGAAGGCCCGCCTTGACTTCTCTGTTTTAAGAACGCTTAAAAAAGAAGCAGAAAGACGGGGTTTAATATTTTTCGCGACACCGGGCGATGTGTCAAGTTTAAAAGAATTGATCAAACTGGGCGTGCCTCTTATTAAAATATCCTCTGGCTGCATGACGAATATTGTCCTACTCAGAAAGGCGGCAAAGACGCGACTCCCCATAATAATGTCAACGGGGATGGCATATATGGATGAAGTAAAAAACGCGGTTTTGGAATTAGAAAGAAACGGAGCGAGAGACATGGTGCTTTTGCACTGCGTGTCAAGTTATCCGGCAAAGTATGCGGACATCAATCTTAACTCTTTGAGGACCCTTAATAATAACTTTAAATATCCTGTAGGCTATTCTGATCACACTGACGATAACCTGGCGTCATTGGCAGCTGTTTCGATGGGCGCGGCAGCTATAGAAAAGCATTTTACCTTAAGTAGGAAACTTAAAGGCCCGGAGCACTATTTTTCCTTGGAGCCGGCGGAATTCAGGCGATTGGCAAAAGATATACGGAATGTGGAAAAGATGCTGGGTAGTTCAGAAAAAAAACCTAGCGAAAAAGAATTAAAGGCGCGAAACACTTTTCGGAGATATCTTGTCTTTATGCGCGACTTGGGCAGAGGCAGCGTTATACGGGACGAAGACATAGGCGTGAAACGGCTTAATAAGAAAATCGGTTTATCTCCTCAAAAATATGACGATATTATAGGAAGCAAGACTTTGGCAGACGTCTCAAAAGATGATCCGGTATCACTAAGGCTGCTTAATGGCAAAAAGAGCGGGGGGATACGGTGAAAAAGGGAAACATAGTTTTGTTCTTCCCATCATATGTCGGCATGGGCACATATCATTG
Organism: Candidatus Omnitrophota bacterium; assembly: GCA_043800065.1. Classification (GTDB taxonomy): domain Bacteria; phylum Omnitrophota; class Gorgyraeia; order JAHIPI01; family JAHIPI01; genus JAHIPI01. The sequence goes on from JAZDNG010000029.1 coordinate 15,889, forward strand.
GTTTCCCTTTCCTTATCTATATATCGGCCCGTTTTTGGAAAAAGCCGGATTTAAATCTGTAATTATCGACGCGAGAATCGAGCCGCAATGGAAAGAACTTTTAAGAAAATCTCTGAACGGTTCATTATGCGTGGGAATAACGGCGATGACCGGCTCCGATATCAAGGATGCAATTGAAGCGGCTACTATATGTAAGAAGGCCGATCCAATGATGCCGGTTATTTGGGGAGGTCCGCACGCAACCGCCGACCCGGAAGGGACCGCGAGACTAGATTACGTGGATGCCGCTGTGTGCGGCCAGGGCGAAGATGCAATGACTAAAATTGCGGAAAGGGTCTATGAGGGCAAGGATTTTTCTGGCATCCCCGGCGTGGTATACAAGAAAGGCGAATCGATTTTGAAAAATACTAAAAGCGAAGTTCCTTTTGACTACGACATCTATCCCGGATTTCATTTGGTAGATGTAGAGAAATACCGTTCTCCGAATAACATCATATCCGTATTTACTTCCAGGGGGTGTCCATTCAGATGTTCATTCTGCACAACAGGCGATAAGGATTATTCTGAGAGGACGCTTGAACAGGTAAAGAATGAAATCTCGTTCGTGGTAGATAAGCTCAAATTCAAAAATATATTTTTTCAAGACGGCACATTCTTTGTAAAAAAGAAGAGGGTGATGAAAATAGCCGAATGGCTGGTTTCATCCGATATTAATATTAAATGGAAGGGCAAAGCAAGGACGAATTCTCTTCTTGACTATTCTGCGGAAGAACTTGCGTTGCTGAAGAAATCCGGCCTTGTATCCGTATTTTTCGGAGTAGAATCCGGCTCTCAGTCAATTTTAGACAGGATGCAGAAGGGCACGAAACCCGAAGATGCCGAAAAAAGCGCCGCGATATGCCGTGACTATGGCATGGAATTCTACGCCTCATTCATGTTCGCCGTTCCGCACGAGACTACTAAGGACCTGCAAAATACTATCGCGCACATACGTAAATTAAAAAAAATTAATCCCAAGGCGATAATCCAGAACTGCATATACATCCCGCTGCCAGATACTCCTATGTATGAAGATGCGCGCAGATGCGGATATAAACCGCCTGAAACGCTGGAGGGATGGATTGAAAGGAATATATCTTCGCGGTTTGAAGAACGTCACGATATTACCTGGATTCCTCCGAAGACACTGAAAGAGTATATAAAAATATATAACAGGGAATTCGGCGTGTATAAACATCTTTTTGAGCGCGAGAAAGAAGGGGCATACACGTCTGTTTTTAAAGAAAAGACGGAGGGATGAACATGAAAAAGATCTTAGTGGTCGCAGCGCATCCTGATGACGAAGTATTAGGCTGCGGCGGAACCGTCGCTCGAATGATAGCGGAGGGCAATGAAGCATATACGCTCATACTGGGGGAAGGCATAACTTCGCGATATCCCAAAAGCTCAAATAGGATGAAGAAAGATCTGAGGGAGCTTAGAAAGGCAATAGGGAAGGCCAACCGTGTCATAGGCGCAAAGAGTGTCTTTCCGTTAAATTTTCCTGACAACAGGTTCGATACCGTTTCGACGCTTGATATAGTCAGGAGCATAGAAGCTATAAAGAATAGAGTCAAGCCGCAAGTTATATTTACGCACCACTGGCGCGATTTGAACATAGACCATAGGGTGGCTTTTAACGCCGTTCTCACGGCATGCCGGCCCGTAGAAGAGGAGACCGTAAGCGCGATTTATTCTTTTGAGATACCGTCTTCAACGGAATGGAATTACCCTTACACCTTTGCGCCGAATCTATTTGTGGATATAACGGCGATGTTGAGTAGGAAAATTTCGGCAATGAAATGCTATGCGACCGAACTGAGAAAATTTCCTCATCCACGGTCTCCCAGGGCTGTTGAGGCGCAGGCTGCAAAATGGGGAAGCGTTGTTTCCAGAAATTATGCCGAAGCGTTTGAAATCGTGAGAATGATAAAATGAAATATATAAGCCTATTACGCGCCACGGAAGATGATGGCATACATATATTAAACTGGAGAAATGATCCTACGGTGCAGAGCAATTTCTTTGACTCCAGGCGTATTTCATTTGAGGAACATATGAGATGGTATAAAGAAAAGCTGCGCGACCCGGATGCAGCTTTATATATAAGCCGATACGGCAATGACAGGATAGGCGTAATACGCTTCGAAAAGAAAAAGGCCGCCGTGTCTGTAAGCGTCAACGTTGCTCCTCATCTTATCGGAAAGGGCTTTGGAAGCGAGATCATACGCCTCGGCACTGAGCGCTATTACGCCGAGACAAAACAGAACGTACCTGTCGTAGCCGAGATAAAAATTGAAAACATTTCCTCTCAAAAAGCGTTCCGGAAGGCCGGATACAACAAGAAGACAAAGGATAAGGCGAAGATTGTTTTTATTAGGAAGCCCGAAGACACGTGTATACGTGATAAAGAAATCTGTTTCCTGCCTTTGCAACAAAAGCATATAAATAAAATATACCTCGGATGGCTGAATGACCCTGACGTGACCAAGTACCTTGAGACAAAGAAGTCGACCGAAGAGGAACTCAAAACCTATTATAAGAATATTTTGGGCAACATCAATGTGATGATTTTTGCCATTGAGGTTCGTAAGAGGCATATCGGCAATGCAAAACTTGAAGTAAACTGGAAGCACGGGTATGCGAACTTCGGCATCATGATAGGTGATAAAAAGGAGTGGGGCAAGGGGTACGGAGCAAGAGTGGCGCGCCTTATTGCAGATTATGCCATAAACAGGTTGAACCTTTATTCAGTAATTCTGGGGGTATACGGTAATCATACTGCCGCAATAAGGTCGTACATAAAAGCCGGCTTTCATATAAAAGGCCGGATGCGTGGTATGTTAGATTTTGAAGGCAAGCGTGTTGATAAGGTATTTATGGGTATTTCGCGGAAAGAGTTGGAGGTGCGGTAAATGGCAGGTACGCAATTTCCGGTTGACATATACGCCGTAAAAGAATACGGCGTCAAAAAATGGCAGGGCGAGTTCTTCTGGCCGGTATCGGATGACGAGTTTGTAAAACTTGGTACGGAGATCGACCGTTATCTGAAAGACGAGATCAATAGGCAATCTGGCGAAATGAGTGATCTGCTGTTAATCTATAGTTCGTTGCGTGCGGAATACCTGTTGTTTTTCCATGCGCTGAAAGTCGCCCAAAGAGTAAAGGCGGCGGGCAAGGAGTTAATGTATTCGGATAAGACTTTATGGTATAAAGAAATTGCATCCGGCGAGCGCATGGAAATTCCGAAGCTCAGAAGAGGCAAGGCAAAATATACGTTTATTAACAGGATAAAAGTAGAGGCAGCCAGGATTATTTGGCGTATTCTATATAACGATAGGCTAAGCAAGGTTTTCAACCCGAAGGAGAATAAAGAAATTGTTTACATATTCAACTCTTTGACTCCGCTTATGAAGCTTTATATGAAAAATTCACCCTATACGTTTAACATGACTTCAGAGCGAGACTGGGCAGAGGATAGTTCTTTTGTCAGCATACCCGACAATCTGCTCAATTCTATAGAGGATACCTCACGAGCCATCTCGGCCAACTTGGCGTCAACTGCGGATAGGAATGGGATAGAACTTTCGGATAATCATAAGGGCTATCTCACTAAGCTTACCGAAAGCATGCTCACAGACGCGGCAAGGATAATGTATTCAATAAAACCCAAAATAGAGGACAGACGTAATGCGCGGTTTTTTTTGTCAACGTTCGTCAGTTATTTTCCGAGGGCGCTTGCCGTTCTTGCCCGGAAGAATGGCGGCCATGTAACTACCTTCAGTCACGGCGGTAGCATAGGCCTTTACGATGCATCCACAATGGCTTTTCAGGAATTCGCGGTTTCAGACGAATATGTCACCTATAACAAGAAGAGCACAGAGCTTTTTGAACGTATTAAGAATAATAACCCCGCTCTCCGGAATAACGATACGCTCATAACATCGTGCGATGACAATGCATATGAAAATATGTGGCTGATAAACCGCAATAAGCCACTGCCGAAAGAAATAAAGAAAGTCATGATTATAGGATATCCCCATAACCAAGGGAGGAAGTACCATGCGCCCGGTTCAGTGTCCCTCATCCAGCTCGATCTTGAATTACGCCTGGCCGATTTTTTAAGAGGGCATGGATATGATGTATTCTATAAGGCGCATCCTGACAGAATTGCCGAAGTAAAGGGAGTCTTTGACGACAGCGCCAAAGTACTGGAAGGGTATTTTCAGAATTACATCGATAGCGTCGATGCATTTATATTCGGCAGCATAAGGACAACGGCATTTTTAGTAGCGCTGTGCACGAATAAGCCGGTAATCGGATTTATGATGGAGAACGAAAGATTTAAACCCTTTCCTGAGGCGCTAGAAAGTCTTAAAAAAAGATGTAACATGGTAAAGGCAAAATTTGACGAGCATAACCGTATCGTTTTCAACGAAAAAAAACTTTCTGATGCTTTAGCCCAAAAACCGACTCAACCAAATACCGAATTTATTGAGAAGTATATATTTCCGGAAAAATAAAAATTTTTTGAGTTAAAGTAGAGGCAGAATATGAAAATTTTAATAACGACAAGTTCGTTTGGAAAATACGATAGGATTCCGCTCGATAAGCTCCGTTCGGCGGGCCTGGAGATTATTATGAACCCCTTCGGCCATACCTTGTCTAAGGAGGAGGCGCTGGAATTATATACCCCGGACATAGAGGGCGTCATAGCGGGCGTCGAGAATATCACAGAAGAGATGATTTTAAGGGCGAAGAACCTAAAGGTGATTTCCCGTTGTGGAATCGGGTTAGATAATATTGATGCTAAAGCGGCAAAACTGCGCAATATAAGAGTGCTTAATACGCCAGAACCCGTAATAGATGCTGTAGCAGAACTGACTCTATGCTTCATTTTGTGCTGTCTGCGGAATGTACCCGCTGCCGATAACAATATGCACCGCAGCGTTTGGGATAAGCCGACGGGTTTATTGCTAAAAGGCAAGATATTAGGAATTGTCGGATTGGGAAATATCGGCAAAAGGGTAGTAGAATTGACGGGCGCTTTTAAACCGCAATTCTTGGCTTACGACAAGAAAAAAGACACTGCTTTTGCAAAAAAATATAATGTGATTTTTAAGAATTTAGAGACATTGCTTTCGGAATCGGATATAGTGAGCCTGCACCTGCCGCTTACGGAAGAGACAAAGCGCTTATTGAATGCGGGGAATCTAAGCCTTATGAAGCTAAGCGCTTTTTTGATAAATACGTCCAGGGCGCAAATCATAGATGAAAATGCTCTAATCGGCGCCCTAACGCGGAAACAGATAGCCGGTGCGGCGTTGGATGTTTTTGAAAAAGAACCCTATGCCGGCCCGTTGACCGGACTTAGCAATGTCATATTGACGCCGCATATCGGTTCTTACACAAAAGAGGCGAGAAGTGAGATGGAGCTTCAGGCAGTCGACAATTTAATAAAGGCATTGTTGGGATATGGGAGATAGTTCTAAAAAGAATCAAGCGAATATAGATAAATACAGCGTTTTTTTCTTCGATTTCGACGGTGTAATCGTTGACAGCCTGGATATCAAATCTCAGGCATATGCCGAGCTTTTTGAGGGCTACGGAAAAGACGTTGTCAGAAAAGTGATGGATTATCACTTAAGCGAGGGGTGGGCATTGTCGCGCTACGATAAATTTAAATATTATTACAAAAACGTCTTACACAAGAAAATAACCCCCGCAATAATAAATGAGCTCGACAAACGGTTTTCTGAGTTGGTGGAGCAAAAAGTAACGAAAGCGCCTTTTATCAAAGGCGTAATAGAGTTTTTAGAGGCGCTTAAAACGCGCGGGAAAGAATGTTTTATAATTTCCGCAACGCCCGAAAAAGAAGTAAAGCGGATAGCGGAATCAAAAAGGATAGACAGCTTTTTTAAGGAAATCATCGGCTCTCCAAGGACAAAAAAAGAGAGCATGAGGTATCTGCTTAGGCGATATAAAATAAATCCTGCCGCAGCAGTTTATTTTGGCGACACAAAAAGCGATTATGAAGCTGCCCTTGAAAACGCGATAAATTTTGTAGGCATAGACTATGACGGCAACAAGGAGCTCGAAACATTACATGGTATATTTAAGGTAAAGGATTTTTCACATTACACGATGAGGAGGGATAAATAAGATGTCGGAATTACTCAAAACAAAACTAAAAAGGCAAGTACTTACAATAGGTTCATGGATTACGTTTGGGCATACTTCCATCGCTGAAATTATGGCGAAAGGCGGCTTTGATTGGCTGACAGTGGATATGGAGCATTCTGCAATCACGCTCAGCGAGGCGCAAAAGCTAATCCAGATTATTGAACTTGCCGGTATTGCGCCGCTGGTTAGGGTCGGCGAAAACGACGCATGCCTTATAAAACGGGTTATGGATGCAGGCGCACACGGAGTAATTGTGCCGATGGTTAATAGTAGAGAGGAAGCGATAAAAGCAGTGGACGCTGTCAAGTATCCGCCGGCAGGCAGAAGAGGCGTGGGGCTCGCGCGAGCCCAGGGCTACGGCCTGGAATTCGAAAAATATAAGAAACGCATAAATAAAGAAAGTATAGTTGTGACCCAGATCGAAAGCATAGAGGCTATTGATAATTTGAAAGAGATATTAGAAGTTGAAGGGGTGGATGCAAGCATTATCGGCCCTTACGATCTATCCGCTTCCCTGGGATATCCGGGCGAATTTGAAAGGAAAGAAGTGAAGGAGGCAATAAAAAGATATATAAGGGTATGCAAAGAGCTTAAGAAGTCTGCGGGACTGCACGTTGTTCCTCCAGTTGCAAAAAAACTTGATGATGCAATAGAGAAAGGTTTTAAGTTTATAGGATTCGGATTTGATGCGCTTTTTTTAGGCCAGAAAATTAAAGAGGAGTTAGAAAAAATAAAGAGATGAATATCATAGGCATAATTCCTGCAAGGATGGCTTCAAATAGATTTCCCGGCAAACCCTTGGCAGAGATAATGGGCAAGGCAATGATATATCACGTCTACTGGCGAAGCAGGATGGCAAGGAGTTTGAATGAAGTCTATCTTGCTACGTGCGATAAGGAGATAGAGCGGTATTGCCGGGAAAATAAAATGAATGTAATAATGACCAAAGATACACACCAGCGCGCTTCGGACAGGGCCGCGGAAGCGCTAAAAAAAATAGAGAAGAAAACGGGCAGGAGAGCCGATATCGTTGTTATGATTCAGGGGGATGAGCCGATGCTTGTTCCTAAAATGATAGATGCCGTACTTCGGCCCATGTTGAAAGATAAAAGCATTTCTGTGGCAAATCTTATGTACGAAATTAAAAGCGCGAAAGAAGGCCATAATCCCAATATAGTAAAGGTCGTAAAGGATAAGGATAATTACGCCCTTTATTTTTCCAGGGAAGCCATACCTTCGGAGAAAAAGGCAAAAAAAGGTATAGTGAAGTACAAACAGATTGCCATTATTCCCTTTAAGCGGGATTTTTTGATAACTTTCAATAAACTTCCCCAGATGCCCTTGGAGATCATTGAATCGGTTGATATGTTGAGAGTTTTGGAGCATGGGTATAAGGTAAGGATGGTTATGTCTCCGGTTAATACATATGGAGTAGATACGCCCGGCGATTTTAAAATGGTAAGAAAACTAATGAGCAGGGATCACTTGATTTCGCGCTATTAATGGATAATTTTTAGCAAAAGGAGCCAAAGATGAAACATGGAAAGAAATTAGCCGTTGGCATCGCTGGTTATGGCGTTGTCGGCAAACGCCGACGCGAAGTTATAGACCAACATCCGAATTTGCACACTGTCGCCGTATGCGACCAAAGATTTGATAAATCAGGCGCTATGCCGGACGGCGTCCAATATTTCAGTAGTTACCACCGACTTCTCAAGGAGCCGCTTGATTTACTATTCGTATCTTTGCCTAATTATTTGGCCGCAGAAGTGACTATGGCCGGCCTTAAAAAAGGCCTCCATGTTTTTTGCGAAAAGCCACCGGGTCGCGATGTTCAAGATGTTGAACGGGTAATTGAGGTCGAAAAAAAACACCCCGGGCTTATATTAAAGTATGGTTTTAACCACCGTTATCATGACTCTGTCCGCGAGGCCCTGCGAATTATCAAATCGGGTGAATTGGGAGAGATTATTAATATGCGCGGGGTATACGGTAAAGGCAAGATCGTTTCTTTTTCCAGCGGCTGGCGTGCTGAACGAAAGCATGCCGGAGGCGGTATTTTACTCGATCAGGGCATCCATATGGTGGACCTGATGCAGCTGTTCTGCGGCGATTTTACAGAGGTTAAAAGTTTTGTTTCAAATAAGTACTGGAAGCATGATCTGGAGGATAATGCTTACGCAATAATGCGTGACAGCCGTGGCCGCGTGACAATGCTACATTCAAGCGCTACTCAATGGCAGCATCGATTTACTCTTGATATAGCCCTTACCAATGGTTTTTTAGAGCTGCACGGAATTCTTTCCGGCTCCAAAAGTTATGGCGGGGAAAAACTTGTGGTTGGAAAAAGAGACGAGTCTGACGTAGGTACGCAATGGCATAAAACAATTAACTACCTTGAGGATAACTCCTGGCGCGACGAGATTTACGAGTTTGCCAACGCTATTATTAATGGCGATACTATCAAATCAGGCGGCAGCTTAGACGCCTTAGAGACCATGAAACTGGTGTATCGTATTTACTACGCTGATGCTGAATGGCGCCGGGCTTACAATATCGCCAATCCGGACACCTGAAAGCATGCAGAAAGCGAAGAGCTGTTAAAAACATAAAATATTCAGACCTTTAACAAAAAACATTCAGCAGGATAAAGAAAGAAAATGAGAATCCTCTTTTTATACCCCAATAAAGTAATGGCAACACGTATGCCACTTGGCATCGGTTATCTGTATTCGTATCTGAAAAAAAATGGCCATGATGCTGAGGTTTTTGATACGACATTTTTTAAATGCGGCAACATTCAAAATGATGAAGAATTGCGCGCCTCATCATTGCAGGTACGTAATCCGGATTTTAAAAAATATAACTTAATAGAGAAAAATGTCGATATTGTTGCTGAACTTGAGCGAAAAATCCAGTCATTTAAACCGGATATGATCGCTATGAGCGTTACAGACCCTAATTACAACTTTGGTTTGGAATTGTTGAAAAAGATTAAAAACAAATACAGCAATATCATAACGGTAGTAGGCGGGGCAACTGTTACGTTTTCTCCAGAGGAAGTAATTGCTGAAGATTGTGTGGATATTATATGTATCGGCGAAGGAGAGGAAGCGATGAGTGAGCTTTGCAACGCAATACAGCAGGGAAAAGATATAAAAAACATAAAGAATATGTGGGTTAAAGAAAATGGGAAGATTTACAAGAATGATGTCAGGCAATTACGGGACGTTAATGAAATTTTTCATCCGAACTGGGATATTTTTGATGAGAGGCACCTCTTACGGCCCTTAGGCGGCAAAATGTACCGGATGGGTATATTTTATATGACTCGGGGGTGCCCTTTTCGTTGTACATACTGTGGTAATTTTGCCTTGTCAAGAATGTATGAGCATAAGGGCTCACTTTACAGAGTAAAAAAACCCGATTTCTTAATTCAAGAATTAGTATTCTATAAGAAAAAATACAATTTGAATTTTATTTTTTTTACCGATGATCTTTTCCCCCTTCACAAGCCTGAAATCATAGATGATTTTTGCAGGCTTTATAAGAAACAGGTGGGACTTCCTTTTTCTGTTGCATTGCGTCCGGAACTTATAACTGAAAAGGATTTCGCCAAGATTGTCGATGCCGGTTGCCGTAATATCTGCGTGGGATTGGAGTCAGGCAACCCCGGAATAAGAAAGGATGTCTTGGGAAGGGGGTATAAAAACGATGATCTAATTCGCGTTTTTGGCTTCGCCCGAAAATATAAAATACGCAGCTCTGCCTTCAATATGATAGGCATACCCCATGAAACCAGAGAAAACATTTTTGAAAGTATAGAGCTTAATAGAAAAGCCAAACCAACCTCTACCACGCTTACTTTTCTTCATCCTTATCGTGGAACAGGCTTAAGGAGTTTATGCATCAAAGAGAAATTTTTTGACCCCAGTCGAGAAAAAGAATACGAAAATGTTTATAGAGTGGAATCATGCCTTAACCTGCCCACAATTTCTAATAAAGAATTGAGAGGTTTGTTTAAGACATTTCAATTATATTTTAAACTCCCCAAAATTTTCTATCCATTAATAAGAATAGCGGAAGGGGATTCATTTTTAGCGAAAGTTATTTTTTACATGTTAAAACGAATGTTCTACTATATCACCGATAAAGAATCAAAATGGGATTTTACGGCCTCAGGCCAAAAAGAGCAGGAAAAAGAAAGGAAAGATTGTGAAGAACATAAAGTCTTTATTTAACGAAACCGATAACGTTGAGGAATTTTCAAAGGGTTATTTCGACTACCTTCATAGCCTTTTGAAGCAGCTTGATACCGGCGCAATTGCAGGATTCATCGGGGAGCTCGAAACGGTGCGCCGGAATCAAAATACAATATTTTTCATAGGCAACGGCGGCTCCGCTTCCACCGCTTCGCACATGGCTAACGACTTTAGCTTGGGCTCCAACGCCTGCGATGATGGCTTGCCGCTACGCTCATTGGCGTTGACAGATAATTCAGCGGTTATGACAGCCGTATCCAATGACCATGGCTACCAGAACATCTTTATTCATCAACTTCAGGTTCATTATAGGCCCGGAGATAAATTGGTGGCTATTTCAGCAAGCGGAAACTCACCTAACGTAGTTGCGGCTGCAAAATGGGTCAAAAAACAAGGCGGCCTGACTATCGGATTCGTTGGCTTCGACGGCGGCAAATTAAAAGATATTTGCGACATAACCATTCATGTCAAGACGCCAAAGGGCGAATACGGCCCTGTCGAAGACATACACATTATCCTCGATCATTTGACGTACACGTGGCTGTGGTACCAAAAACGCAGGAAAAGAGAAACCGAAATATCGGCAGCCAAAAACGGTTAAAGTGAAAGTATGGCAAAGAACATAATTTTTTTAACAAAGAAAAGAAGTCTTGCTGGAATAGACCAAGCATTGCCCATTTTTATGGAAATGAGAAAAATATCACCTCAAAGCAATATAATTATTGTTTTCGGCGATAAAAAAATTTATGACCTTACGAAAAGAAATTATATCCTTTTGGAAGATATAGAATATGTAAACGGCAAAATGTATGTTCTCAGAGGAAAAAATAAACTCATTACATTATTTAAAATCTTGAAATTCGTTTTTCTGCTTGCTTTTAAAGAGAATATTATTTTAAGAGAAACAGACAATCTTCCTTGGCACAATATAACCATGAAGCTAATAAAAATGATTTCAAGGGTTGTCCAAATAAGGGTTTTTTTGGCAGTGCAAAATCCCATTTATTTAAAAAATCTCAATGAATCATCTCTGCTTTATTGGAAAAGAGAAGGAAAAGCAGTTTTTAAAAATCCTGTTAAGGGAGAATTTGATTATTTCCTATCGGCATTGAGTCCCGGTCAGGTTGAGGATGTTTTTAATGTTAAAGCCCCCAGAAATAAAATAGTTGAAGTCGGCTATACTCACGGATTGTCTATATGGCGAAAATATATGGATGACGCCATTAAGCGAAATAAAGTAATAAACAATGGGAAATACTTTCTATATGTACTTGCATACCTAGGCAAGCGACGGACCAACTTTGATGAGCCGGAGATAATCGACTTATTAGAAGAATCGTTAAATATTTTAAAAAAATATAATGGCAAAATCAAGACAATTTTCAAACCCCATCCTGTTACGGACATGGGGAGAGTCAAAAAACTGCTTGATAAAATTAGTTACTCAAACTATGTAATTGATTATACCCACCCCTTTATTTTATCATCCAAGGCGCAATTTGTTTTTGGAAATGTCTACTCTTGCACAATGTTAGACGCATATTATCAGGGTAAACCCATTGTAGAGTATTGCCAATATGACTCAGAACTTTTTATCAGAATGAATAGGCAGTCATGGGGCGGTAGCAGATTCTGCGATTTTTTTATTTATCGCGACAAGAAAAAACTGGATGAGGTTTTGGATAGATTGATTAATAATGAAATAAAAGTAGAGCGAGAGCCAAAATTTATGCAGGATAATTTTCCAGATACGCCGCCGCAATTTTATGAATTTTTACATAAGCTGCTTTCTTAACAAAAGGGAAGAGAATGAGATATCTTTTTGAGTATTTTAGGCACTTCAAGGCATTTGTGGGCCGCAAAGTCTATTATTTATTTTTTCTGATGCTGATAGCGGGTTTTATAGAAGCGGTCAGCATAACACTTTTTTTGCCTATCCTGCAAAATGGTTTCGGAAGCGACAAATTATCGAAAGCGTTGAAGGTTATATTAGATTTCTTCCATATCGGGTTTTCCTTCAGTCTTTTTTTGCTGCTCATTCTCGTGTTTTTTATATTCAGGGCGGCATTTCTGATTTTTTATGAATATTATTCCGGCAAGGTTACTTCTAGTCTGCTGATCGCCTTAAGGCGCAAACTTGTGGAAGATGTTTTTTCTGCTGATTACCTTTATATCATCAAAAAGGAGGTAGGCTATATTAACAATGCGGTTGTCCGCGAAATAGCCTGCATTGTCGAAGCGTTTCAGACCTTTTTGCAGGTATTGAAATACACGATATTGGCCGCGGTGTATATCGCGCTTTCCATGATATTGAGTTTTAAAATAAGTCTTGTCGTCTTGGTAATCTGTCCCGTTATCATTATTTGTACGATGAAACTTAACCGGTTGACTAACAAACTTTCTTTGGCTTACAGCGTTTCGTACGGCAAATTTAACTCCATTCTTTTTCAGGCGTTAAGTAAATTTAAATACTTGAAGGCGACTTTCTCGAGCCAAAGGATTTCAAAGATTATTGATGCGCAGAATAAAAATTTGGGGGATATAAGGTTTAAGCTGGTGCTTTTGCAGTCTATCTCAACAAACGCATTTGAACCCATGGTCGTTTTCTTTGTTGCGGGGCTTCTCTTTTATTATGTCGTGGGTTTAGGCAGAAGCGTCAATGAAATAATATTTTTGATTTTCCTGTTTTTGCAGGCCGCCAGGGGATTTCTGACCCTCCAGTCATCCTATCGGAGATTTCTAGCCTCAAAAGGGAGCATAGATATCTATAAAGAGTTCCAGGGGGAATTGGAAAAGAACAGAGAGTCTCTAAACCTGGAGGGATTCAAGCCGGATTTTAGTAAAGAGATCCTCATCGTGGACGCCACGGTGATATTCCCAAACGGTAAAAAGGCCCTCGACAATGTCAGTATAACCATTAAACCAAAGTCAGTAGTAGCCTTGGTAGGCCATTCCGGTTCCGGTAAATCTACAATCGCTAATATGATCACAGGGATATTAAAACCGGCAAGCGGAGAGATCTTATTTGGCGACGTTAGCTACGATAAGATTAACCTAAAAATCTTGCGCGAGAATGTAGGATATGTCACCCAGGAAGATATAATATTCAACGCAAGCATCAAGGATAATGTTTCCCTGTGGGGCGAGAATATCGACGAGAATAGATTGTCCAGGGCTATAGCAATGGCTCACATACGGGGCTTTGTGTCCGATCTTGTCGAAAAAGAAGATGCCTTGCTTGGTGACAACGGCCTGGATGTATCGGGAGGGCAAAGGCAACGCATAACCATAGCCCGCGAATTATACAGGGATACAAGACTTCTGATATTAGACGAAGCGACAAGCTCCCTCGACAGTAAGTCCGAAAATCAGATCTACGAAAATCTGAAGGGTTTAAAAGGAGAGAAGACCTTGGTCGTCATTGCTCACCGACTTTCGACGATAAGAAACGCGGATTATATATACGTCTTAGATAGCGGCAGGGTTATAGAAGAAGGAACCTACGGAGATCTTTATGAAAAGAAAGGCGAGTTCAAAACGATGATAGAGGAGCAGAAACTTGTCTAAAATTATGAAAGAAGGAATATCAACAATAAGCAGTAAAATCAAAGAGACTGCGGATACTCTGTTTATCTGCCCAACTTGCGCAACAATCCTTACGTATGATAACAATGCGTATAGGTGCAGCGGCTGCGGGCAGCAGTTTGACCTGAAGGAAGGCATCCCCGGCTTCACCAAAGACATGCATTACTTTTCGTGGAACATACCTAGGGAAAACATGGAATACGCGCTTTCCCATGTACATGACGACGGATGGCAGGAGACCGTGCTGCGCCTTCAAGACGACATGCCCGAAAAAGCACAGAAGATCTGGAGCAGGATATGCAACCCCCGCAGGTGGCCGTGGATATTTTTATTACCTATCGATAAGGAATCTACCGTGCTTGATATCGGCTGCGGGTGGGGCAACAACTCTATTGCGCTTGCAAAAAGATGCGGTAAGGTATATTCGATGGACTCGACATTCGCATATTTGCGGTGGCTTAAGGCTTATGCCGAAGAAACGAATGTCCATAACATTGTACCGGTGCACGGAGGGGATACCGCGAGGCTTCCTTTTAGAGATAATTCATTCGATTGTGTCGCAGTCAGCGGCGTATTAGAATGGATAGGAGCGTCATTTAGCGATGATCCGCAAGTAAGCCAACAGAGATTTTTGAACGAAATATCAAGGATACTTAAAAAAGACGGCTGCGTCTATATCGGGATTGAAAATAGGATCAATTACAAGTATTTTTTAGGCCGATCGGAAGGCCATATCGGCATGAAATACGGCTCACTTCTTCCGCGGAGCGTAACTCGGGCGCTGTTGAGGATAGGAAGGCAAAAAGATTTCAAAGTATATACGTATTCAAAGACGGGGTACAGGAATATGCTTAGAAAAGCCTCCTTGAACAGCGCAGCGTTTCTGGCGCCCATTCCAAGCTACAGCCGCATAAACAGGTTTATACCAGTGTGCGATTGGGCAAAACGTGAAATGTTCGCTCCGCTTGCGTTTGGATGCGATAGCGCAAAAAATAAGATTCTGATGGATATTTCAAGAGGCTATTTCGTACCAAGTTTTTCCATATTTGCGGCGCACAAGACATTGAAAGAGAGCTCTCTCAACAAATTATTGAATCACGTGCTTAATCAAGCATTCGGCATTAATAAAATAATGGCAGGTGAGGTAACATCTTTTAAGGTAAAAGACAAAAATACTGCGCGCTTGATATTAAAGTTTTTCCTAAATAATGGGCTGAATGGGTTTTATTTAAAAGTCGACGCGGCGCCTGACGCAAAGCGGTATCTTCTGAAATCGGCCTCCATAATAGAGAATCTTAAGAAGGAGCCAAAGCTTTCGGACGCATCAAAATCTCTTCTGCCCGAAGTATTTTGCTACGGCACATATGACGGATACGATTATACCTTTGAACGCGAAGAGAGTGGAAGGACAGGAGAAAGCCTTCTTACGGATGTTAGGAAGCGCGACAAGCTGGTAAAAGATGCGGTTTCGCTTATACAGACAATACATAAAAATACGGCGGTTACGAAAAAGGTAGACGACAAGCTTTTCGACATATATTTCGGAAACCCTATACGATTACTAGGCGAATGGATGCGAAAAGAGGAAATGGTAGATTACGGGCAGTGGCTGTCTGAAGTCGAAAAATCTTTTAGGAATGATCTCATCAGCGGGCAGCTGACACTCGTATGCCGGCACGGCGATTATGTGCCGAATAATTGCATTATCGATTCCACCGGTAATCACATAAAGAAGATCCTGGACTGGGAATACGCAGAAATGGAAGGGCTGCCGCTCTTAGATATCATCAGTTTTCTCAATAGAGCTACGCGTTCTCATATGCGCGATAAATACCCTAATGTCAAATTCCCCGGATATCCGAAAGAATTCTTCTCTACCGAGATAGCTGACATATGCAAGACGTATCTTGCGGATATAGGAGTACCTCTGAGTCTCTATAAGAATCTGGTATTTATGTGGTGGGCCAAGTACCTTGAAATATGCCTTCCGATGTATCGCTACGATGCCGCATGGCGAAAAACAGCGCTTTTTCCTGTGATTGAAAGCTGGAAAAGGATTTTCGAATCCGCAGAATGAAAATAAAAAGGTTGCGCTCAATGGCTATATCTTGCTATAATATAACAACTACAAATAATCGGGAGGTGCGTGTTGAGTATCAAGAAGGAAGTGAAGACAACATTAATAAAGGAATATGAGGCGCATGCTACGGATACGGGGTCCCCGTCGGTTCAGGTAGCCATCATCACGGAAAGGATCAACAATCTTACGGGGCACTTTAAGCTCCATAAGAAAGATCACAATTCGAGGAGAGGCCTTCTGAAACTCGTTAGCAAACGGCGCAGGCTCCTAGATTATCTTAAGAAGCATGATGCTCCGAAGTACAAAGCCATAATAGATAAATTAGAGCTGCGTAAATAAATAAACGAACCAAAGGAGAGAAATGTCTAAGAAATTTGAGTTAGAATTAGGCGGTAAACGCCTTATTATAGAGACGGGCAGGCTCGCGAAGCAGGCCGACGGCGCAGTTACTATGCGGCTTGGAGATACGCTTGTTCTCACAACCGTAGTTTGCTCCAAAAATCCACGCACTGGAGTTGATTTTCTCCCGCTGACGGTAGAATACCAGGAAAAGACGTATGCTTCCGGAAGGATACCCGGAGGATTTTTTAAGCGCGAGGGCCGGCCGACCGAAAAAGAGATATTGACAGCCAGATTAATAGACAGGCCGATACGCCCTTTATTCGACGATGGTTTTACGAATGAACTTCAGATCATGAGTATGGTGTTGTCATCCGATGCCGAAAATGATTCCGATGTCTTGGCGGTAACCAGCGCTTCGGCGGCGCTATCTATTTCTGACATACCTTTTAACGGACCGATAGCGGCTGTCAGGGTCGGCATGATCGACAATAAGTTTGTCCTGAATCCCACCTTTGAGGAGCTTAATTCAAGTACGCTGGACCTGGTGGTGACCGGAAACGGCGATAAAGTCATAATGGTAGAGGCCGGAGTACATGAGCTCTCGGAAGACATTGTCCTTGAGGGCATTAAATTTTCCCAGAAATACATCAAAGATCTCGTGGAACTGCAGAAGAAGATGATGAAGGAAGTGGGCCAGAAAAAGAGAAAAATAGATCTTTTGACAATAGATCCCGCAGTGGAAGAAAAGGTAAAAGAAGCTTCTCTTAATAAGATAAAAGACCTGGTAAACATCCCTGTCAAGGAAAAGAGAGAAGAGGCTCTTGATTCCATAAAAAAAGAAGTGCTGGAGAAGCTTGTCACGGAAGAAACCGGCTACACTGAGCTTCAAGTCAAGCTTGCGCTTGTCAAACTCGAAAAAGAGATCGTGCGAAAGGCCATGCTTGAAGGCGACCGAAGAGTGGATGGCAGAAATAAGGCAGAAATAAGGCCGATAACATGCGAAGTGGGATTACTTCCCAGGACGCACGGCTCAGGCCTTTTTACACGCGGCCAGACGCAGAGCCTTGCGGTTACTACGCTTGGCACGAGCGCTGACGAACAGACTATAGAATCCTTAGAAGGCGAGAGTTCCAAGAGTTTTATGCTTCATTACAATTTCCCTCCGTTCAGCGTGGGTGAGGTAAAACCCGTAAGAGGCCCGGGCAGGCGCGAGATAGGACACGGCGCGCTTGCGGAAAGAGCGCTTAAGCCGGTGATGCCGTCCAAAGATAAATTCCCATACACCGTCAGGTTAGTTTCTGACATACTTGAGTCTAATGGATCAAGCAGCATGGCCACTGTGTGCGCAGGTACATTGGCGCTGATGGACGCCGGAGTTCCGATAATCAAATCCGTTGCCGGCGTAGCGATGGGGCTGGTAGAGGAAGGGAATAAACACATAATACTTACGGATATAGGCGGACTCGAGGACCATTTCGGCGACATGGACTTTAAAATTGCAGGAACCAGAGATGGCATAACAGCGGTGCAGCTCGACCTCAAGATCGACGGAATAAACATTGAGATGATAAAAAACGCCATGGCCCAGGCATATACGGCGCGCATGGAAATACTTGAAAAGCTTGACGCTGCTATCGGAAAACCGAGAGAGGACATATCCTCTTTTGCGCCCCGCATAAAGACGATCAAGATACCGGTCGAAAAGATAAAAGATGTCATCGGCTCCGGCGGCAAGGTCATCCGCAAGATAATAGAAGACACGGGCGCGACCATTGATGTAGAGGATGACGGAACGATTCAAGTTGCCTCTGCGGACGGAGAAGCCCTGCAGAAGGCGCTTGATATCATAATCAGTATTACTGCCGACCCGGAGATCGGAAAGATATACATGGCCAAGGTGAAGCGCGTTATGGAGTTCGGCGCGTTTTGTGAGATCATGCCGGGCAAAGAAGGCCTGTGCCACGTTTCCGAATTGTCGGATCATTTTATAAAAGATGCCACGAAGGAAGTCAAGGTAGGTGACGAATTTCTCGTTAAGCTGGTTGAAAAAGATGAAAAGGGCAGACTAAATCTGAGCCGTAAAAAAGCGCTTAAAAGCGAAGCGGATAGTGATAAAAGTAAAGGTTAAACAAGACGCGAACGCTAAGGACCTGCCGTTGCCGCATTACGCAACGAATGGTTCAAGCGGCATGGATATATACGCTGCAGTAGACGGCGAAGTGGTTATCAGGCCGGGTGACATAAAGCTTATTTCGGCAGGATTTTACCTGGCCATACCGCCCGGATATGAAGCCCAGATACGGCCAAGAAGCGGTTTGGCGCTCAAGCACGGCATATCCATAGTCAACTCACCAGGCACGATTGACTCCGATTATAGAGGCCTTGTTTCGATAATCATTACGAATCTCGGCAGAGATCCTTATATCATAAAGCGCGGCGACAGGATCGCGCAAATGGTCTTCAAGGAATCAATACGCGCCCAAATGGAACTCTCAGACGAATTGAGTGATACGGCCCGTTCACACGGCGGATTCGGCCACACGGGCGCAAGGTAGAAAGATGCGAAAAAATAAAGCGCAAAAACTCCCCAAAGAAAAGAGAAGCGAAATAGAGGCGATACTCTTTCTCACCGCGGGAATATTCATCCTCCTCAGCCTTTTGACATTCAATCCGAACGATATCTCGCTTTTTACCTCTCATCCTAATGCCCCCGTCAGGAATCTGTGCGGTTTTCTAGGGGCATGGACGAGCGGAATCCTTTTTTTTCTCATGGGAATATCCGCCTATGCGGTTACGGCGCTTTTTTTTATATGGGGCATCAATAGGCTTGTAGTCGCCCAAGAAGAGAAGCCGCACGGCCGCCTGGCAGGTACAATAATACTCATATTGACCACGAGTTCTCTCGCAAGTATCGTTATGAGGGGGGCTTCAATAGAAGAATTCAGGACAGGCGGTACCGTCGGATTCTTTCTATCTAAACTGCTCCTCAGGTATTTCGGCCCCATAGGTTCATACGTAATGCTCTTTTCGCTTTTCGTACTTTCGCTGGTACTTGCCACAGAATTTATGATATTCCCCATTTTTCTTAAAGTCCACAGCATTGCGGCAGATTTCTTAAAGAGGCTTAAATCGCGCATTGCTGGTATATCTGCTGTAAGATTAAGGGATAAGGTAAGAGAAGGGGTAATAAGGGTTACGCCTGTGAAAAGGACTACCATAAAGGAGCCGGAAAAGCCACCCAAACAGCCGGTATGGAAAGAAACAGCCATGCCAAAGGCGAGAGAAGTGGAATACGCGATCCACAAGACGGAAAAAGAATCGAAAATAAAGTCTTCCGCTAAGCCCGCGGCCATAAAAGTCACGCAGCCAAAGTCCGCCGGAGAGTACAAGCTGCCGTCAATTGACCTTTTGGATTCGCCGCCTCCGATAGAAGCGAGAAAAATTAAAGAAGACCTGCAGATAAATTCCGATATACTGGAAGATACTTTAGCGGATTTTGATATTGAAGCAAAGGTCGTCAGGGTGGAGCAGGGGCCTGTTATAACCAGGTACGAGCTTGAACCGGCGCCGGGCGTAAAAATAGCAAGGATCACTGCATTAAGCGATAATATAGCGCTCGCCATGAAAGCGCAGAGCGTAAGGATCGTGGCGCCTATGCCAGGCAAAGGCACCGTGGGATTCGAGGTGCCGAATTCTTCCTCAAGCATAGTTTATTTCAGGGAAATACTTGACTCCGACGAATTCAGAAAGTCGACGTCCAAATTATCGCTCTCACTCGGCAAAGACATAGCGGGTAAGCCCGTGATCGCAGATTTGACGGACATGCCGCATCTATTGATAGCCGGCACCACAGGCGCCGGTAAGACCGTCTGCGTGAATTGCCTTATAATGAGCCTTCTTTACAGCATGACGCCGGAAGAAGTAAAGTTTGTTATGGTGGACCCAAAGATGGTGGAACTCGCAGTCTTTAACGGCATCCCGCATCTATTGTGCCCTGTTGTGACAGACGCCAAAAAGGCGGCCGCATCACTCGGCTGGGTTGTCAACGAGATGGAGAGGCGATATAAACTTCTTGCCAAAATAGGAGCAAGGAATATAGCTCTATTTAACGAAAAGGTAGAAAACGGCAAAGATAAATATCTTGATGAAGGAGGCGGGCCTTTAGAAAGGCTGCCGTTCATAATCGTGATAATAGATGAATTGGCCGACCTTATGGTCGTTGCCAAGGACGTTATAGAAAATGCCATCACGCGCCTTGCGCAGCTTTCGCGCGCGGTAGGCATACACCTCATACTCGCTACGCAGAGGCCGTCAGTTGATGTCATAACAGGCGTCATAAAGGCAAATTTCCCGGCGAGGATATCGTTTAAAGTCGCCTCAAAGGTGGACTCGAGGACAGTCCTTGACATGAACGGCGCGGATAAACTTTTAGGCAGGGGGGACATGCTTTTTATAGAGCCAGGCGCGGCAAGGCCGGTGAGGGCGCAGGGCTCTCTTATAAGCGACAGCGAAATAGAACGCATAGTCAGTTTTATAAAATCGCAGAGAGAGACGATCTATGACGAAAGCGTCCTTTTGGTGCAGGAGAAAAGAGCGGTGGGAAAGGTGTTTGAGAAAGACGAACTCTTTGACGAAGCCGTAAAGACGATACTTGAGACAAAGCAGGCATCGGTTTCAATACTACAGAGGAAACTTGGGCTAGGTTACACAAGAGCCGCGCGGCTTATAGACGCCATGGAAGACGAAGGTATAGTAGGGCCTTATCGCGGCTCTAAACCGCGGGAAATATTGGTAGATGGCGTCGATGAGGTCGGCAGCGCCAAGGCAAAGGACGAAGATGGCGAAGCTTAAGAAACCGGGAGACGGCAATATAAGTTCGCAGCTCGTGATGGGGACGATCGGCGAAAGGTTGAAATCCGCGCGCGAAAATAAGAGGCTTTCACTTGATGATGTCTACAGGATAATCAAAATACACCCTAAAACCCTTGAGGCGCTCGAAAAAGGCCAGCTTGAAGATAAATTGGGCGGGACCTATGTGAGGGCCTTTCTAAAAAATTATGCTACTTTTTTGGGCCTGGATGCTGTTGCTATTTTGGAGGAGGATAGTTTAAAAAAACATGCTGCTATGCCCGGCGGCAGTCCGCAGCCGTCCATGGACAGTCAAAAGAAACCGGTTTCCAAAAAGAATGACGCCGAATTACTCCGCGCGGTAATGATGATAGCGGCAATTATTGCATCATTTTTTATTTTAATATTCGGTACGATAAAAATAAGCCAATTCGCCAAAAATACTTTTTCAAAGATAAAGACAGGGGCCATTTCCCGCAAAAGGTCCGAACCCGCAAAAAAATCTCCCAAACCGGTCGCGCTAAAGACACAAACGGCGTCGGAGAAGATAATACCCATACCAAAACAGAAAGCATTAACGCTTACCCTAAACACCTCCGATGAGGTGTGGCTCAAAGTCACAGTGGACGGTAAGATCGCGTTTAATAATACCCTTTCAAAGAAATCAAAAGAGACGTGGAAGGCGGAAAAAGAGATAAAATTGGACGAAATAGGAAAGCCCGAAGCATTGAAGATGAACGTAAACGGAAAAGATATTGATTTTTCCAAGAGCCGCACGCGCAATATCCTCATTACTCACGAAGGCGTAGACCTTGAACCAAAATGAAGCCTCCGCATTCCTCTACACATAAGACAAAGGTCGGAATAATAAGCCTTGGCTGCCCGCGTAACCTCGTAGATTCGGAAATATTGCTCGGCATACTGGAGGATAACGGGTTCCAGATTTCGGAGCTCGTCGAAGCCGACATCGGCATAATAAATACGTGCGCCTTCATAGATGAGGCTAAGCGGGAATCTATAGATATGATCCTTGAGGTGATAGACCTCAAAAAGAAAGGCCGTTTATCAAAGGTCATCGTTGCCGGCTGCCTTGCCGAGCGGTACGGCAAGGCCCTCATGAAGGATATGCCGGAAGTCGACGGCTTTATCGGATGCGGAGACATTGAAAAAATCGGCGCGCTTATAGGCAAATTGAATAATAATGAAGCCGTATCGGAAATATCCAAAACCCATTCCTTTATTTACAGCCACACGCATCCGCGAGTCAAAATAACGCCGCCTCATTATATGTACGTTAAGATATCGGAGGGCTGCCGCAATAGATGCAGTTTTTGCGTTATCCCGGACATAAAAGGCGACTACCGGAGCAGGCCTCTCGAATCGGTCATTAATGAGGTAGAAGATGCCTCGCAGTGCGCGCATATATCGGAAATAAACCTGGTAGGGCAGGATACAACGCTCTTCGGCGCCGATACCGCCGGTAAGCCAAAAATCACAGAGTTGCTTAAGCAGCTCTGTGCATTCAATAAATACAAGCGCTGGATACGCCTTTTATACACCTACCCGTCCCACATAGACGACGGCCTGATATCTCTTTTTGCCGACGAGAAATCGCTTTGCAAGTATATAGACTTGCCGGTGCAGCATATAAACGACAGGATCCTTAAAGCGATGAACCGACACATGTCAAAACAAGATATATGCGGCATCATAGAAAAAATAAGAAAAATTATTCCGGGCGTTACGCTGCGCAGTTCTATTATTGTGGGTTTTCCGGGTGAGACCGAAAAGGAATTTAAGGAGCTGGTTGATTTTGTAAAAGATGTGAAATTTGAGCGCCTGGGCGTTTTTACATATTCAAGAGAAGAGGGCACGCCGGCTTACAGCTACAAGGATCAGATAAGTGAAATAGTAAAGCTGGAGCGTTTCAATACCCTTATGTCGCTCCAAAAGGATATAGCGGAGGACATAAACAGATCTTTTTTAGGCAAGACCATAGATGTCCTTATTGACGAGAAGGACGGCGATTCGACAGATTCATATATCGGCAGGACCGAGGGCGATGCGCCGGAAGTTGACGGCGAAGTATTTGTGAAAGGCCGCGGACTAAAGCCCGGCGATTTCGTGAAAGTAAAGATCGCCGGCACGCTCGAATATGACCTGATTGGGGAAGTGCTATAACAATATTGGTACTCCCCTCGCTCAGGTAAAATAAGTTTTAAAAGGAATCCGGTGATTTTCTCGCTCGAAAATGCACCGTATTCCTTTTAAAGGACATTAGTGATATAATAATATTGATACTTCTCCGAGCGACTGCGAAATTTAGCTCCGAACGAGCCAAAAAATCGGTTTATAAAAGGGCGAAATATGTCCGCGGAGCGGTCCGGCACCAATGGTGCCGGATGAGGGGGCATGGTAATGCCCCCGAGTTATTTCGCCCCCGATTTTTGGCGAAGTGAGAAGCGTTAAGAATTTCGCCTGGAGCGAGGAAAGTATCAATATTATTACGGAGTGAAGCACAAAATGGAAAAAGAATACATATTTGTAAAGGGCGCGAGGGAGCACAATCTTAAGAACATCGACGTTAGAATTCCGCGCAATAAGCTCGTTGTCGTAACAGGCCTATCCGGTTCCGGAAAGTCGTCGCTCGCATTTGACACCATCTACGCCGAAGGCCAGCGCCGCTACGTTGAAAGCCTCTCCAGCTATGCCCGCCAATTCCTGGAACAACTGCAAAAGCCGAATGTCGAATATATAGAAGGCCTCTCGCCTGCCATAAGCATAGAGCAGCGCAGCGCCGGCTCAAACCCGCGCTCCACCGTCGGAACAGCCACCGAGATATATGACTATCTTCGCCTCCTTTTTGCGCGCGTCGGGAGAACGCACTGCTATAAATGCGGAAAAGAGATAACGAGGCAGGATGCCGCGCGGATAGTGGAAAGCATAATGAATTTAAAGGCCGGTAAAAACATAGTGATCCTCGCCCCGAGAATAAAAGGCAAAAAAGGCGAGCATAAGGATATCTTTGACGAAATACGAAAAGAAGGCTTTGTCCGCGCCCGCGTTGACGGAAAGATGAGAGAGCTCGACGAAGATATCCGCCTTGCAAAGAATGAAAAGCATTCGGTGGAGGCAGTGGTTGATAGGCTGGCAGTCAAAGCGGAGGCAAAAAAGCGGCTGACAGATTCCGTAGAGACGGCGCTTAAAATCGGAAGAGGGTCTTTGATCGTATATGAAAACTCGCCCAAAGACGATGTGCTTTTCAGCGAGTTGTATGCCTGCGCCGACTGCGGCATAAGCTACGAAGAACTGGCGCCGCGCATGTTCTCTTTTAATTCGCCGTACGGCGCGTGCGCTTCTTGCAGCGGCCTGGGTAATAAAATGGAGATAGACCCGGAGCTAATCGTACCCGATAAATCCAGGCCGCTTTTGGAAGCGGTACTGCCGTGGAAAAAAGGCGGAAGAGGCATTATACTTTATTACCGGCGGCTTCTCCGCTCCGTCGCCGACGATTACAACTTTGACGCGTATACGCCTTTTAGAGATTTAAAAAAAGAAACAAAAGACGTAATACTGTACGGCGATCAGGATAAGAGGGGATATTTTGAAGGGGTGATACCTAATCTTGAACGGCGTTTTGTAGAGACGAAAAGCGAATATATAAAAACAGAGATAAATAAGTTCATGAGCGAGCAGCCATGCCCGAAATGCAATGGCGCTCGCCTTAAGAAAGAAAGTCTTTCGGTCGCAATAGGAAATAAAAATATTATGGACATTACTAAGATGTCCGTTGCCGAAGCAACACTGTTCTTCGGTAATTTGAAGCTGAGCAAAGAAGATATGTTTATAAGCAGGGAGGCGGTCAAGGAAGTAAAGATGCGCCTCCGGTTCATGTCGAATGTCGGGCTCGATTATCTTACGCTTGACCGTGTAAGCTCGACACTCTCCGGCGGAGAAGCGCAGAGGATCCGCCTCGCGACGCAGATAGGAGCGGGGCTTGTAGGAGTCCTTTACATACTTGATGAGCCGAGCATAGGGCTGCATCAGAGGGACAATTCAAAATTGCTGGATACTCTCACGGCCCTTTGCAATCTCGGCAATACTCTTATTATTGTAGAACATGATGAGGCGACAATAAGAAAGGCCGATTATATCGTAGACCTCGGCCCGGGCGCCGGAGAGGCAGGCGGGGAAGTAGTGGCCGCCGGCGCGCTAAAAGAAATACTCAAAAATAAAAAATCACTTACCGCGCAGTACTTAAACGGCGAACTTCAGATAGAAATACCGAAGGAGCGAAGGCGTCAAAAACCCGATAAGGCTATAACTATAATCGGCGCCTGTGAGCATAACCTTAAGGATATAGATGTAAAGATCCCACTCGGACTTTTTGTTGCGGTTACCGGGGTATCCGGTTCCGGTAAAAGTACGCTTATAGACGAGATATTATACCGCGCGCTTGCAAAAAAGATATACAGGGCAAAATTAAAACCCGGCAAGCACAAAGCGATCCTGGGTGTCGAAAATATAGACAAGGTAATCGTCATAGATCAGTCGCCCATAGGGCGGACGCCGCGCTCAAACCCCGCCACATATACAGGCGCTTACAGCCCCATACGCGATCTATTCAGCCGGCTTCCTGAGTCGAAGATTAGAGGGTATAGGCCAGGCAGGTTCAGTTTTAACGTAAAGGGGGGAAGGTGCGAGGCCTGCGCGGGCGACGGTATAAAAAAGATCGAGATGCATTTTCTGCCGGACGTTTATGTGACATGCGAGGCCTGTAAAGGCAAGCGCTTTAACGAGCAGACACTGGAAGTAAAATATAAGGGTTATTCAATTTCGGACATCCTTGAGATGAGCGTGGAGCAGGCGCTGGATGTACTCAAGAACATACCGGCTGTGAAGGCTAAACTTGAGACGCTTCACAATGTAGGCCTCGGTTATATACGCCTGGGTCAATCGGCAACGACACTATCCGGCGGCGAGGCGCAAAGGATAAAACTTTCCTCTGAGCTTTCGCGCAGGGCGACAGGAAAGACGCTCTATATATTGGATGAACCGACAACCGGCCTCCATTTTGCCGATATAGACCGGCTTTTGAAAGTCCTTCAGGCGCTCGCGGATGCCGGAAATACTGTCGTCGTGATAGAGCACAACCTGGATGTGGTAAAGAGTTCCGATTATATCATAGACCTCGGGCCCGAAGGCGGAGACGAGGGAGGCAGGGTCGTTGCTTCGGGTACGCCTGAAGAAGTCGCGAAGAACAGCCGTTCATATACAGGCCAATACCTTCAGAAGATATTCACAGATGATCACAGATTAAAAGACGCGGATTAGCGCAGACATAATGCTTTTTCTGCAATAATCTGTGTTAATCTGTAAGTACATAATTTTAGCATATCTCTGCGATCATCTGTGCCAAATTATCCAATTCTCAAAAATAGCTTGAATTGGCAATATAACCCTGCTATAATACCCAATCACCAACCAATTACACCATAGCAACATAATGAAAATACATAAGGCATATTATACTATAATTATACTATTTATGTGCTCATGCGCATTTTTATCACCCCTCGGTCAGGGTATGGCTTTTTCCAGCGAAGAGAAGGACTTTCTTTTCGCGAGGCAGGCATTTGAAGATGAGTTTTACGATATCGCAAAAGATAGACTGATTATTTTTATTGGCAATTATCCCGCCTCAAAAGAGGTTATACCTGCCCATCTTTATCTCGGAAGGTCGTATTTTAAGCTTAATAAGCTGGAGAGAGCCAGATACGAATTTGAATATATACTAGAAAGGCCGGACAGCGCTGCTTTTTCGGACGAAGCCGTATATTGGCTTGCCGAGACGCATTTCGCTATTGGCGACTACGCAAGAGCGCTTGAATATTATCAAAAACTTATCGATGTATATCCCGCCTCTTCATATATAGTGTATGCTTACTATTCAAGGGGGTGGTGCTATCATAAAATGGGGGAGAACGAGCACGCCATAAGCGCTTTTAAGGAGATGGCGTCAAAATTCCCGCATAATACGCTTAGTCCGAAGGCCCGCTATATGATCTGCGATATATTCTTCCAGAATAATCAGATAGAAGAGGCCGAGAAAGAGATAGGCCTCTTTATCGACCATTTTCCGCTTTCTTCGGAAATAGGTAAGGTCCATTACATGAGAGGCGAAATCTATTATAAAAAAGGGGATTTCGCGAGCGCGGTATCCGATTTTAAAAAGGCAATCGATTGTGCCGGCGCTGCCGATTGGCTGCAATATGCGGAATGTAAATTGGCCCTCGCTTATCTGAAGAGCGGCAATGCCGGCGAAGCGCTAGTTTATTTTAATAAATGCCTGAACGATTCTAAAGATAACGACTTGCGCGCTACCGCACTTTTCGGCAGGGCAAGGGCATTCGATACCCTGGATAGGAATGAGGAAGCGCTTACTGATTATAACGTGCTGATCGATGAATACCCGTCATCCGAATGGTATGATGACGCCCGGCTCTGGAAGGCCGAGATGTTTGTCAAGTTGGGAAAGCCCGAAGAAGTCGAGAGGCTATATAAGGAAGCAATAGAAGCCGTGACGGATGCCTCTCTCAGCGATGAAATCCGCTATAATCTCGGTTTGATTTATATAAAAGATAATAGATATGACGCGGCAGTCGAGATATTTAGGGAATTGTCCAGAAGATCCGGCAATCCCGGATTAAGGGTAAATTCACTTTTGAGGCTGGGGGATATCTATTTAGCTCAGAAGAAATATAGCGAGGCAAGCAGCGCTTACGATACTATTTTGGAGAAATATCCGGATAATCCGTATGCCTCCTACGCCCAATATAAAATAGGCGATATCTTTTATACAGAGGCAAAATATGATTCCGCGATACTTTCCTTCCAGTCGCTCTTTATAAATTACCCGCACAGCGAAATTTACGAAAGGGCGAAGTTTCAACTCGCGATGGCATTTTTTGCAAAAGGCGACTATTTCGCCTCAGCCAAAAATTTCGTAGATT
Organism: Candidatus Omnitrophota bacterium; assembly: GCA_043800065.1. GTDB lineage: Bacteria > Omnitrophota > Gorgyraeia > JAHIPI01 > JAHIPI01 > JAHIPI01. Next base: position 44,241 of record JAZDNG010000029.1, read on the forward strand.
TTGCCAATGAATTTCCGGAAAGCGACAAGAAAGAATGGGCCCTTTTTTACATAGGAAGTTCGTTGTATAATTCTGCCAATTATAAAGAGGGGCTTAACTATTTCCGGCAGCTTCTTAAACAGGCGAAAGACCCGGAACTTGTAAAGATAGCGATGTATCAGATAGGGTGGTGCTATTATCAGGAGGGGAACGTAAAAGAGGCGACATCCGAATTCACGCGGTTTCTTAAGATCTATCCCAATACGGAACTCAGCGCCCAGATACTCTTCTGGTTCGGCGAGCGTTTCTATAATTCCGGCGATTATCCCAAGGCCTACGCGTATTTCAGTAAAGTGCACGCAGGATTCCCATACAGCAAGATAGCCGGTGACGCCGCCTACTGGAAGGCAAGCGCACTTTATAAAAGAGGCGACAGGGTGTCGGCGCTTCAGGAACTTGCCGTCATACCGGTAAAATATCCCGAAAGCGACCTCGCCCCGAAATCGATTCTCAAAATGGGCGAGATATTGGTAGAGGCGGGAGATATAAACAACGGCCTTCGTAAATTTGAACAGCTCGCCTATAGTTACCCAAAAAGTGCCTTTGCGAGGGTCGCGCACAAAGAGACGGGTGAGGCGCTTGAAAGCGTGCGTTCCTACAAGGTGGCCATAGCCCATTACAGAAAAGCGCTTACCGAAGAAGATAGCGAAATGAACGCCGAAATCCATTACCGCATAGCGGAGTGTCTTGACGGGGACGGTGAATCCAAAGAGGCAATAGAAGAATACCTGAAGGTTTCATATCTTTATCCGTCCGCGAAATTCTGGGGGATAAAGTCAGAGTTCCGCTGCGCCGAGATATTTGAAAAAAATAACGAAATAGAAAAAGCGAAGAGAATATACGAGCGCCTTGCCAGGGAACCTACCGAGGAGGGGGTGTATGCCAAGGAGAGACTTTCGTGGTTTGGGGGCAAAACGCAATAATTCGTATAAACGAAAAGGGGGATAAATAAATGTTGGACATGATCCAAAAAGGTGGCCCGGTGATGTGGCCTATAATACTTTGCTCCATATTCGCGTTCGCGATACTTTTGGAGAGGGTGTGGCATCTGCACAGGGCAAAAATAGACACCGTAGATTTTATGAACAAAATCGCAAGCACTTTAAAGCGCAATAAGATTATGGAAGCGATAGAGATGTGCAATAATACTCCGGGCCCTATTGCCCAGATAATGAAAGCGGGCATTTTGAAGCACGACAGGCCTCGCAACGAAATAAGAGAGGCGATAGAAGATGCTGGTATTCACGAGGTGCCGAGGCTCGAAAAGAATCTGAGCGCGCTTGCTACCATAGCGCATATCTCGCCGCTTTTGGGGCTTTTGGGTACGGTTACCGGCATGGTCAAGTGTTTCCAGGTAATACAGGAGAAGTCCACATCGCTAAATCCCATAAACCCGGGAGATTTAGCCGGCGGAATATGGGAAGCGCTTATTACTACCGTGGCCGGACTCGTAGTGGCCATCCCGACATATGTTGCGTACAACTATCTGGTAAGCCGGGTGGACAATTTTGTGCTTGAAATGGAAAAGGCCGCAACCGAACTTATGAACATACTTACGACAAGAGGTGACAGGTATGAGGTTTAAACGCAGGACAGAGATCGTAAAGGGCCAGATAGATATCGCGCCGCTTATCGACGTAGTCTTCCAGCTCCTTATCTTCTTTATGCTGACGTCCAGTTTCATAGTGCAGCCGGGCATAAAGGTAAACCTGCCAAAGGCCGTTACGAGCGAGGTGCTTCATGAAAAGAGCCTTATAATACTCATAACCGGTTCCGATATGGTCTACCTTAACGAGCGCGCCATCACGACTAAAGAACTCGACTCAAGGCTCAGGATTGCCGCAAAAGAAAAGAAACCACTTTTAATCAAAGCCGACAGGCGCGCTTCTATGGGGAAGATAGTGGAGATATGGGACATGTGCCGGGATGCGGGCATTACGCAGATTAACATCGCAACCTCGCAGGAGATCAAATAGCGCGTGAATAGATTGATTTTTGTGAATAGGGCTTTCGGCATAGCGCTTGCTATATCAGTTTTGTGGCACATCGTAGCTATTAGCGCTGTGAATATAGTAGCGTTGCCCGGCGGGTACAAGATGAGAGAACTTACTGCCGTTTCGTTCTTGGGCCCTATATTAGAAAAGACAGCGCTTGATATAATGATGGCCAACAAACCGGTTGCGGTGAGGACCGATTACGAGGTTAATAATAAGATGGCGCTCGAGGTCCGCACATGGATGAAAGAAGTCCCTGTTCAAGATAAAGCCGCGATGGATATGGCGAAAAAAAGTGAGGAGAAGATAGGCGAATCACTTGGCATATCTTTTCGCGAAACTAAAGAGGTGCCGGCATTCACGAGGCGCCCCAGGAAGTCAAGGCGTGCGGCTCGGCAAAAAGAAGGTGAGATCTCGGGGGACGTAGCTCAAAGAGAGGTCTTTTATAAGCCTGAGAAACCGCGTGTGCCCGAGCCTATTTCAGGTGCCGCGCCTTTTAATATGGAATTGAAATTTTCTGTATCGCCTCAGGGGGATGTGCGGGAGGTGATACCGCTAGTCTCTTCGGGTAATGCCGACGCGGATCTTCTGGGAATAAGGTACCTGAAAAACTGGAAATTCACCCCGTTAGAGAAAGCTACTTCTCTAACGGGGTTCACGCCGTTAGGAACGAGTGCCCAAAATGAGCAATGGGGCGTGGCCAGGATAGTTTTGTCGAGGGAATAGCGCGTCATGATAAAGCTGGATATATCGCAAGCGGTGTTTTTGTACCTTCTTTTTTCCGTAATAGGCGTCTTTCTTTTATGGATATTTTTCGAGGAGAAGACAAAGCTTCCAAGTTTCGGCGAGGAAAAATTTTATGTATGGCAGTGCAGCATATGCACTCATACATATGTAGATAGTATAAACAGCAATATATCCAAATGTCCGTTGTGCCAAAGTCTCAACGAACGCAAAAAAGAGGGAGGGCAAGATGACGGATCCAAACGTAATAAAGGACGAGCTCATACCGATAGCTTCCCCGCTAAAGGTGCTGCAGTCGGTGACAGTAAATAAAAAATTCGGCTGGTGGTCGGCTGTTGTGTTAGTGGAGTCATGGGGGAGAAAGCAATTGTGTTTTTATCTCTGGCAGAAAAAACCAGACGGCGGCTGGCGCAGGAAGCAGAAATTCGCCGTTCACAGCCAAGAGCACTGGGGGCTGATGACGAATGCCGTTGATAAGATGATAGGCGAGCTGAATTAAGATACGGTAAGATATACAAAATGAAAAAATCCGGATGCATCGCAATCTTTACCGCCTGCCCTACAGAAAAAGAGGCCGAGCGCATAGCGGGCGAATTGATAAAGAAAAAACTTATCGCGTGCGCAAATATGATACGGGGCGCGAGGTCTATATTCCGCTGGAAGGGGCATGTTGAAAGAACGGGCGAAACGCTCCTCATAATGAAAAGCTTAAAAAAGAATTTCAGCCGGATTGATAGAGCGATAAGAGATCTGCATAGTTACGAAGTGCCGGAAATAGTATCTTTTTCTATTGACGAAGTGAGTAACGATTATTTAAAATGGATAAGAGAGTCGGTGAGGTAAAGGTAGTCCCTCGACGCGCTCGCTTAAACATAGCTGCGAGCTCGCTTGCTCGGGACGAATTTTTGCAAGCAAAAATTCGGAGGCAATATGAGAAAATTATTAACAATTATTATTTTGGCAGTGGTAGTGGTTATGGCGCCTATTTTTGCAAACGCAATGCGCTCAAGCACTCAGACTCCGGACGTGAAGTATATTTCGCCGCGAAACGACCACCAAGTGGACCTCACAGGAAAAGAGGGCCTGACTTTTGAGTGGCATTCAATCCCGAAACCCGGCGGCGGTCGCGAGGCGTACCGTTTTGAATTATTTAAGGGATCGGAAGATAATTACAACAGAATATATAGCGTAGAATTGAAGCGGGACGTCTGCACTATAGATATTCCGGCCGACATGTTTGAAGACGGGGCGATGTATAGCTGGCTCGTTAAACAGCGCGACGCAAGGACATCAGCCTGGTCAAGGGCCGGAGACAGATGGCGCTTCACCGTAATTAAAAAGGGCGGGGTGAAATGAAGAAGACACTTCTTTTTTTAGCAATATTCCTTTTTGCCGGCGCTTCGCTTTTATACGCTTTTGGCCGCGGTGCTGCCGATTTTACGCCGTGCGTGGAATATTCAGAGCCAGCCGATGACCACGAAGTGGACCTGACAGGAAGGGAGATCCTGACATTTAAATGGCGCCCTGTTCCGATCCCGAGCGGTATGCGCGACTCCTACCGCTTTGAACTTTTTGAAGAAAGCCGAGGATATACGGACAAAAGGATCTTCAATAAGGATCTCGCGCCCGACGTGTATTCCATAGATGTTCCCGCGGAGCTCTTTAAGAACGGGGAGGATTACACCTGGTCTGTCAGGCAGCGCGACCAGATGACTTACAACTGGTCAAGATCCGGCAACAGGTGGCGTTTTACGGTTATTAAGAAATAATTTCAATTGGGGCCGTAGTAAAGCGGGATTACGCAGCGTTCGCAACGCTGAGTCACGGGTTCGATTCCCGTCGGCTCCACCACTTAACGATTTGGTCTTCGCCCCCAAAAAGTAAGGAATGTGCTTTTTGGGGCTCCGACCTCGCCTTTGGCGGGGGCTCGCGCCCAAATCGTTTTAAGGGGACTCCGCCTTAGGCGGATTCCCCTTAATGTACCTCTTTCAAAAATACAAGTTTCCACCATTTTGCAAAATATGAGAAAAATAGTTTTACTTCTAATACTTACAGCCTTTATATCTATCGCCCGGGCGGCGGAGGTAAAAGATGCTGATCTTGCCGACTCGTGGTATCCGGCATCCCCAGGTGTCCTCTCATCTACCTTAGACAGTTACTTAAAAGAGGCGAAGGCAAATCCGGTCAAAGGCGATATCGTCGCTATTATTGCTCCGCACGCAGGGCTTGTATATTCGGGCCCGGTTGCCGCATATGCATATAAGGCGGTTCAGGGCCGCGATTATAAAACAGTGGTACTTCTGGGATTTTGCCACAGGGCGCCCTTCGGAGGCATATCCATTTACAAAGACGGCTATTTCAATACGCCTTTAGGGGCCATAGAGGTGGATTCCGATTTTGCGTCAAAACTTATGGCGCGTGTCAAAGAGGCGTCATTTTATCCTCAAGCTTTTACAGGCGAAAATTCCGTTGAGATGCAGCTATTGTTTATAAAGAAGGTTCTGCCCGGAGCGAAAATCATTCCCATAGCTTTCGGAGGCAGCTCCTTCGCAAATTGCGAAACACTCGCAAGCGCTTTGGCGGATATGGCGAAAGGCCGGAATGATGTTTTGATTGTAGCTTCAACTGACATGAGCCATTACCATACTGAGCAAGATGCGCGAAAAATTGACCTGGCGAGCGTGGAACTTCTGAGGAATTTTGCCGCAAAGGAGATTTATGATAAGTCGGTTAAGCGCGAACAGATATTCTGCGGCTATATGCCTGTTGCTACAGTACTTCTTGCCGCAGGGGATATAGGCGCCGATAATATAGATATACTCCAATACGCAAATTCGGGCAATATCACCGGCGACATGAAGAGCGTCGTCGGTTATGTCAGCGCCGTTATTTATAAAGATTTCGCCGCACCCGGCGATAAACCCGGGGCTCGAGCCAAGGGAGGAACAATGCTTAACGATTTACAGCGTAAAACGTTACTTAAGATCGCAAGGGATACCATAGAATCTTATCTCAAAACAGGGAATGTGCTTCAGGTAAATGAAGACGACCCTGTCCTTAGTAAGGAGATGGGCGGCTTTGTTACTCTGCACAAGAAAGGCCAGCTAAGAGGTTGCATAGGGAATATAATAGGGAAAGGGCCGCTTTACCTTACAGTGCGCGATATGGCTATAGAGTCAGCTACCGGCGACCCGCGTTTTCCGAAAGTAAAGTTGGATGAGATGAAAGACATAGATATAGAGATTTCAGTCCTTTCGGAACTTGAAAAGGTAAAGGACGCAAACGAAATCCAAATGGGTGTTCACGGTGTCCTTGTACGCAGAGGGTTTAATAGCGGCGTATTCCTGCCGCAAGTCGCCACAGAAACCGGCTGGACTAAAGACGAGTTCATGGCGAACCTTTGCGCGCATAAAGCAGGCCTCCTGCCGGACGCCTGGAAGCACGGCGACGTCGACATTTATATTTTTACCGCGGAGGTCTTTGGGGAGAAGGAGTAAGGGGACGTTTCCCTTTGTCCTAACATATTGTGCGGCAGGAAATTACAACACCTAGATTTCCAATTTCCCTATAGGCAAAAAAGGAAAAACCGGAAAATGGCACTCTGTAATTGCTTATCAGATAAGAAGTTACAACAAAGAGAAACGTCCCCTTTTTTATGAGTAGATTTTACGTGCCGCCGGAGGCGGTAAAAAATGGTAAGATATACGCCGGGAAAGACGAGAGCCGGCATATCTCAAGTGTCATGCGGCTTAAGGAAGGCGATGAGGTAACAGTCTTTGACGGTTCCGGCAAGGAATATACCGGCAGAATAGAGTCAGTAAGAAATAAAAATGTGATCATAAATATAGAAAAGACCGTTGCCTCTCCCATAGAGCCTTCCGTCCGCGTAACTCTCGCGCAAGTCTTGATAAAAAAAGATAAAATGGATTATATCGTCGAGAAGGCCACAGAGCTTGGGGCTCTCGAGATCATCCCCCTTGAAACGGGACGAACGGTTGTCCGTCCCGACAAAGCCGCAGGCGGCCACAAATTTGAGAGATGGCAAAGAATAGCGATTGAAGCCGCGAAGCAATGCGGCAGAAGAGATCTGCCAAAGATTAAAAAAATAAATACATTCGATGAGATGCTGGATATATTTCCGCAGTACGATATGGTTCTTATGCCATGCCTGTCCGAAGAGACTATTCCGCTAAACAAGGCGATAACCTCCGCAAAAGATCCTAAAAATATACTTCTTCTGATAGGTCCTGAAGGCGATTTTACTCCCGACGAGATAGAGCGCGCGCGCCAAAAAGGGGCTATTCTAGTTTCGCTAGGCAATCTTGTGCTAAAAAGTGATACCGCCGCAGTCGCAGCCCTCGCGATGATTAATTACGCATTCTTATGAAGACGTGCGCTTTTTATACATTAGGCTGCAAGGTCAATCAATACGAGACTCAAGCGATCCGCGAGAATTTTATAAAAGCCGGCTACAAAGAAAGAGATTTTAGCCGGTCATGCCATGTCTACGTAATAAACACCTGCACAGTCACAGAAAAGACCGATAAAGAATCCCGCCGCCTCATGAGGAAGGCGCATCGGCAGAATCCCAGAGCAAAAATTGTCGTTACCGGCTGCTATGCGGAGCTTGACCGCGCCGAAATAAACGCTATAGACGGAGTTTCCTTCATAATAAAGAACAAGGACAAAGATAAAATAGCGGATATTGTAGATTCGAAAAAAACTGCGCGACGCCTGCGGCCGACAGCAAAATATCCGGAGCCGGGCATCTCCGATTTTAAAGACAGATCAAAGGCATTTCTCAAGATTCAGGACGGCTGCAATAATCTTTGTTCATATTGCAAGGTACCGATTGTGAGGGGATATTCAAGGAGCCGGAATGAGGAGGCGGTAATAGCCGAAGCAAAGCGCCTTTTAAAAAAGGGATTTAAGGAAATAGTGCTCACCGGTATCTGCCTTGGCTCGTGGGGCGAGGAATATGTTCCGGAAAAATCTATAGAGGACCTGCTCAGGAAGCTTACCGCCATAAAAGGTGATTTCAGAATACGCCTAAGTTCGATAGAACCTAAATATGCGAACAATGGGTTGCTTGGCGCAATAAAAAGATCGCCGAAGATATGCAAGCATCTTCATATGCCGCTTCAAAGCGGTGATGATAAGATCCTTAAGATGATGAACCGCCCCTACACATTTCGCGAATACGCGAAGATAGCTCAAAATGCCCGGCGCAAAGTACCAAGCATAGCCATAACTACCGATATATTGATAGGTTTTCCGTCCGAAGGCAGCAAGAATTTCCGGAACACCTGTAAGCTTATGGCGAGGATCAGGCCCTCGCGCATCCATATCTTTCCTTATAGCAGAAGAGAAGGAACCGCTGCCTCAAAATTGCAGGGAGAACTCCCCAAAAATGTTGTGGCTGGCAGGATAAAAGTTATGAAAGCCCTGGCCGAACAGTATTCTTACGAATTTCGAAAAAAATTTAAGGACAAGATAGTAAAGGTGCTGGTTGAGGCCGAAAGAGACAAGAAGACCGGATTTTTGAAGGGTTATGATGACCACTATATAAATGTCTTGATAAGCGGCACACTTGGCAAAAAGAACGAAAGATATATATCCAAAGTCATTCCGGTTAGGATACAAAAGGTAGATAAAGAGCTGACTCTTGCATCCCTCATATAATTTACCCCCATATCTTGACAGTGATATAATCCTGTGGTATACTTACTTACCTTAAAGTTTTTCACTTATCCGTAGGGGGCGTTTAAACGTCCCCTACGGCTGCATAAAAAGGGGGGTATAATTTTTGGAGTGGGTAAGTAAAGTAAATTGGGTAGACGTTTTATTCCTAATTATAATATTAAGAAGTATTTACGTTGGCTCGCAAAGAGGTTTTTTTGCTGAGCTTTTTAATATATTAGGGATGGGAATAGCTATAGTTTTAAGTATACATTTTTATTCCCGGATAGCCGCCTTCATAACGAAATACCTTTATATCCCTCCCAACATATCAAATATCATATCGTTTTTGGCCGTGGCATTTCTGGCCCATCTGTTATTTCAGTTTGCAACCGGACTTATCAAAAAGGTTGTAAAGGTAGAAATATTTCCCAATTTTAACAAATGGATCAATGTCTTCGGCGGTCCTATTATAGGATTTTGCAAGGGAATGACGGTGTCTCTTTTTATATTTCTAGTGCTGCTTCTTATTCCCGTTAGTTATGTCGTAAATTCAGCCAAGGATGGTTCGTTGTCGGGGCAGTTCTTTGCGCGTTCAGCCAGGACCCTGTACGAAAAGACAATCGGCATAATTCCTTCCACTCAACCGGTGGATATTACTCCGCTTCTAGCAGGCGCAGAACCTCTGAAATTTAAGATGTTCCAGCCGAAGACAAGCGATAAACTTGACGAAGTTATAAATTAAGTGTAAAACGGTAGTCCCTCGACGCGCTCGCTCGTGCGAAACGCGGGCTCGCTCGCTCGGGACAAATTTTTGCACGCAAAAATTTGGAGACATTTTATGAAATTTAAAGATATTTACGAATTTGTTGTTAAAAGAGGCATCGCGAAAGACCCGCGCCAAAAAGCGGATATTAAAAAGACGCTCGCGGACGCGAGGAAGGAATATAATAAATTATCAGCCGCAAGAAAATCGGCATTTGACAAAGAGAGGGTGAGGCATCCCTACGATGACACGAGGATGCTCTATGGCGATCCTGCCGCCGAGATAGAGACGATAATGGTCGGTATAGATATGGAAGTGGGCGAGCTATTGGTAGCAGACAGGCTGAGAGAAAAAGGTATCGGCATAGACCTTGTTATGGCCCATCATCCGGAAGGAAAGGCCCTTGCCGGGTTTTATCATGTCATGAGCATGCAGGCCGATATATTGAAAAAACTCGGGATTACATATTCCATAGGCAAGGAATTGCTGGATGAGCGTATGGCGGAGGTAGCCAGAAGCATATCCGCGGTAAATCACACAAGGAGCGTAGACGTGGCGCAGCTCTTGGACATTAATTACATGTGCGTTCATACGCCTGCCGATAATCATGTTACGGATTATTTGCAGAGGTTATTTGATAGTAGAAAACCCAAGACTTTGAAAGACGTTATAAGCATACTGGATACCGTGCCCGAATATCGCGATGCGTCAAAAAATAACGCGGGCGCTTTTATAATGATAGGCAAGGAAAAAGACAAGGCCGGCAAGATCGTCGTCGATATGACAGGCGGTACCGAGGGCTCGAAGAGAATCTTTCCCAGGCTTTCCCAGGCGGGCGTCGGTACGCTGATAGGCATGCATTTCAGCGAGGGGCATTTCAAAGCGGCGAAGAGCGAGCATATAAATATAGTAGTCGCCGGCCACATATCGAGCGACACTCTCGGGTTGAATCTTCTCTTGGATTCGCTCTCGGAAAAAGACGATTTTAAAATTATACCTTGTTCGGGTTTTGTACGGGTTGACAGGCGAAAGAAATAACCCTTCGACGCGTTCCGCCTTCGGCGGGACTTGCTCAGGGTGTATGCTGAGCGAAGTCGAAGCATAAACTAAAAGATGGCTCATATACCGGATAACATATTAGACCAGATACTCGACAGGTGCAATATAGCCGAAGTTATATCCGGCTATATTCCTTTAAAGCGGGCGGGAAGGAATTTTAGGGCACTCTGTCCGTTCCATCACGAAAAGACCCCATCCTTCATGGTCAATCCCGACAAGGGCATATATCACTGCTTCGGGTGCGGTGCCGGCGGAAACGCATTCAGTTTCGTTATGAAATATGAACGCCTTGAATTCCCGGAAGCGGCCAGGATGCTGGCGAAAAAGGCCGGCGTACCTATTCCGGAGTATACAAAAGACGACTCGGGAAAAGACACCTCTCTGATAAACGGTATCTATAAAGCGCACGAGTTAGCGGCGGAATATTTCCGAGGCGTACTTACATCCCTCGAGGCAAAGGGAGTGAAGGAATATCTTGTAAAGAGGGGGATCAAGAGCGAGATGGTCAATAAGTTCCGTATAGGGTTTGCGCCTGATTCGTGGGATGGCCTTCTGGGATATTTGACCAAGCGCGACATGGCCAAGGAGATAATAGAAAAATCCGGACTGATTATCTCGAAACAGGACGGCGGCGGTTATTATGACCGCTTTAGAAAACGGCTGATGTTTCCAATATTCGACCAGAAGGACAAGGTTATTGCTTTTGGAGGCAGAGTGCTTGACGATACGCTGCCAAAATACATGAATTCGCCGGAGACGCTGATATATAATAAAAGCAAGACGCTCTTCGGGCTTAATTTTACCAAACGGCATATAGGCGAAAAAGACGCAGCCGTCATCGTAGAAGGGTACACGGACCTCATAATCCCTTACCAAAATGGTGTCAACAATCTCATAGCATCCTGCGGCACATCGCTTACAGTAGACCATATACGCCTTATACGCCGCCATAGCCGCAACATAATAATGGTTTATGATTCGGACAAGGCCGGCGAAACAGCGACTTTAAGGAACCTTGATACGCTCCTTTCAGAGGATATGGACGTCAAGATCGCGGAGATGCCCAAGGGGTGCGACCCGGATAGTTTTACGAGAAAAAATGGCGCTGCCGCGTTTGAGAAAATACTCGCAAATCCTACGGGCCTTTTTGAATATAAACTGAATCGCCTGCTTTTGCGACACAAGCCGGATACAATAGAAGTAAAGGTGAAGGTTGCAGGTGAGATGCTAGTGACGATTTCAAAGGTGAACAATGCGGTCCTCCGTTCTGCCTATATCAAAAGATTGGCAGAGCTGCTTGGTCTTGACGAAAATAGCCTAAGATCCGAACTTGCGAAACCCAAGAAGGATTACGCCGCATCCTATTCCAGGGAGGCGTATATATCGGCCGCAAAGGCCGATATCAGTACCTTAAGCCCGGCCGATAAGACGCTCATAGGCCTTATGGTGGAGGATAATACCATTATACCGGCGGTAAAAGAGAAGCTTTGCGTTGCCGAATTCGGATGCGGAGCCGCTCAAAAAATCGCGGAAAATATATTTAAGATACACGATGAGAAAAAATCCGTAAGCTATGCCTGCCTGATAAGCCACCTGGAAATAGACGGCGCGGGCGAGCTTTTGTCGGATATCGCATCCATGCAGGAAAGCCTTAGCGACAAGAAAAAGAACCTGGATGACTGTATAAAGTGGCTTAAGAAAAACAACGCAAAGAGGGATCTCGAGGATATGCAGCGAAAGATAAAGGCAGCTCAAGATACGGGCGAACACGGAAAGGTCGCGGACCTGGTTGCGAGGTATAGCAAGCTTATGAAGGAATCAATGCGTTATCATGATAAAGGGGTAAGATGAAAAAAAAGATAAAGAGAAAACGCGCGGTGCGCCGCATTAAAAAGAAGATGCAGCCGAAAAAAAAGGCCGCAAAGAAAAAAGAAGCCCCTGTCCCTCGCGCCAAAACAAAGGGCGAGACGAAGCGCCCGCGCGGCCGGACAAAAGATTTCGATAAGGAGATGCAGAGGCTTATTGATGCGGGAAAAGAAAAGGGCTACCTTACATATGACGAAATAAACGCGATACTCCCCGAAGACGTATTTTCTCCGGAGCAGATAGACAACATGTTTGTAAAACTGCATGATGAGAACATAAAGGTCGTGGATAGCGAAGAAGATGTGTCCGAAGAAGAAAGCCGAGACGAAGAGAAGGCCACCGAAGAAAAGGCCGAATCGGAGGCCGTAGCCGAAGAAGAGAGGATGTCCCATATGGGGGATCCTGTCAGGATGTACCTGAGGCAGATGGGCCAGATACCTCTTCTTACAAGAGAAGAGGAAATAAAACTTGCAAAAGAGATAGAAGTAACCGAAGAGAGCTTCAGAAAAAGCGTTCTTGATACAAAAATAGCAAAAGAGGCGGCGCTGGAACTCATAAAAGAAGTAAAGGCGGAAAAGATCAATTTTGAAGACGTGATGAACATAGATATAAAATCACGCAAGGGAAACCTCTTGAAGCGTCTTGCGGCGGTGGAGAGACGGCTTAAGAATACAGAGAGAAGCCGGTCTATCCTTGGAGCGATACTTGAGTTGAAGCTTGTTGGTTCTGTTGTTGAGGAGATATCAAAAAAAGTAAAAGAGGCTTTTAATGAGTTCGAGAAGATAGTAAAAGGTATAAGCAGGGTAAAGAACGGGCGAAAGCGCAAAGAATCGGATCGGCTTAAGAGAAAACGCCGGACGCTGGAATCAAGGCTGGGGCTTAAGTTCGACCAGCTTAAAGAGAAGATAAAGACAATAAAGCTGGAAGAGGCAAAATTCAACAAGGCAAAGAAATCGTTAGTAGCGGCCAACCTCCGCCTTGTGGTAAGTATAGCCAAAAAATACACTAATCGCGGCCTGTCATTCCTTGACCTTATCCAGGAAGGCAATATAGGGCTGATGAAGGCGGTGGACAAATTTGAATATAAAAGAGGATACAAATTCAGCACCTATGCCACATGGTGGATACGCCAGGCGATAACGCGTTCTATAGCGGATCAATCCAGGACCATAAGAATACCTGTTCATATGACAGAGACAATAAATAAACTGATAAGGACTTCCCGGCTTTTGGTGCAAGAGAACGGCAAAGAGCCCACACCCGAAGAGATAGGGCACGAGATGAGGATGTCGGTAGAGAAGGTGCGCGGTATTTTAAAGATAGCGCAGGAACCGATTTCTTTGCAGACGCCCATAGGCGACGAAGGCGATACTAAATTCGGCGATTTCATAGAGGATAAGCAGGCAGTCTCTCCGGCGAGCGCGACCGCTTACTCAATGCTTAAAGAACAGATGGGCGACGTCCTCGCCACATTGACCGAGCGCGAAAAGAAGGTGCTGCGGCTCAGATTTGGAATAGGCGACGGATATCCGAGGACGCTTGAAGAGGTGGGCAATATATTTAAAGTAACACGCGAAAGAGTGAGACAGATAGAAGCAAAGGCGCTGAGAAAATTGAGGCATCCTACCAGGAGCAGGCGCCTTAGAAACTTTTTGGCATTAGGCATGGGCGAATAATTACTTAAAAGGAGTTATCATGAACAAGTCTTTACAGTGGAAAATAATCGGAATAGTGGCTATTGTACTCTTTTCCTTATGGCTTATATGGCCGCCGCTTGCACTTAAGGATAAAGACGGCAATATACTTGAAAAAGGCAAGATAAATCTAGGCCTTGACCTCCAGGGAGGCATGCATGTCGTCCTCAGAGTGGACGCGTCCAAGCTTTCGGCCGAAGCAAAGAAAGATGCGCTGGACAGGGCCATAGAAGTAATACGCAATAGAATTGACCAATTCGGCGTAGGCGAGATGAGTATCCAGAAACAGGGCAAGGACCGCATAATAGTGCAGCTTCCGGGTATTACCGATAGAGACAGGGCCCTTGAGCTTATCGGCAAAACCGCCCACTTGGAATTCAAGCTCGTTTCGGACAATCAGGAAGATATAAAAAGGGCAGTTAATAACGAAGAAGTCCCCGGCTATGAATTGAAGTATCTTGATAAAGGCCAGGGCGGCCGCGAGCCGCTTCTTATAGCGAAAAATGCCTCGTTTACGGGTGATTTACTGGTGGACGCGAGAACTGAATTCAGTTCAAAAGGTTTCGGTGAGCCTTACGTATCGATCCGTTTAAATAACAAAGGCGCCGATATATTCGCCGGCGTTACAGCGGCTAATATCGGGAAAAGGCTTGCGATAGTGCTGGATGGAGAAATCCGCTCAGCGCCCATGATACGCGAGACGATTCCTTCAGGGCAGGCGCAGATAACGGGTAGTTTTTCCGCCGATGAGGCAAACGATCTGGCAGTCGTGCTTCGGGCCGGCGCGCTGCCGGCGCCGGTTATAGTGGAGGAGGAAAGGACAGTCGGCCCGCTTCTCGGCGCGGATTCCATAAAAAGCGGTGTAAGAGCGACGCTTATAGGCGCTTTACTTGTATTTTTATTTATGATCTTCTACTACCGCCTGGCAGGCGTAGTGGCGGACATAGCGCTCGGCATGAACCTTCTTTTTATATTGGCGTGCCTTTCGCTTTTTCACGGTACGCTTACTTTGCCGGGCATAGCGGGTTTGATACTGACCATCGGCATGTCGGTAGACGCCAATATTCTAATATACGAAAGGATAAGAGAGGAATTGAATGCCGGCAAAGGCATCAAGTCGGCCATTGCTACCGGTTATAACCGGGCATTTTCCGCAATACTCGATTCAAACCTTACAACGATAGTCGCGGCGGCGCTCATATTTAAATTCGGCACGGGGCCTGTACGCGGCTTTGCCGTTACATTGACCATCGGTCTTCTGGCGAACCTCTTTACGGCCATAACTTGCACAAGGGCAATCTTTGAATTGCTTTATGAACAGTTTGGCCTTGTAAAGCTTACCATGATGCAATTTTTCCATAAAACCAATATAGATTTTATAAGTAAGCGCAGGATCTGCTACACGATCTCGGCCGTAATAATAATAGCGGGGCTCGTTACCTTCTTTGCGCGCGGAGAAAAGAACTTCGGCGTAGATTTCACGGGCGGCACGCTTGAACAGCTCATGTTCCAAAAACCGGTCAAGGTAGACGAGATCAGAAGCGCGCTCAAGGAAATAGGATCCGGCAGTGCGTCTATCCAGCAATACGGCAATCCAAAAGAGGTTATAATAAGGACACCCAATGACATCTCCAAGAATATCTCCGATGTATTTAAGCAGAGATTCAGCGACAATCCGTATCAGGTCATGAAAATAGAAACCGTAGGGCCGGCAGTCGGCAAGAACCTGAGGCAAAATGCGACTATGAGTTTAATTTTGGGGATTATGGGCATCCTCGTTTACATAATGTTCAGGTTCAGCCTTAAGTACGGCATCGCAGGCGTGGTGGCGCTTTTTCATGACGTTCTCATAGCGGTAGGCGCTCTTGCCCTGACCCGCAGGGAGTTTGACCTTACGATAGTGGCGGCGCTCTTAACGATAGCCGGTTATTCTATAAACGACACCATAGTCATCTTTGACAGAATCAGGGAAAACATGCGGCTTGTCAGAAAGGCCAATTTCACAGAAATAGTCAATATGAGCATCAATCAGACGCTTTCAAGGACCATACTTACTACGGCAGTGACGATGCTTGTTGTTATTGCTTTGCTGTTCTGGGGAGGGGAAGTGCTGAACGGTTTTGCGTTCTGCCTTTTTGTCGGGATGATATCGGGTGTTTACTCGACTATTTTTATCGCGAGCCCTCTAATAATATCGTGGCGCAAGTCCCGGTAGACTGAAAGTCTAAGCGGGATAAACACGGATCTACAAAATAAGGCGAATAAATGTCTCACCAGATAGGGTACGAAAAAGGCGAGAAGGGGTCTTTTGTAAGCGCCCTGACTAACGGCATTCTTTTTATATTCAAGATGTTTGCCGGCATAGTCGGGAATTCCAATGCTATGATAGCGGATGCCTTGGATACGCTGGGCGACGTAATGACTTCGACCGGCATGATAGTCGGCTTTAAAATCGCAAAACAACCGCCCGACGCCCATCATCCGTACGGCCATGGCCGCGCCGAATCCATAATAGCGAAACTCCTCGCGATATTTCTGATTTTACTCGGGATTAAAGTGGCTTGCAACTCGCTTTCTGCTATATATGAGGCCATTGAGCACGGCAGGACATACGTGCCTCAACAAATCGCGATGATCGCGGCCATCGTTTCTATCGTCGTGAAGCTGGGGCTCTTCCAGTATCTGACTATCCTGAACAGGACATTATCCAGCACGAGCATTGCCGTCTATTCGTGGAATATCGCCTCCGACGTCTTTTCATCCATCGTAGCGCTTATCGGCATAGCCGGAGCGCGGCTCGGTATGCCGCTTTTAGACCCGATCGCGGCGCTCATACTATCTGCTTTAATAATAAGGATAGGGGTGGAGGCATTTCACAGGGCATATGATGAGCTTATGGATGCCGCGCCCTCCAAAGAAATTATGAATGCCATAAGGAGGACAACCCTTCTTAATAAAAACGTAAGAGCGATCAAGGATGTAAAAGTCCGGAAGATGGGCCTTGAGCTTATCATAGACATGACTATAGATCTAGACAAGAGTATTTCTATCGAAAAAGGCCACGCAATAACCGACCAGGTCACTAAAGATATCCTAAATAAGATCCCCGCGGCAAAGGAAGTTTTTATCCACGTAGAACCTTTCAAGGGAAAGAGATAAGATTCCGGCTGTTAATTGCTGCGTAAGACCCACAAAAATATCTTGGGGTTTCTTACTTTTCAAGATGTAATTGGTAAAAGGGCATAAATGGAAAGAGAATTAAAAAAAGAGTTAGGCCTCTTAGATATCTTCTCGGTAGCGACCGGCGCTATGATAAGTTCCGGCTTATTCATACTTCCGGGATTAGCCTTCGCCATGGCCGGGCCGGCCGTCGTCATGTCTTATCTTATAGCGGCAATACTTTGTATTCCAACTCTTCTCAGTAAAGCGGAATTGACTACGGCTATGCCGAAGGCGGGCGGCGATTATTTTTATATAATGCGTGGATTCGGACCTCTCTTTGGGACTATAGCCGGTTTTAGCGCCTGGTTTTCCCTCAGCATGAAAGGGGCATTTGCGCTTATAGGCATGGGCGCGTATTTGAGCATATTTACCCACCTTTCGTTATCTACAGTTGCGCTTATTTGCTGCTTATCCTTTATCCTTATTAATTTAATCAGTGTAAAAGAAGCGGGAAAGTTTCAGGTCTTTTTGGTAATAGGCCTTTTGGCCATACTCATCGCTTATGTGATTTTCGGCCTGAGAATATCCAATGCTTCCAATTTCTCGCCGTTTTTTTCCAAAGGACTCGGATCCGTATTTGCGACAGCAAGTTTTGTCTTTATATCTTACGGCGGGCTTACCAAAATCGCGGCGCTTGCCGAAGAGACAAAAGATCCCGGCCGAAACTTGCCTTTGGGCATAATCCTTTCACTTAGCGTGACGGCTGTTTTGTATGCGTTGGTAATCTTTGTTACTATAGGAGTGCTCGATCCCGCAAATCTGAAAGAAACCCTTACGCCAATTTCTGACGGCGCAAAAGTGATAGGCGGGGATATTTTTACTCTCGTAATAAGCATAGGCGCATTTTTGGCGTTTATTTCTACCGCCAATGCGGCTATTATGACGGCTTCAAGATATCCTTTGGGCATGAGCCGGGACAATCTTCTCCCGTCCATATTTCAAAAGGTCCTCCCTAAATTCAAAACACCGTATATCTCCATTCTTGTCACCGGGCTTTTTATGATAGCGGCTATATTATTCCTGAAACTGGAGCTTTTAGTGAAGATCGCATCTAGTATATTGATATTACTTTTTATTTTCGCCAATCTAACGCTTATTCTTTTTAGGGAGAGTAAGATCTCGAGCTACAGGCCTAAATTTTATTCACCGTTTTATCCTTACATGCAAATCGCGGGCATACTGGGCGGGATCTTTCTTTTGATGGAAATGGGGACATTTATTGTGTTTCTGACGATGCTATTTGTTTTTTTGGGATTTGTTTGGTACAAGGTGTACGCGCAGAAAAATACCTCTCAGGATTCGGCGCTCATATATGTCCTGGAGCGCCTGGTAGCAAGCGATAGAGAGCTCGCGTCGGAAAACCTTCTTACCGAACTGAAGGATATAGTTATCCAGAGAGACGATATTATAAAAGATAGATTTCATAAGCTTGTGGAGGGCGCCAAGGTCATCGACATAGGCGAGGTCACCACCGCGGAAGATTTTTTCCGGGATATATCGGTTGTTTTGGGCAAAGACCTTGGTCTGGATCCTCAGATATTATGCAAAAGGTTCATCGCAAGAGAAGAAGAAGTGAGCACCGTAATAAAGAAGGGCCTCGCCATTCCGCACATAGTCGTTGAAGGCAAAAATATCGCGAGGATTATTCTCGTAAGGTCGAAGAAAGGTATAGTCTTCTCTCATGATGAAATCGTGCATATTGTATTTGTTATCGCGGGTTCCGCTGATTGCCGGATGCTTCACCTCAAAATTTTGGCCGCAATCGCGGAGATTGCCCAGGGTGCTGAGTTTGGCAAAAGATGGATGGATGCGCCGAACGAAGACGGATTGAGGAGCATAGTCCTTTTGGCAAAAAGAAGAAGGGGGTAATTAATCATGATTAGCGCTAAGATATTGGTGGTGGATGATGAACCCGTTATTCTGGAGATGCTGACGCTTAGATTGAAGAAAAATGGTTATGAGGTAATAACCGCTATAGATAGGGAGTAATGCCTCAGAAGAGCCGAAAAAGAGTCACCTGACCTAATCATACTGGATGCTCTCATGCCGGGTTTGAGCGGATTTGAGGTATGCAAACGTTTAAAAGCAAGCGACAATACCAGGGGCATTCCAGTTATAATGCTTACGGCCTTAGGGGGCGATAAAGAATTATCCGAAGGACTCGAGGACGGCGCAGAGTGTTTTATCACCAAGCCATTCAACCCCGTAGATCTGTTGAGCGAGATCAAGATCGCGCTGGATAAGAAGGAAAAGCGGAAGACCAATATAACTTGAGATAGAAGTTATCCAAAAAGTAGCGGACGTTTAAACGTCCGCTACAGCTACCACTAAGAATTTCCTTTACACCCTGCCGCAAATTAAGTATAATAATGAGACAATTTTGCGATGTGATATACTTCTGGGTCCGCCTTCGCCATATTGCTTTCGTGTGCGGCTACGGCGGGACGCCGCCAGATAGGAAATAGCTGGGCTCGTAGCTTCCCGCCTACACACTAGCGTGTTCGGCGGGACCCCGCAGAGGAGCGAAGCGACGCATGCGGGGCAATTGGTTAGTTCATCAGTATCTTCGAACTAATCTAAAGCATGAAAAATGGCATCTGCTGCTACGGCAAACAAATTATTATAGCTGGGCTCGTAGCTCAATTGGTTAGAGCATTTGACTCATAATCAAAGGGTTCCTGGTTCAAGTCCAGGCGGGCCCACCAACTTTATGCTATTTAATCCAAAATACACAATTACCGACGAAATCTTAAATAACCTCACGGCTATTGCAACTGCGCGCGAAGTTATTGAGCAGGCATATTTAGTTCCTAAGTGGGAAGCGAAGCTAAGGCGCCAGACATTACTGCGCAATACCCATTCATCAACTGCCATTGAAGGCAATAAATTAAGCCTTGAGCAGGTCGAAGCATTAGCGGATGGCAAAGATATTATCGCTACAAACAAAGATAAGCAGGAAGTTTTAAATTATATAGAAGCGTTAGAAAAAGTTCCTACCCTTACCGAAAAAGGGAAGATAAAGGCAGCAGATTTGTTAAATATCCATCGGATAATAACCAAAAACGTTATGCAGAATTCTACTGATTCGGGGGTATTTAGAAACAGACAAGTTTTCGTCGGCAAGAGGGTTTTTGATGGCACCGGCTTCAAAGAGGAAGTAGAATATATGCCGCCTAAAACAGAAGAAGTGCCGCAACTAGTCGAAGAATTCATAGACTGGCTGAACTTTGATAAGACATGGGGGATCAATCCTGTTTTATTAGCCGGCATAGTACATTATGAAATAGCAAGAATCCATCCTTTTGTTGATGGAAATGGCCGCACCGCAAGATTATTTGCCACGCTTATTTTATACTTAAGCGGTTTTGACCACAGAAGGATATTTGCTCTCGATGATTATTATGACAGGGATAGGTATACATATTACGCGGCATTGAAAACCGCTCAGCAGAATAACGGCGATATTACTCAGTGGCTCGAATATTTTACGACCGGAGTAGCGTATTCTGTCAACGAAGCAAAGGAAGCCGTCTTAAAAGTAGGCACTAAAAAGAAGGCCGGACAAAAAGCGCAACTTGCTCTTACGTCAAAGCAAATGAAAATTGTTGAATATATCAATATTAATGGCAAAGCAACTAATAAGGATTTGCAGGGATTATTTAAGATCTCTGCCCAAGCAGTTCACAAAGATTTGACTAAACTTGTAGAGCTTAAAGTGATAAAACCCGTAGGAAAAGGCAGAGCGCTGCATTACGTTTTGACATAAATTTTGGTTGATGATTTGGTTGATGATTTGGTTGATGATTCCAATATGGGCGGTTGGCGCAGTTGGTCAGCGCGTGTGCCTCACATGCACAAGGTCGGTGGTTCGAGCCCACTACCGCCCACCAACTTTTCCGAAGGAAAAGTTGGTCCCGTGACCGCAGGGAATCCCGTAGGGGCGACCGAAGGGAGTCCCGTTAGGGAGGGAATGCCGAGGCCATCCGGCCGAGGCGAGCAGCGTTAAGTCCGCCGAAGGCGGATAGCTGCAGAGGGACCACCGAGGCGTTCAGCATCCAAACCATAAGGAAACATGGCAATAGCGGAACTTTTGAATAATCTAATAGAACTACAGGCGATTGACAAAGAGATTTATGACTGCAAAAGACAGCTTCAAGAGGTTCCGACGACCATAAAGGGGCTCGAACTGGAGATGGAAACTGCCTCAGCCCAGGCAAAGAAAAAAGACGGAGAACTTAAGGCATGCCAGCTCAAGCGTAAAGAAAAAGAGATAGATCTGGAGACGAAAGAGAATGGCATTAAGAAACTTCAGGGGCAGCTTTATCAGGTGAAGACAAACAACGAATATAACGCGCTGGAAAAAGAGATAGGCGGCTTAAAAGCCGATAAGTCATTGCTGGAAGAGGAGATCCTTGGCATATTCGACAAGGTAGAGACGGCGGAGAACGAAGTCGCCGAAGCCAAAAAGGCGCTTTTTGAGGAAAAAAATAGGATAGACAGCGAGAAGGTCAAGCTGGAAAGTGCGCGTAAAGAGACAGAAGTGAAGCTGGCGGAATTTGAGGAGAAGCGTAAGCGCGTACTTCCGATGATAGACAAAGAGACGCTCAGGCGCTACGAACGTATATTGCACGGAAAAGACGGCATGGCGCTAGTCGTGGTAAAAGGCGAAAATTGCGGCGGCTGCTTTGTGCATCTGCCTCCACAGGTAATAAACGAAATAAGGTTAAAAGAAAAGATAATCTACTGCGAACGCTGCGCAAGGATGCTTTTTACTGAAGATTAAAATGAAAAAAAAGAGTTTAGAGATATCCATATATATAGACGGCGCGGCCAGAGGGAATCCCGGCCCCGCGGGCGCGGGTATTATCCTTAAAGACGCTAAAAAGACGGTAAGAGAGATCCATAAATATCTCGGAGAAGCGACCAATAATGTGGCCGAATATAGCGCCGCTATTTTAGGTCTAGAGGAAGCAATCGCGCTCGGATATAAGAATGCCGTGCTTCATATGGACAGCGAGCTGGTGTCTCAGCAGTTAAAGGGTGAGTACAGGGTAAGGGACGAAAACATGAAGGTGCTTTTCGAAAAGGCCATTCGGCTCATAAACAGTTTTGACAGCGTGAAAATAGTAAAGATAGATAGAGAGAATAATAAGGAAGCAGATAAACTTGCCAACAAGGCCATAAATCTTTCAGGCCTTGGCGCGGCAAGTAAAATAATCATATAGTTAAGGGCCCTGGTAAGTAAATCGGGCAACCGCCTCCCCGCCATAGGCGGGGGAGAGGAAAGTCCGGGCTCCAAAGAGCAGCGTAGCGGGTAACACCCGTCGGCCGTAAGGTTAGGATATCCCGCCCTTTTGAGGTAAGTCGGTATGTGCTGATTTTCTCAAAAGGGCGGGACCCCGCAGAGTCGTAAGACGCATGCGGGGAGAGCAACAGAGACGAGTCTCCGCCACTGAAAAGTCGGCGGAGGGTGAAACGGGCAATCTCTACGCGGAGCAAGACCAAATAGGTCCTGATTTAGTAGCTGCTCGCTTCTGCCGCAATTTATCGGCGTCAGGACGGGTAAGGTCGCTAGATTCTGCCAGTAATGGCAGGACAAGATAAATGGTTGCCACTTGGGGTTGGTCGCGGTATCCCGCCGTTGGCGGGATAAATTCGGCCAAATAACTTATGTCGTCTTTCAGACTCCATAAGTTATGGCCTCATTTACAGAACTCGGCTTACAGATTTACTTGTCAGGGCCCCTTTATTTTTATACCGTTTCGATACGGGAGTGCGACTTAAATGCTTAAAATCGGTGTTGATTGCGAAAATATAGCGAGATTCAGGCGTCTGCCATACGCGAAGAGCGAATTTTTTTATAAACGCGTATTTACTCCTCGGGAAATAAAATATTGCGTGTCTTGCCGCGAGCCCTATCATCGTTTTGCCGTAAGATTTGCGGCAAAGGAAGCGGTGATAAAAGCGCTTAGCGGTATAGCGAGGCCCTATTACCGCGATATAGAAGTGCGCAAAGAAAAAAGCGGCGCGCCAAGGATACATATTAATTCAAAAAAATTCAGCGAAACAAAGAGCCTTGATATACTTTTGAGCCTTGCGCATTCAAAGACTCATGCGGTCGCATTTGTCATCGCAACGGATCAAAAAAGAGAAAAAAGTAAATTGAGAAGAGCGCTTCGCGAAACGGCGCCCTTCATAAAGAAGAATTTCGGCGGATAGAGGCGAGGAGTTTTGATGCCGGATAATCCCAGTCGCCCCCAAAAAAGAGACGATAAGATAAGCGACGCTGAACTTGCTTATCTGGACGATCTCACAGGGTTGTATAACCGCCGCTACCTCAGCCTTACGCTTCCCAAAGAACTCGCCAAGGTCAAAGATAAAAAGAGTGCTTTGTCGCTTTTTATGATAGACTTTGATGATTTTAAGGCCATTAATGATACTTACGGCCATTTAAACGGCGACAAAGTCCTCGTAGAAATATCCAATATCCTCAAGAAAGAAATAGGCCGGGAAGGCATATTTCTAAGGTACGCCGGCGACGAGTTTACGGTCCTGCTTTCCGGAAAGTCTCTTAAAGAAGCCATTTTGCTGGGTACTAACCTTTTAGCCGCAGTGTCGGCGCACAAATTAGAATTAAAAAGCGGCAAGAAACTTTCCAATATCTCCTTCAGCGTAGGCGTAGCCACTTATCCAGAAGATGCCGACACAGCAGAAAATCTCATAGACAAAGCAGACCAGGCCCTGTATACCGCAAAGAGAATGGGGAAGAATAGGCTTGCCACTGCGAAGGATATTGCGCTGGAGGCAAAAGACCGCGATATGGTCCAAAATGCCTTGCCATGCAAAAAGATCATAGGAAGGGAGAAAGAAAGAGAGGCTTTGAAAAAGATTTATGCGAGCGCCTCCGAAGGCGCTAGAAAATATGCCATAATACGCGGCCGGGACGGTATTGGCAAGACGCGCCTTATGTTTGAGGTATTTCGCTCGGAAGAGATCAGTCCGAAAGGGCTTGTTTTAAAGTGCAGCAGGGAAGAGATATATCAGGAATTCGGCGCCATAGTTTCAGCGCTGAATGATTTTCTGGGCTATTTCGAAATAAAAGATCCAAAGCAAGCGGAAACAGAGATATTTAACGCCATTGTCGATATTAGCGTAAAAACTAAAACCGATAAGTTTTTATTCCTGATCGATGATATTGTTTGGATCGATAACGGAAGCTTGAAAATAATAGAGAGGGTGTTAAAGCACCGCTCTTTTAATAGTGTAGTAGTGGTAGCGACATTGCCTACCGGCGACACCGCGCTTATTGATACACCTTTTCTGCAGTTTGCCGCCCAGAGAGATTATCTGCCGCAACCGGAAACCATAGAACTCGGGCCTCTTTCGGAAAATTCCGTGTCGGAATTATTGAAAACAATTTTTTCGGGCCCTATAATTCCTTCTGAGCTGGAAAAAAAGATCCATACCCAGAGCGGCGGATCGCCCGCGGCCATAGAAGAGATAATCAAGTATATGCTGAAAAAGAAGATCATCTATCCAAAAATGGGCAAGTGGGTGTTTGACGAAAAATCCCTCGGTAAGATGCCGGAGTCGATGAACGAATTGCTAAACAGCTCCATTTCAGAATTAGACGAAGATGCGAAAGACCTGCTTAAAAAAGCAGCGGTCATGGGCAGCGATTTTAATATAGATATTTTAAAATCGCTTTACGGCAAAAATGAGGGCGAATTAATCGATATGCTGGACAAGCTGAAGAAAGAAGGTATTTTAGGGCATAGCGGCCGAGCCGCGAGCGGTGCAGTTTCTTTTGTAAACAATGTTATTAGAGAAAGTATATATAATTCTATCAAGAAATCGGAATTGCAAAAGATGCACAAAAGGATAGCCGGACTGATAAAAGAATACTATAAGTCCGAAACAAGCAAGGCATATGGCGAGGTAAAATACCACATGGAAGAGGCAGGCGAAGAAGCGTTTCCCGCAGGTACTGCGGAGATGATGCCAAGCGCCGAAGAGGTCGCCGAAAGACCGCTTAGCGAGAAAAGCGCCAGGATAGCCCCTAATATTGTCATATTGCTACGCGCGGCATGGCTTAATTCTAATCTCTATCCTCTTGACAATAGGACATGCGTGGATTCCATAGAAAACCTATATAGCGAAATAAGGACTATTCTGGATAACGACCCCACTCTCACCATAACCGTTTCCAGGGAGGGGGTTCTGGTAAACGGCGAACGTGTAAGTAGAAAAAAACTAAACATAATGCTAGCTCGGGCACTGGAGGCGCTTTTTGAGGATTATGGCATAAGCAGTATAACGTTTAAAAAAGGGATGCCGAAGAAAGAGCTGGAATCGCTCCTTGGTATTTTTATAAAGAAGGAAAACATAGATAAGCCCGGTGCTTTTGCAAAAGTACTAACGGAAAACGATATACGCCATATCAAAATAGATGAGGTCAAATACCGCAAGGCGTCGGATTACAGGCGCATGCGGGACATGAAAGACGGAGCGCTTGCTAAATCTATCCTGGAAAATCCCGTACTTAAAGAATTGCTCTCAATCGGCGAAGGCGGTATGACATTAAGCGAAAAAGCCCTTCACTCCATATCCGGGGCCATAGCGGATATATCAGGTGAGGCTATCAGTGAAAAAGATAAAATGCTCCTCATAGTGGAGAGCTTAAACATGGCCGGCGCCGAACTTTCGGCAAAAGACAGGGCAATGTGGGACAGGGAAAAAAAGAGTTTAACGGATGTATTTCTATCTATGGAACCCGGTTTGCGGACAAAGATAATAGAAGAAGGCGGTGCTTACGAATCAGGAGGGAGTAATTTTATTTACGACATATTGTCTTCTCTTGACGACGAAACGACAGTAAGGGTGCTCAAAGAGGGTTATCGCGATTCAAGCCTATCGCCGGAGGACCTCAGACGCTTTTTGACTGTTATTATGAAGAGCCAGAGCCGGCATAAAGTTCCCTGCGACAAGATAGCGGATCTTTTCAAAAAGGCGGGTATAGATAAAGAGGCGATTACTAAAGCCCTTGAGATTGCGCCTACAGATCCGTTTTTTGAAGAACTGGCAAAAGAGTTTATGGATACCGGTAAGTCCGAAGCACTGGACAGCAAATATATAAATAACCTGCGGCCTCTAACCGAAGCGCTAGCGATAAAAAACGATAAAAAAACCATAGCGGACTTGATAGGCAGTCTCACGGAAAAGCTTGGTTCGGATTCGCCGGCGGTAAGAAGTTCCGCAGCGGAAGGATTGGGCAGGATATCGGACGTTCTGCTGGAAAAGGAATTTTTCGATACCGCTTCCGGCATAAGCGCTACTCTCGCCGCCCGCTTAAAAGCTGAGGATAATTCTAAAGTATATGCCGGGATCCTGAAGAGCTTCGAAAGTATTATAAACACCCTTATACAAAAACAGAGGCCGCCTTTATTGGTTCGGCCGCTCGCATTACTAAAGGAAGAGGCAGCGTCTCCGAAGCGTTCAGCCGAATTCAAAAGATATGTTAATGCCGCATTAAGCCGGGCGTTGTCCGTAGAGAATATGAATATATTGCTCCTCTCGCTTAAGAGCAAAGCGGGTAAAGATTACGCAGTCATAACGGAAATCCTGTCCGCCTTTAAAGATGAAATTATGCCGTCACTTATCGGCGTATTGGCAAAGAGGGACGAGATGAAGTGGGATCCGTTCGAAGTATATGTGAAGAAGCAGAATGTAGCGGTAATATTAAAAAAAATGGGAGACGATGCGATTACGAGAATGGCCGGCCTTCTTAGCGAAAAAAAGCCACTTGCGGCACAAAACGCGGCGGAAGTATTCGGGCATATAAATGATATAAGGTACCTGCCCTACATGGAACAGGCAGCCGTTTATCCGGACAAGGAAGTAAGGAAGACAGCGCTGGAAGTGATAAAGAAGATGCGCGACGGTGATACCATAGTAAAGGCACTTGTAAATGTACTTCCGAAAGAAAGGGATCCCGAACTGATCTCCAGGATTATAGACGCTATCTCGGAATTGGCAAATCGGCAGTTCGTGCCTTATATAAAGAACGAACTTAAGGGCAGGATCCGGCTGGACGATTACGATAAACTAGTAAATAAACTCAATGACAGAAAATAATTATAAAAAAGGATAATATATGAAACCCAATGGCTACAAAGGCCCCGAGCGCCGTACATATATACGCCTGGAAGCTGATTACGCCGTAAATTATATCAAGCTCTCAAATGACCTGAAACCCATCGGCGATATTATAGAGGACGCGTATGCCAAGGATATAAGCGGCGCCGGGCTAAAATTTATTACTTCCGAAGAGATCCCTCCGGGCTCGCTCATAGAAGTTCATGCAAAAATACCTACGGTGAGCAAATATATTACCGCCATAGGCAAGGTTCTGAGATGCGAGCCGGACAGGAAAAAGACTTTTGCCATCGCAATGTCTTTCGCGTGGATAACAAAAGGCGACAGAGAACTCGTGGATGAGTATGTCAAGAAGCTGAAATTGAATATACTGCGCTCCGAAACAAAATTATAGCCATGAATAAATTTCGCGCCGGAGCTTTAGCGGCCTTACTATTATTATTGATTGCGCTATTTTGCCTCGATAAGATATACGGTATATCTAGTATTTTTAATAGAACTTTTCCTCCTAAAAAAGAAACCGCGCTAATTAAATTTTTCCCTTTCGACAATAATGATTCCCTGAAAGAGTGGAGCGAGAAGGTCCTTAAAGGCCATGTGAAGTATACCATCGAATCATTTGAGGGCTCCTCCTACGTTCACGCCGTAAGCAAAGGTTCTTGTTCCGCGATGTACTACGAAGTAAAATTAGATGCCGCGAGGCATCCTTTTCTTTCCTGGAAGTGGCGTGTTACGCGTTTTCCCGGCGGCGCGTCGAAAGACGATCTGTCAGACAAGGCCAAGGACGATTTTGCGGCCAGAGTCTATATAATATTTCCCGCGCTATTTTTCGCTAATTCGAAGGTTCTGGAATATGTATGGGCAAAAGACCTTCCCGCGGGGACAATAGGACGAAGCCCTTACTCCAACAATATAAAAATAGTAGTCCTAAAACAAGGAGAAGCCGCAGAATGGGTTTCGGAGGAGAGGGATATATACAAAGATTACCTTGAAGCATTTTCAGAAAAGCCAAAATTAATGATAGGCGCGCTTGCGTTTATGTGCGATTCGGATAGCACTAAAACTGAGGCAGAGGCATTTTTCGACGATATTAAAATTTTTTACCCCGTTAGATAATATCTAACGGGGTTTACAAAAAATGATATATTCAAAGGGGGTAATTTATGCGGAAATTTTATCTGGTACAAAATAGGTTGGAGTCGCATTATTTGCGTTTACTTGTTTTATCGCTCATTTTGCCCACCTTGGCCGTGGGCGGGTGTTTGTATTATCTGATATTTTATCTTTTGGCAAAGCAGATAGGGATACCGGAAGCCGTTTCGGAGCAGTTATCCCCCGTAGTAGCGAAGCTCAATATATTCTTGTTAGTGTCAATACCGATATTATTTGTCATGTTAATATCGGTAGGTATATTTTTGTCCCGAAAACTTGCGGGCCCTATAGAACGGCTTGAAAGAGAATTGGAGACGATCATAGCCGGCAATCTGATGTCGAGGCGCCTTAAGCTGCGAAAGGACGATGAGCTTAAACCGATGGTAGATAGCGTAAATCTGCTGCTTGAAAGGATAGAAAAAGATGAGGTAGGAAAAAAGTAAAAAAATTCAATTTTCCCGCGATTTTTCCCGCCACTATATGTAGCGTTTCATGCCCCAAAATATCTATTACTTGTATTTTTTAACTTCTTTAGTACCAACTTCTTAAAAATAGTTTAAAAAGTTTTTCAAACCACTTGACAAGCAGGTACCCTTGATGTATACTTACTTTAAAGTGGATTAAAGTGGAGGGAAGTGGAGAATGTTTTACGGCGAATATTTGCACGCTTTAGATAAAAAAGGAAGGCTGATCCTTCCCGCAAAATTCCGCGAGGCAGCGAAGGCGCATTACATAGAAAAATTCTTCCTCACGCGCGGGCTGGATAGTTGCCTTTTTATGTTCGCGGAAGACGAGTGGAAAGCGCAGGAAGCCAAGTTTAAAGTGATGCCCTTTACCAAATCGCAATCACGGAAATTTAACCGGCTGTATTTTTCCGGGGCCATTGAAATAGAGTTTGATAAGCAGGGCAGGATGTTAATACCTAAGTATCTAAAAGATTTCGCGGGGATAAGGAATGAAGTCATGATCATAGGCGTCTCAAACAGGATAGAGGTATGGGACGTGAAGAAGTGGGACGAATTCTATAATAGCGAAAAGGGTTCCTTCGAGAAGATCTCCGAAAACCTGCTTAGCGAATAAGACATTATAAATCCTGTAGAAAAATCAGGAGTTTAAAGGGAGGTGGTTCCAATGATTAGAAGCGCCGCCACAAGCAGCAAGAATGAATTTAAAGAATTGTTACAATACGATACTTTGGTGGAGCGATTGAAAAGGCTGCGCGCCTTAAACAGAGACCCTGAGAAGATGGGCCTTACGCGTTATACGTGGCATAGCTTTTCCATCGACAAGATAAAAAACCGCTAATCGGATTTTAGTTTTTTATGAATGCTAAAATGACGCACATCCCGGTACTCGCAGAAGAAACAATAGGTTATTTGAACCTTAAAAAAGGCATGGCAATACTTGACTGTACGGTCGGAATGGGCGGCCATGCAAAAGAGGTGCTGGAAAAAATAGGGGATACGGGGCATCTCATAGGGATTGATAGGGATGAGGACGTCCTGAACGAGGCAAAAGAGATCCTGGGCAAAACAGCGGGAAGCTTTAAACTATTCCATTCTAATTATAAAGATCTAGATTTTGTTCTGAGGGCGGCAGGGGTCGAAGAATTAGACGGGGCGCTTTTTGACCTGGGTGTTTCGTCGTTTCAGCTCATAAGCGCCGAAAGAGGTTTCAGCATAAAATCTGACGGCCCCCTTGACATGAGAATGGATAAACGAGAACCTCTCAAAGCCTCAGATATCATAAATAGATACTCGAAATATGAATTAATAGACCTTTTTAGGAAATACGGCGATGAATATTTTGCCGGGCGGATAGTGGAAAGGATAATAAGGGCAAGGGAAAGGAAAAAAATAGCTACGACCGGACAGCTTGCCGAAATAGTAGAAAGAGCCTTTCCTTATAAATACAGGTTTAGGCGGATACATCCGGCCACAAAGGTCTTTATGGCTTTAAGAATAGCCGTTAATGATGAATTACAGAATTTCGAAACGGGATTGTCGAAAATTATCCCGTTTCTGAAGAAAAAAGCCAGGTTGTGCGTCATCTCATTCCACTCGATAGAAGACAGGATCGTAAAAAACGCTTTTAAAGAACTTGAGAAGCTTGAGATTTTCAAGATAATTACGAAAAAACCGGTTCAGCCGAGCGAAGAGGAGATAATAAATAATCCGCGAGCCCGCAGCGCAAAGCTGAGGGTAGCGGAAAGAACATAGAGGCGGGTAAAAGTTATGAGTCTTAAAAGGTATTTTGCAATTTTGACAATGATAACATTCTTAGGGGTATGCTATGTCCATCAGCAATTTTTGATTGTTGAGGCCAATTATACGATAAAAAAGCGAGAGCGTATATTATCACAGCTACTTGACCGGCACGCAAAGTTAAGGTATAATGTGAATGCGCTTGAGTCGCCGGCATATCTGGAGGCAAAATTACAGGCTAGCGGCATAAAATGTAGTGTACCGAAAACGTGGGTCGTGGTTAAACGATCAGAAAGAGACCGCGCGTATAAACTTGCTAAAAATACGGAAAGACGCGCAAATTTCGTCGATAAGTTCGTGAACTTTATCACCGTCAAGGCTGAAGCTAAGACGGTTGAAAAATAATAGTTCCTACCAACAGGCTAAGTTTTTTTAATGAACCGGAGATCTGACTACCGATACAAGAAAGCCGCCAAGGGGCGGTATTTCTTAATCTTTTCATTTTTTGTATTCTTTTTTGCTTTTCTTATACTCCGACTCATATATCTGCAGGTACTGAGCCATTCCCGATACAAAGAGATCGCCGAAAATAGCCGCAATGTCGTTATTAATCTGCCTCCTAAGCGCGGGGTTATCCTAGATAGGAATATGGAAAAACTCGCGATGAATGTCCCGAAATATTCTGTCTACGCCATCCCTCGCTGTATTACCCAAAAAGAAGAGACTGCGGATATGTTGGCTTCTGTCCTAGGCATAAACAAGGCCGAGGTATTGGAAAAGCTGTCCAAAGACAAATTATTTGTATGGATAGACAGAAAGGTTTCTGACGAAAAGGCCCGAAAGATAAAAGAGCGCGCGCTTAAGGGTGTAGATTTTGTCGCCGAGAGCGAAAGGAGCTATCCGAATAATCGCCTTCTCGCGCATGTGCTAGGTTTTGCGGATATAGACAATAGGGGCTTAGAGGGCCTTGAGATGTACTATGATAAGGAGCTTCGCGGAGTTTCGGGCTATAGGCGCGTGGTGGTGGATGCAAAACGCCGCCAAGTGAGCTCGTCGGATGAAGGTTTTCTGCCCGCCAGGAACGGTTATAATCTCGTACTTACGATTGATGAAGCGATACAGCATATAGCCGAGAAGGCCATGATGTCGGCCATTGATAGGCACCACGTTAAATCCGCAAGTGTAGTTGTAATGAATCCCTATACGGGCGACATACTTGCATTATCGAACTACCCTACTTATAACCCGAATAATTTTGCGGATTCGACTCCGGACGAAAGGCGCGACAGGGCAGTGACCGACCTATTTGAGCCGGGAAGCTCGTTCAAGGTTATTACTGCGAGCGCCGCTCTTTCTGAAAAGGTCGTCGGGCTTGATGACGAATTTTTCTGCGAAAACGGTGAATACAGAATAGCCGGAAAGGTACTTCACGACGCCCATCCATACGGCCTCTTAAAATTCAAAAATGTAATAGAAGTGTCCAGCAACATAGGGACCGTTAAAGCCGCCCAAAAATTGGGCCCGGATAAATTGTACAAATACATAAAACTTTTCGGATTCAATAACAAGACCGGTATAAATCTACCCGGAGAGGTAACGGGAATTTTGCGCCCGACATCGGCTTGGTCAAAGACCTCCATGGTCGCCATACCCATCGGCCAGGAGGTCGGAGTCACGGCGATCCAGCTGGTAACTGCCATATCTGTCATAGCGAACGGCGGCGTGCTGCTGCAGCCGCGTATAGTGGACAGGGTAATAGATGATAAAGGCGCGCTTATAAAAGAGTTTAAGCCGAAAGCGATAAGGCGCGTAATATCGGATGATACTTGCAACAAGGTAAAAGAAGTTCTCAGGATGGTCGTAGATACTGGCACCGGCAAAAATGCCGCTTTGGTGGGGTATTCGGCAGCCGGTAAGACCGGAACGGGGCAAAGGCTTGAAGCGGACGGAAGCTATTCTCACAGTAAATTTAATTCGGTGTTTATCGGATTTGCGCCCGCGGAAAACCCGAAACTCGCGATTGCTATAGTGTTTGTCGAGCCGCACCCCTACTATTACGGCGGAACCGTTGCGGCGCCCGTATTTTCCGAAATAGCGACCAATGCCCTCGGTTATCTTTCTATTTCGCCCGATGCGCCTAAGAGGATAAACCCCGTTAGAAGTAAGGTGCCGAAGGCGCCTGCCGCACCTTCGGTGCGGACTTCTAACGGGGTAAAGAAGAGGTAGATAGCGTGCCATGAAGAAGATAAAGGTCCTCTTTAAGGACATAGATCATAAGCTGATCAGATTGAAGGAAGATTTTGCGGTTAGCGGCATTAATGCCGATTCCCGTCTTCTTAGAAAAGGCGAGATTTTTGTAGCAATAAACGGCCCCCAGCATAACGGTTGCGATTATATCAAAGATGCGCTAAAGAAAGGTGCGGCGGCAGTGTGCGTGGATGATCCGAAAAGTGCGCCGAAGACAGGCGGCGTCATATTGGTCAAGGATGCGTCCCGGGCATTTTCGTTATTAGCATCAAGGATTTTCGGCGAACCATCTTCCGATATCAATATCATAGGGATAACGGGAACGAACGGCAAGACCACCGTTTCTTATCTTGTATATGAGATATTAAAAGAGGCGAAACGCTTACCGTCTCTTTTGGGAACGGTCGGTTGTAAAATAAACAAAAAGACGGAAAGCTCATCCAATACCACTCCGGG
>JAZDNG010000003.1:0-14130 GCA_043800065.1 Candidatus Omnitrophota bacterium
CATCTTTTTTACGCATTATAAACACCTCATTCATTCGAACGGTTGAATAAACTACATAATAAATAGCTCTATCATACTAGAAATACAAATAGTTACAACTTTTAACAGCAACACTTTTTGAGTATTATACCCGCAATGACGGGTGGAGGCGAAATGAAAGTACTGAAAACAATTTTTTATATTGCACTGTTCATAGTCACGGTCATCGCCATATCGGGCTGCGGAAAAAAAGCGGCAGTTAAAGAGAGACAGGAGGCAGTACCGGTCAGGGCGATGAAAGTAGAGGCAAGAGACCTCAAAAGGTCCCTCGAGTACGTAGGTGATTTAAGGGGCCAGAATGAGGCCACTGTCTATCCTAAAGTAAGCGGAAAGATCATAGAAAAGATCAAAGAAGACGGCAGCGTCGTAGAAAAAGGCGATGTCATTGTTTATATAGACAGGGACGAAGTGGGGCTTAAGTTTGAAAAGGCACCCGTTGAAAGCCCGCTTGCCGGAATTGTAGGGCGGGTATATGTGGATATTGGTTCAAACATTACGCCGGAGACACCCATAGCTCTTATATCCAATATGGATAAGATGGAGATAGACCTTAATATTCCCGAGAAGTACTTACCTGAAGTATTATTGAGCCAGGAAGCGGATATAACGGTCGATGCCTACCCGAACAAGAAATTTATAGGCAAGGTCACCATGATAAGCCCTGTAGTCGACTTGCAAACGCGCGCCGCTCCCATAAAGATAGTGATAGATAATCCCGATTACTACCTTCGCTCGGGTATGTTCGCAAAAGTAGAACTCACCATAGAGGAACGAAAGAATGCGCCGGTAGTTTTAAAAGAAGCTATCATGGGCAAAACGCCGAATACCTACATATATGTAATAGAGGGCGACAAAGCGCTCTTAAGAAATGTTGACGTAGGCATACATGAAGGGCCTTATTTTGAAATTACCAAAGGCCTTGAGGAAGGGGAGCTGGTAGCTGTAATGGGCCAGCAGAAACTTCGCGACGGCGCGGTTGTTCACGTAGAGGTAGACTAAATGAATCTTCCGGAATTTGGCGTAAAAAAGCCGGTCACAAACCTGATGATATTTTTCTCGATAATCATCATTGCCGGTTACAGCCTTACGCGGCTCGGTGTAGACATGATGCCCGAGATCGAGCCGCCGGTTATAAGCGTTATATCGACATATCCGGGCGCAAGTTCGGAAGATGTTGAGATAAAAGTGACTGAACCGCTTGAAAATCAGCTTGCCACGACTCCCGGCGTCGAGAAGATAAGTTCACGCTCCATTGAAGGTGTTTCGATTATAAGCCTTAAATTTATCTGGGGGACAAATCTCGACGAGGCCTCCAATGATATCCGCGACCGCATAGAACTTGCCAAGCGCGTTCTGCCCGACATACCGGATGAGATGGAAAATCCTTTTATATTCAAATTCAATACCGCCAACATACCTATAATTTTCTTCGGCATAACAGCAGAAAAGACATATTCGGAATTATATGAATTGATAGACAACAGGATAGGCGATGCCCTGAGGCAGCTTCCCGGCGTTGGCACCGTACAGCTTATAGGCGGACTTGAGCGGCAGATCAATATATGGATAGACCGCGAACGGTTAGAGGGATACGGCTTTTCCATACTTGACATAAAGAATGCCTTGAGAGAGGAAAACGTCACGCAACCACTCGGCAGTATAAAGACAGGGTTTACCGATTACCTCCTGCGGCTGCCGGGCGAATTTACAAGCCCCGAGGAGATTAATCTTGTAATACTAGGTAAGCGGGACAATAAATTCGTATATTTGAGGGATGTCGCGAAAATCGAGGACGGCTTCAAAGAAGTTTCCATGAAAGTAAGGATCAATAAAACTCCCAGCATGATGATGATGGTACAGAAGCAGACAGGGACAAATACTGTTCAAGTGGCGGCCATGGTAAAAGAGCAGATCAAAAAAATTGAACCGACCCTGCCTTCCGACATAAAGATATACACCATCTTTGACACTTCAAAAGATATCATAACGGCGCTGGAATCTCTGAAAGGGACTCTCTGGATAGGCATAATATTAGTAATATTTGTGGTCTGGTTCTTTCTCCGGCAGCTTTTTGCGAGCATCATAATCGCGCTCACAATCCCATTCTCACTTCTAATCGCTTTTATATATCTTTTCCTCAGCGGGAAGACGATGAATGTTATAAGCATATCAGCGCTGGCTATAGCCGCAGGTATGGTCGTTGATAACGCCATAGTCGTCGTGGATAACGCCATGCGACATATAGAAAGAGGCCAGAGGCCGCAAGAGGCGGCCATCTTCGGCACATCTGAAATATTGCTTGCCGTAGGAGCTTCGACATTGACTACGATAGTGGTATTTATGCCTATGCTATTTATAAGCGGCGTAGTCGGCATCATATTTGGCCAGCTTGCCGCGATAATCATTGTTACACTCCTGGCCTCGCTTTTTACCGCCAGCACTTTTACGCCTATGCTCTGTTCCAGATGGTTAAAGCTTGAACCAAAAAAGGATGTTGTTACTTCCCGCCAAAAGTGGCTCGCCCCGTTAGAAACGACGTTTCTAACGGGGTTTTCTAAATTTTACGAGACATCCGAGAGATGGTTTGGCCGGCTGGAGGATATTTATGAGAAGGCGCTTAACTGGTGCATGCGCCATAAAAAAACCGTCATAATAGGGTTTTTAGGCGCTTTCATATTGAGTCTATTTTTATCCCGATTTATAGGGAACGAATTTATCCCGGAAGAGGATAGCGGCGACATCCGCATAACCGTAGAGCTTCCTTTAGGTACAAGGCTTGAAGAAACAGATAAGGTAGCCCAAAAAGTAGAAGATATTTTAAGAGAAAGCGCTCCGGAGGCGCAGTACATATATGTCAGAAGCGGCGAACCATCCGGCGGAATGGGAAGGGCCATGGGCGGTTCGGCCGGAAAGCATGTTATTGTGAGCGGCGCCAAACTTGTGCCTAAGACTGAGAGAAAACGTTCTGTCAATGAAGTGGGGCAGGTTATCAGGAAGAAGATAGAAACCATTCCCGGAGTCATCAAGACAGATGTTTCCACAGGAAATCCGATAGGAAGGCTAATAACCGGTATGGGCGGCAAGGCCATACAGGTGGAGATAATAGGTCATTCTTTCGATGAAACAGATGCCTTGGCGCGAAAGATAAAAACGGCCATGGAAAAGGTACCGGGCGTTGTTGACGCGAGCATTTCAAGGGACATAAACCGTCCGGAGCTTGTCATAGAAGTAAACAGGGAAAAGGCGGCTACGCTCGGCATTACAATGAACACCATAGCCTCAAGCGTCAAGACTTTCGTAGAGGGATCGACAGCCACCAAATACAGGGAAAAAGGGGAGACCTATGATATATACGTACGCCTGGAGGAGTCTTTCCGTTCCAAGGTGGAGGATGTGGAGAACTTATCAATAGTCTCTATGCTTACGGGAGAACAGATAAAACTGGCTAATTTCGCTAAAGTTTACGAAAAAGCCGGGCCCGTGGAAATAGAGCGGCAGAACAGGGAAAGGGTTGTGAGGGTGGAATGCAACGTATATGACCGTTCGGCCGGGAAGGTCAAGGAAGACATAGAAAAGGAATTGCGCAACATAGCCATACCCGCCGATATGATGATAAATTTCGGGGGCGAAGCTGAAGAGCAGCAAAAGGCATTTAAAGATTTAACTTTGCTGCTCCTTCTGGGGATTATATTGGTATATATGGTAATGGCTGCCCAGTTTGAGTCGCTTGTGGATCCCTTTGTAGTCATGTTTGCTGTGCCATTTACATTTACAGGGGTATTTCTGGGATTTATCCTGACAGGGACAACTCTAAGCATTATAAGCTTCCTTGGAATTATCATGCTGATGGGAATAGTCGTCAATAATGCCATAGTACTCATAAGTTATATAAACATACTTCGCGCGCGAGGCTATTCGATGTTTGATGCTGTGACAAAAGGCGGCAAAGACAGATTACGGCCGGTACTTATGACGACGATTACAACATTGGCGGCCCTTTTACCTATGGCGCTGTCAAGAGGGGAGGGCTCTGAAACGTGGCAGCCGCTTGGCATCACGGTAATGAGCGGACTCTTGATCTCGACTTTAATCACAATGCTTTTCGTACCCACGCTTTATGCAATAGTGGAAGCAAGAATAAAGAAGAACGCGGTTCATAAATAGTAGCGGAGGTTTCCTCCTTCGGAGGACAGGTAAACCTCCGCTACTGAATTGAGGTTATTATGAAAATGGTAATGATATCCTATAATGAGGCTATTGACATGGAAGTTATGGAAGTCCTAACCCATTGCGCCGTAAAGAATTATACAAAAATAAACGGCACTTATGGCAAGGGCGATACCTCCGGCACGCATCTCGGCACTGACATATGGCCCGGCAGGAACAGTATTCTATACGTGGCCTGCAAAGACGACGAAGCTAAAAAAATATTGTCCTGCGTAAAAGAGCTGCGAAGGTCCCTCGGCACAGAAGGCATAAAGGCCTTCGTCCTGCCCCTGGATGAACTTACTTAAATAATAGTGATACTCTCCGAGCTCAGGTAAAATTTCTTGACGCCTCTCGCTGGCGCCAAAAATCGGGGGCGCTTGAACTCGGCTGGCACTGCCGTGCCGCCTCATCCCGCCCTTTTGGAAAATAATAGCGCATGCTTACATGACCAAAAGGGCGGGATCGCCTTCGGCGAACAGCAAGCGCCCTTTTATCACCGCCTCTCATTTACATGTTCGGCGGGATCCCGCAGAGGAGCAAAGCGACGTATGCGGGAGAAACCGATTTTTGGCTGGCGACCGAGGCCGAAATGGCCGAC
This sequence comes from Candidatus Omnitrophota bacterium, assembly GCA_043800065.1. Taxonomy (GTDB): domain Bacteria; phylum Omnitrophota; class Gorgyraeia; order JAHIPI01; family JAHIPI01; genus JAHIPI01. The sequence continues at coordinate 4,847 of JAZDNG010000003.1, forward strand.
GACCGAAGGAAGTCCCGAAAGGGAGGAAGTGCCGAGCCCTCCGCGGCGGGGCCTCTGAGGCTAAAATTTTATTCGCTCGGAGAGGTATCACTATTATTACAAGAAATCGACCCCGAGCGAAGAAAAATACCGGATTCCTTGTTTAAAATCCTTGCCTAGCGGCCGGCGGCGTGGTAATATAGTAAAACTATGGCTGCCCTATACGCCTTATCCCTAATTATACTGCTTTTATTGGCTGCTGTAACTGCCGCATCAGAGATCTCATTCATCGCTATAAGCCGCTTACGCCTCCGCAAACTGGCATCCGACGGTTCAAAGCCCGCCCAGATAATATTAAAGATAATGGAAGCCCCCGAAAAATTCTTCGGGGCCATATTAATTACAAATAATATAATAGACGCGCTTATAACCGCCCTTATTGCCGCAATACTTATTTCTGTGGCAGGAGAGGCAAAGGGTGTGCTTTTTGCCACCATCATAGCGGCCTTTCTCATAATATTCTTTGAAGTGCTGGCAAAGAGTTATGCCGCAATGTATGCCGAGAGACTTTCGCTAAAATTAGCCAGGCCGATATATGTTTTGGTGCGCCTTCTTGCCCCCGTGGCCAGCGCCTTTTCAGTAGTAATAAATTTTATCACCAAAATTACGGGCGGTACCAAGAAGGCAAAGGCTCTTATCACGGAGGAAGGGATAAGAGCCTTTATTAAAATAGCTCAGGAAGATGGCACGCTCCTTAAAGAGAGATACTTGATGCTGTCGCGTGTCCTCGATCTCAGTAAAACAGTGGTCAGGAGCGTTATGACTCCGAAGGATCAGATAGTCTCTTTTGACGTAGATTCCAATATCGACGACATGCCGGACAAGGTTATTGAGTCGGGTTATTCCAGATTCCCTGTTTATAAGTCCGGGCCGGAGAATATCGTGGGTATAATAAAAACAAAGGATCTCCTAAACGTGGTCGTCAATAAAGGCCTTGTCGTTTTGCATGATATCATATCGCCGCCGGTAATCGTCCCGGGTTCCAAAAAGGTTACGGAACTTCTGGCAGAGTTCCAAAAGGGGCATACACACCTGGCTATAGTGACCGGCGAAAACGGCAAGGTAGAAGGCCTGGTCACCCTGGAAGACCTTCTCGAGGAGATAGTCGGCGAAATAAGCGACGAATACGATTAGAAACCGGCCAATTTGACACCGTCGAATTTTTGTGGTATAGTATAGGCTAATAATAAGGAGCGCTCGAATGTACGTCATAATATTAGGTTGCGGCAGGGTGGGCTCTGAACTTGCGAAGCTTCTATCAAGCGAGGGGCACAATGTCGTCGTAATAGATAGGAATCCCTCCAGCTTTGAACGCCTTGGAAGGACATTTAACGGCATTACGCTGGTAGGCAATGGCTTTGATATAGACTCGCTTAAGGCGGCCGGCATTACCCAGGCCCATGCATTTTGCGCCGTTACAAACGGCGACAATACAAACCTGGTTGCCGCCCAGGTAGCCAAGAAAATATTTAACGTTCCCAAGGTCATAGTCCGGGTTTATGATCCGAACAGGGCCAATATTTATAAGGCCCTGGGATTAGATGTTATAAGCGGCACTATACTTTTCGCCGCTATGATAAGAGACAAGGTAGTTGAATCAAAGTTTTCAAGTTATCTTATAGAAAGCGGCGAATTGGGCGTTTTGGAAATAGAGGTGAATAAGGACTTTCAGGGGAAGGCAGTAGGAGAGATAAATATCCCCGGCGAGCTTATAGTTACAATCATAAAGAGAGTAGAGGGCATTATAATACCCGAACTGAACGCAAAGGTCAAAATCGGCGATACGCTTCTTGCCGTAATTAAGATAGCAAGCCTTGACAGAATAAGGAAGAGATTCGGAATGTAATTAGATTGTAGCCAACGTTTAAACGTCGGCTACAATAAGCAGAGGTAATATATGTACATAATCATAATTGGCGGAGGGAAGGTAGGATATTTTCTTGCCAGGAAACTTTCCACCGACAAGCACACGGTGGCTGTAATAGACAAAAGTAAGGCCGTATGCAATGAAATAGCCAAAGACAGCAATTTTCTGGTTATAAACGGCGACGCTTGTGAGCTCAAGATCCTTGAAGATGCGGGTATTTCGCGCGCGAACGTCGTTGCGGCGGTTACGGGCGATGACGAAGATAACCTTGTCATATGCCAGCTTGCCAAAGAGAGATTTGGCGTAGGCAGGACTGTCGCCAGGGTCAATGATCCGAAGAATGAGCGGACCTTTGCGGAGCTCGGCATAGATATTCCCATAGATGCGACAAGGATTCTGGCGAAGATCATAGAAGAAGAAGTATCTTTCGCGGATTTTGTAAACCTTATGAGTTTCAATAGAGGCAAGCTCGCCATAGTGCGCGTGGACCTTCCCAAAGATTCACCTGTCATAAACAAAATGGTGCAGGAGATAACCCTTCCATCCGATTCAGTCCTTGTTTCTATCATACGCGCGGGCGATGTCGTTATACCCAAAGGAAAGACCGTCTTAAAAGCCGGCGACGATATAATAGCGCTTACCCTTGTAGAAAATAAACAGCAGCTTCTTGAACTGTTTGTAGGGAAGATCTAATGAAAAATCCGATTGTGCAGGCGATTATAGGCATAACTATTGAAGTGAGCGCCATATTATTCGTTATGCTCATTTCGTTTTTCATCTCGACGCTATTTACGATGTAACTAAAAAAATCCGGCTGAAAGTATGATCCCAAGACCCCAAAAAGAAGACTTCAAGATCATAGGTTATTATTTAGGGAAAATAGCATTCGGTTTGGGCGTAATGATGCTGATTCCCCTTGCGCTCGGCCTTGCCTACGGAGAGACGAACCCTTCATTAGACTTTCTTATTTCCATATCTCTTACTCTAAGCCTGGGTATGCTCTTGACCATATTGTGCCATACCGAGCGCGATCCCAAATGGATGCATGGCATGGTCATAGTATCTTTGAGCTGGTTAGTTGCCATGTTTCTTGGCGCTGTACCTCTTTATTTGAGCGGCCATTTCAAATCGTATCTTGATGCCTGCTTTGACGCGATGAGCGGATTCGCCACTACAGGCCTGACGTTGGTGCAAAACCTTGACCACCTGTCTTATTCGCACAATCTATGGCGGCATCTTATTATGTTCATAGGCGGCCAAGGCATAGTCATAGTCGCGCTCTCGTTTTTGGTGCGCGGCGCCGCAGGCGCTTTCAGTATATACGCGGGAGAGGCAAGAGAAGAGCGCATATTGCCGAACGTTATATCTACCGCAAGGTTTATCTGGCTGGTCAGTATAACATATCTTATATTAGGAACATCAGTCTTGACGTTTGTCGCATTTTACGAAGGTATACCTTTGAAAAATTCCCTTTTCCACGGGGTGTGCATATTTATTGCGGCCTTTGATACCGGAGGGTTTACGCCGCAGTCGCAGAGTATTCTCTACTACCACAGTTTTTTATTTGAAATAACCACGATAGTGATAATGCTTCTTGGCGCCCTCAACTTTAAGCTCCATTACGCTATATGGTCCGGCAACAAAGCGGAAATAAGGCGCAATATAGAGACGATCACGCTTTTTATAACGATTATGGCTACCTTCATCATTACGGCTTTCGGGTTAAAACAGTTTGATACCTATCCCCATGCGATAGCGTTTTTCCGTAAAGGATTTTACCAGCTGATATCAAGCCACAGCGGTACGGGCTATATGACTATTTACGCAAAACAGTTCATAAAAGAGTGGGGGCCGCTGGCGCTGGTAGGCATTACCATCGCTATGGCATTCGGCGGGAGCACCTGCTCTACGACGGGCGGTATCAAGGCGCTCAGGCTGGGCATTATATTTAAGGCGATGGCTCACGATATACGGCGCATAATCCTGCCGGAAAGCGCAGTCGTTATCGGAAAATTCCATCATATAAAGGAAATTGTTTTAGGGGATAAGCAGGTGCGATCCGCCTGCCTTATTACTTTGGCGTATATTGCGCTTTATGTCGGCGGCGCTATTGTGGGTATGTGCCTGGGCTATCCTTTTCTTGACTCTTTGTTCGAATCGACATCTGCCTCTGCCAATGTCGGGCTTTCCTGCGGCATAACTGCCGCTAGCATGCCGACGTTATTGAAGATAACCTATATGTTTCAGATGTGGGCGGGCAGGCTTGAATTCGTTGCCATATTTACTTTGGCAGGATTTTTCATAGCTGCTGTAAAGGGGAAATGATGACGAAAATTAAGTATTGTCATTGCGAGGGTGCGAAGCACCCGAAGCAATCTCGGAATTGGGATTGCTTCCTGCTTCGGCTTCGCCTCGCAGTCGCAATGACTATGATTCTAATAGCCTGTTGCATTACAACGCATGCCGAGCCGATTTCCAGTATCGAGCTTATCGACGATGCGGTAGGGTACGACGGAAAAACCGTGGCGTATGAAGGCGAGGTCATAGGCGATATAATGGCGCGCGGCGAACATGTCTGGGTAAATGTCAAAAATGCTACTACTGCTATAGGGATATGGGCGCCTAAGGGCCTTGTAAAAAATATTGCGAATAAAGGCGCTTATAATCAAATAGGCGATTTTATAGAAGTGAAGGGCACGTTTAATCGCAGCTGCAAAGAACACGGCGGAGACCTGGATATTCACGCGGACAGCCTGGTTATATTGAAAGAGGGTTATAAGATCACCGTGCCGATCGACAAGCTTAAAGTGCGCTACGCAATACTTTTCGGGATGATCTTGATTTTCGTATCTATATGGAAGGTCTACAGGAAGCTTATTTATTCTTTCGGCCAATAGCTTTGGTAGGGCAGGCCTCGAAGCATTTCCCCATGTTATTGCAGATCTCATAATCAATCACGGCTAAATTGTCTATTATCTTTATGGCATTTACAGGGCAGGCTTTCTCGCACTTACGGCACCCTATACAGCCCACCAAACAGGCATCCATAACAGCTTTTCCCATATCGAGCGATTTGCAGCGTATAGAGTAAATCTTCGAGGTGGGGGCAAGTGTGAATAATTTATTTGGACAGACAAGGATGCAGTTTCCGCACGCGGTGCATTTTTCTTCATCTACGACAGGCAGCCCCTCATCGTTCATGGTTATAGCGCCAAACGAACACACTTCTACGCAGCTTCCGTAGCCTATGCAGCCGTATCGGCACGCCTTGGGTCCGCCCATCACGAGACTTGCGGCGGTGCAATCCTCGATCCCCGCGTAGATAAACTTATCCTTTGCCCTTTTGTTACCGCCGTGGCAATGGAGTATCGCAACCTGCTTTATCCTTGTCTTTAATTCTATGCCTAAAATATCCGATATTTCTTTGCGCGCCTCTTCTTTAATAACTGAGCAGCGATCTATGGTGCAGGTGCCGTGAATAAGCGCTTCCGCAAAACCCATGCAGGCGCCCGCGCCGCACGCCCCGCAGTTTGCTCCGGGTAGATGCTTGTATATCTCTTCTATGCGCGGGTCCATGAGGATGCAGAATTTCTTTGAGGCCATGGCAAGCCCGATGCCGAAAGCTACGCCCAGAATCGTCAGAGTCAAAACAGGAATTATTATATCCATAGGGTTCATAATTTAAATCCGCTAAATCCCAACCTCATTAAGGGGACGTTTCCCTTTGCTCCAAACCCTTACAAGTCAATGAGATACAACTTGGCGTTTTCCACTTATTTATTTCCTTTGCCTCGTTACATCTGGAAAATGGCTTGTTGTAATTCCTTTATTTGCAAATAGTTGCATTAAAGGGAAACGTCCCCTTTAACGTCCCCTTTAAAGTTTGAAGCCGCTAAATCCCATGAAAGCCAAGCTCATGAGCGAAGCTACGATAAATGCTATCGGGATACCCTTAAGGCTCTCCGGCACATCTATTAGTTCAAGGCGCTCTCTTATGCCCGACATCATTATGAGCGCCAGCATAAATCCTATGCCGGCAAAGAAGGCCTGGCATACGGCGTAAACAAAGCTTCCCGCCACAGCTCCTCCGGAAGAGAAGAAGTCGTTCGAGTTAAGTACGGTAACTCCCAGGACGGCGCAATTTGTGGTTATGAGAGGTAGATATATGCCCAAAGCTTTGTATAAAGGAGGAGAGGTCTTGCGTATAACCATTTCTATGAATTGGACAAATGCCCCTATGACAAGTATGAAACTTATTGTCCTGAGGTACTCTATGCGAAAAGGGATGAGTATAAAATTATAAAGCCCCCATGTTATGATGGCCGAGGACGTCATAACGAATATGACCGCAAAGCCCATCGATACAGCCGGCTTCATATCCTTTGACACGCCGAGGAAAGGGCACAATCCCAGGAATTTGGAAAGGATGAAGTTGTTTACGAAGATCATGCTTATCGCTATGGATATCAGCTTTCCTATTTCCATTACTTTACAGCCCTTTCCATGCGTTTTTGCCGCAGTAAATTCGTCAGGCCTATGAGAAGGCCCAGCGTCAGAAGCGCGCCCGGCGCCAATACCATCATTATCACAGGTTCGAAGTTATTTAATAATTTTATTCCCATTATGCTGCCTGAGCCCATCAACTCGCGTATAGAGGAGATCATGACTAACGCAAGAGTGAAACCCGCGCCCATGCCCAGGCCGTCAAAGACAGAAGGTAAAATAGGATTTTTGGAGGCAAATGCCTCTGCTCGCGCGAGGATTATACAATTTACCACTATGAGCGGCACAAAGATACCGAGAGACTCATTCAGAGCCGGAAAATATGCCTTAAGGACAAGCTCGCATATCGTTACAAATGTCGCTATTACCACTATAAAAGCCGGCAGGCGTATTCTACCGGGTATAAAATGGCGCAGCGCCGAGATTATCGTGTTTGAACCTACCAGCACAAAAGTTGCCGCAATTCCCATGCCGACGGCGTTTTGCACGGATGTGGAGACCGCAAGAGTGGGGCAGAGGCCGAGTATCATCCCGAACGTCGGGTTTTCAACCGTAATGCCTTTTGTGAATTCGCGTATTAATTTTTTCATGTATTAGTTGAGTTATCCACAATGTAGCCGACGTTTAAACGTCGGCTACTATATTTGTCCGTAAGGCCTTGGTTTTACATACCTGTCAATCAACGGCACAAAAGCATTCATTATTAAAATGGCATAGGAGACGCCTTCGGGGTAGCCGCCGAACCGGCGTATGACAAAAACGATGGCTCCGCAGGCGATGCCGAATATAAGCTGTCCTTGTTTTGTCATCGGCGAAGTTACATAATCGGTCGCCATGAAGAATGCCCCCAGTACTAAACCTCCCGACATGATGCTGAATAAGAAATCGCCTTTAAAAAATCCCTGGGCGCCGAAAGCCCAGCTTAAGAACCCAAGTGTCAATATAAAACCAAACGGCGTTTGCCACCATATATATTTTTTCAATAAAAGGTAAGCCGCGCCGATCAAAAGCGCCGCGATGCATATTTCGCCGATACAACCGCCGCGTTTACCTAAAAACATATCAAAATATGTAAGATCGAGCTGCGATAATGCCTGGACTTTGCCCTCTTTAAACATTACAAGAGGCGTGGCGGATGTTATGGCGTCCACACTTAACGGTTTTGGGAATTCAGTCATCTGTTTGGGCCAGGACGCCAAAAGAAATGCGCGCGCGCCGAGCGCCGGGTTAAATATATTGGCACCCAAGCCGCCGAATACCTGCTTGCAGATCGCCATGGCGAAGAATCCGCCGGCAACGGGTATCCATAAAGGGACGCTTGCGGAAAGATTGTACGCCAAAAGAAGCCCTGTAAGAGCCGCAGAGCCGTCGGTAATAGTGATCCTTCGGTTAGTCAGCTTCTGTATTAATGCCTCGCTTATGATGCAGCTTAATATTGATACTATGATGACCCTTAATGCGGGTATGCCGAATATTACCACGCCGGCAATGCCGGCAGGAATGAGAGCTAAAAATACAGCCCACATTACTTTTGATACCGTCTCTTTGCCGTGTATATGCGGGGACGCGCTTACTATTAATCGATTTTGAAGTTCCATGCGTGTTCCTGTCTTGTCATTGCGACTGCGAGGCAAAGCCGAAGCAGGAAGCAATCTCTTAGATTGCTTCGTCGCTGCGCTCCTCGCAATGACGTTAATTTATTTCTTTTAATAAACTATCTTTTAACTCTGCAATTTTATTCTGCACAGCTCTTATGACAGAGCTTGAGGAGATCGTAGCTCCGGTTATGGTATCCACTTCGCTAAGGGAAGTGATGTCTTTTCCCTTGAACTCGCCAAGGAACTTTGGTTCGGTAACTCTTGTCCCAAGTCCCGGCGTCTCATTTTGAGAAAGGATTTTGACGTTTGTGATTTCAAGATTAAGCCCGAGTCCTGCCATGGCTTCAATATCAGAAGAATATCCCTTGCTCTCAGACTTCACTACAAACCCGTTTAGGCGCCCTGAGCTGTCATAGGCTTTATAATATAGAAACTCGCCGTCTTTCGATACCGGCTCGAAATTGCCGGAGTCAGGCATGACTTCCTTTAGGGCAAGGCGCTCTTCTTTTTCCTTTTCAATCTCGATACGCGGCTCAGTAACGGCGTTGACTGCAGCCAATATGCCGCTAGCCAGGAAGCATATAATGCCTAGTATTAATCCATATCTAGCAATTTCTTTCATAATATTCCTCTACAGTAGTAGGGGAGGTTTAAACCTCCCCTACTATTATTTGGGTATCCTTGTTTTGGCGTGTTTAATGGCTTGCACAATATTCCGTTTTTGCGGGCAGACATAATTGCAGGCGCCGCACTCCATGCATTCCAAGGATCCGTAGGCCTTAGCCAGATCCCATTTCTCTTTTTCCGAAGCTAAGCTCATCATGCACGGCATAAGTCCGAGCGGGCAATACTCTACGCAGCGCGCGCAGCGTATGCAAAGCCTCTCTTTAGCCGCATCAATTTCACCTTCCGAAAGCAAAATTATGCCGTTAGTGCTTTTTATTACGGGGACCTCAAGGCTGTACTGGGCTATACCCATCATAGGCCCGCCGAATACGATCTTTTTTGGCTCTTTCTTTAGCGGGCCGCATTGTTCTATAAGTTCTTTTATCGGCGTGCCTATACGCGTTAATAAATTAGCAGGGTGCTCAAGGCAGTCGCCGGTTACAGTTACAACCCTTTCGTATAACGGCTTACCCAGATATACCGCTTCATACACCGCGTAGGTGGTAGCCACATTCTGCACCAGCGCGCCTACGTCAAACGGCAATTTGCCGGAGGGTACCTCGCGCTTTAATACCGCTTTGATCAGCTGTTTTTCGCCGCCCTGGGGGTAG